>DATLRE010000104.1:0-15084 GCA_035534835.1 Acidimicrobiales bacterium
CGATCCGGCCGAGACCGACCGACGGATCGGCGACCGGTGGACCCGGATGATGGACGCCGGGCTCCTCGACGAGGTCCGGGCCCTGGCGACGCGTCCCGGCGGACTGTCGCGGACGGCGCGCCAGGCCCTGGGCTACCGGGAACTCCTGGCCCACGTGGAGGACGGCGTGCCGCTCGCCACGGCGATGGAGGACGCGGTGCGGCGGACCCGGCAGTTCGCCCGCCGGCAGTGGGCCTGGTTCCGCCGCGACCCTCGGATCGAGTGGGTGGGGCCCGACGAGGACCCGGTGGCTGCGGTGGTGGCCCGGCTGGACGGCCGGGACGGTGGGAACGGCCGGGACGGTGGGAACGGCCGGGACGGTGGGAACGGCCGGGACGGTGGGAACGGCCGGGACGGTGGGAACGGCCGGGACGGTGGGAACGCGTCGACGGGTCGGACCGGTGTGCCGCGACCGGACCCGGTCCGGTGAGAGACTGTGGGGTGACACCATGACCGCCTCCTCGACCACCTCCAGCCTGCTCCGGTTCACCAAGCACCACGGCGCCGGCAACGACTTCCTGGTCCTCCTCGACCCGGCCTCGTCCGGGCCGCTCGCCGCGGACCTGGTGCGCGCCCTGTGCGACCGGCGCTTCGGGGTGGGCGCCGACGGGGTGATCCAGGTCGTCGAAGGGGGTGGCGTGGCCGACGTGGGCATGGTCCTCCAGAACGCCGACGGCGGCGAGGCCGAGATGAGCGGCAACGGGATGCGCTGCCTGGCCCAGGCCGCCGTCCTGGGTGCCCTGGTGTCGCCCCCGGTGTTCACCGTGGCAACGGCGGCCGGGGTGAAGACGGTGGAGTACGCCGAGGGCGCCGAGGTCCACGTCGCCGAGGCGTCGGTCGACCTGGGTGCGGTCGAACTGGGCCCGGACCAGCGGCAGAAGTTCACCGACCGCAGGGTGCGGACCGTCGACATGGGCAACCCCCACGTCGTCATGTTCGGCCCGACCCTGGACGACGTCGACGTCCCCGGCATCGGGGCCCACCTCCAGTCCGTCTACGACGGTGGGATCAACGTGGAGTTCATCGCATCGGGCGACGAGCCCGACAGCCTGGTCCTGCGCGTGTTCGAGCGCGGCGTCGGGGAGACCCAGGCGTGCGGCACCGGGAGCGCCGCAGCCGCAGCCGCAGCACGGAGCTGGGGACTGGTCGGTGACCGGGTAACGGTGCACAACCCCGGCGGTCCGCTCCAGGTGACCTTCGACGGCAGTGCGGTCCGGCTGCGGGGCCCGGTCCACCGGGTGGCCTCGGTCGTGGTGGACCCCGTCGCCGTGCTGGACGGCGCCCGGCCGGTGCCGTCGGCGGCACGATGAGCGCCGGCACGACGGGCGTGTGCAGGCCATGAGCCCCTCCGACACCGCGTTCACCGACACGCTGATCTCCCGCGAGGTACGGGAGCGCATCGTCCTCGTCGGGGTGACGTTCCCCCACGGGACCCCGGCGGCCACCGAGGCGGGGCTGGACGAGCTCGCGCTCCTGGTCGACACGGCCGGCGCCGACGTGGCCGGACGGATCGTGCAGCGCCGGACGGCACCGGACCCGGCGACCTACCTCGGCAAGGGCAAGGCCGAGGAGCTCCTGGCCGTCTGCCTGGATGTCGACGCCGACACCGTGGTGTTCGACGACGACCTCTCGCCGGCCCAGCAGCGGAACCTGGAGAAGATCCTGGGCCGCACCGCCATCGACCGTACGGCGGTCATCCTGGACATCTTCGCCCAGAACGCCCGGACGCCCGAAGGGCGCGCCCAGGTGGAGCTCGCCCTCCTCCGCTACCGGCTGCCCCGGCTGCGGGGCCGGGGCCACGCCCTCAGCCAGCAGGCCGGTGGGATCGGCACGCGGGGCCCGGGCGAGACCCAGCTCGAGGTCGACCGACGGCGGCTGGTGCAGCGGATGTCGCGCCTCGAGGCCGATCTCCGCCAGCTGGACCGCACCCGGCGGGTCCAGCGCCGCGGCCGCCAGCGCGGCCGCCAGCGCACCGTGTCGCTCGTCGGCTACACCAACGCCGGGAAGTCGACCCTCCTGAACCGGCTGTGCGCATCCGACGTGCTCGTCGAGAACCGCCTCTTCTCCACGCTCGACCCGCGTACCCGGCGGTTCGACCTCCCCGGTGGGGAGCTGGTCCTCCTGACCGACACCGTCGGCTTCGTCCGCAAGCTTCCCCACCAATTGGTCGAGGCGTTCCGGTCCACGCTCGAAGTCGTGCTCGAGTCCGACCTCATCGTCCACGTGGTCGACGGCTCGGCACCGGACCTGCAGGGCCAGGTCGACGCCGTCCACTCGGTCCTGACCGAGATCGGCGCGGACGGCCTTCCCGAACTGCTCGTGGTCAACAAGTCCGATGCGCTCGGGGGTGGGGACGACCACGCCGGCGAGGAGGCACGGCGCCTGATGGCCGCCCATCCGGGCTCGGTGTTGCTGTCGGCGCGGACCGGTGCGGGCATCGACGACCTCCTGGTGGCGATCGGCGACCGGCTGCGGGTGGGGGACCGGGTGGTCGAACTCGAGATCCCCTGGGCCCGGGGCGACGTCCTCGCGGCCGTCCACCGCGAGGGGGAGATCGTCGGCGAGGAGGCGGGCGAGGCCACCACCCGCATCCAGGTCGTCCTGGACGAAGCGGGCAAGGCCCGCTTCGCCGCCTACGTGGCCTCGTGAGCTCCGCAACGTCCCTTCCCGGACCCCACGAGGGCTTCGCCCCGCCGCCGTACCCCTACGAGCGCCTGAACGGCGCCAAGTCCCGGGCCGCGGAGCGCTTCGCCGACCGCGGCGGTCTGGTCGACTGCTCGATCGGCACGCCGTGCGACCCGCCGCCCGACGTCGTACTGGCCGCCATGGCCTCGTCGGGGGCCGAGCGGGGCTACCCGGCGTCGCCGGGCTCGCCCACCTTCCGCCGGGCCGCGGCGGCGTGGATGGGGCGCCGCTTCGGTGTGGACGTCGATCCCGAGCGGCAGGTGGCGGCCTGCGTGGGCACCAAGGAATTCGTGGCCACCACCGCCCAGTTCCTGCACCTGCGGGCGCCGCACCGCGACACCGTCCTCTACCCGGCGGTCTCGTACCCCACCTACGCCATGGGGGCCGCGCTGGCCGGCGTGCGGTCCGTGCCCGTGCCCGAGCTCCCCGCGGGAGGGCTCGACCTCGACGCAGTGGATCCCGCCGACGCGGAGCGGGCCCTGCTCCTGTGGGTCAACTCCCCGTCCAACCCGACCGGGCTGCTCACGGATCTGGACCGCTCGGCGGCCTGGGGCAGGGAGCGGGGCGTCCCCGTCTTCAGTGACGAGTGCTACGCCGAGTTCACCTGGCAGGGTCGGCCCCGCAGCGTGCTGGAGTCGGGACCGACCGGCGTGGTCGCCGTCCACTCCCTGTCGAAGCGCTCCAACCTGGCCGGCGTCCGCGCCGGCTTCTACGCCGGGGACGAGGACCTGGTGACCTACCTCCTGGACGTGCGCCGGCACGCCGGGCTGATGGTGCCGGGTCCTGTCCAGGCCGGCGCCGCCGTCGCCCTCGGCGACGACGGCCACGTGGACGCCCAGCGGGCCCGGTACCGCGAGCGGCTCGGGTTCCTGGCCGACACCCTCACCGACGCCGGCCTCCCTGCCGCCCCGCCGGCGGGCGGCTTCTACCTGTGGGTGTCCGTCCCCGATGCACATGCCGACGGATGGGCACTGTGCGAGTGGCTGGCCGTCCGCGCCGGCCTGCTGGTCAGCCCCGGCGAGCTCTACGGCGAGCGGGGACGGGGCCATGTGCGGGTCGCAGTCGTGCAGCCGATGGACCGGCTCCGGCTCGTGGCCGAGCGCCTCGCCGGCGGCTGACCGGCCGTCCCCCGCCGGCACAGCGGCCGACGCCCGTCCGGCGCACCCCGGCCCGGCCGGGGCCGACGGGGCAGGTGCCACCCGGGGGGGGACCGGCGGTGTCGGAGCCGGGCGGTAACGTCTCCCCCCATGGCAGACCTCGCAGACCGGATCGAAGCGCTGTGGGACCGTGCACCCGACCTCACCCCGTCCGACACCGGGGCACTCGCTGTGGTGACCGAGGCGGTCGGTCTGCTCGACTCGGGGGAGGCCCGGGTGGCCGAGATCGACCCGGTCACCGACCGGGTCGTGGTGCACCAGTGGCTGAAGCACGCCATCCTCCTGCTGTTCCGGCTGCGGTCGATGGAGACGGTGGAGGTCGGTCCGTTCGAGTTCGCCGACAAGCTGCCGCTCAAGCACGACTTCGCCGCGGCGGGCGTGCGCGTCGTGCCCGGCGCGTCGGCGCGGTGGGGCTCCTACCTGGCCCCCGGCGTCATCTGCATGCCCAGCTACGTCAACATCGGGGCCCGGGTCGGGGCCGGGACCATGGTCGACACGTGGGCCACGGTCGGTTCGTGCGCCCAGATCGGCGAGCAGGTGCACCTGTCCGGCGGCGTGGGGATCGGCGGCGTGCTCGAACCTGCGCAGGCGGCACCGGTGGTGATCGAGGACGAGGTCATGATCGGGAGCCGGGCCATGATCACCCAGGGCGCCCGGGTCGGCCGGGGCTCGGTGCTCGGCGAAGGGACCATCCTCAACCCGACGATCCCGGTCATCGACGCGGAGTCCGGGGACGAGCTCGGCCGGGGCCACGTGCCGCCGTGGTCGGTCGCCGTCCAGGCCAGCCGGCGCCGCGACTTCCCGGGCGGTGAGTTCTACCTCCCCTGCGTGCTCGTGCTGAAGCGCCTGACCGAGGGCCAGCGGCACGACAAGGCACAGCTGAACGACATCCTCCGGACGCACGGGGTGTCGATGTGACCCGGGGCCGGCCGGCGTGACGGCGGGGCACGGCGGAGCCGGTACGGCCGGCGACCCGGGTGCGCCCGTCGGTACCTCGGACGTGCGTCCCGACGGGCTGCTGGGGCTGGCCTCCGCACTGGTGGGCATCCCGTCCGTCAGCCATCACGAGGGACCCATGGCCGACGCCGTCGAGGCCGCGCTCGGACTGTGCCCGTGGCTCGCCGTCGAGCGGGTGGACGACAACGTGGTGGCCCGGACCGACCTCGGACGCCCCCGCCGGGTGCTGATGGCCGGCCACCTCGACACCGTGCCCGCCGCCGGCGGGAACGACGCGCCCCGGGTGGAGGGGGACACGCTCCGCGGACTCGGCGCCGTCGACATGAAGGGCGGGCTGGCGGTGTTCCTGCACCTGGCCGGGAGCCTGGACGCCCCGCCCGTCGACATCACCTGGTGCTTCTACGCCAGCGAGGAGGTGGCCCGGGAGCACAACGGGCTCCTCCGCCTGTGGGACGTCCGTCCGGACCTGCTGGACGCCGACGTCGCCGTCCTGGGGGAGCCGACCGACGGGGTGGTCGAGGCCGGCTGCCAGGGGACGATGCGTCTGCGTGTGACCCTGACCGGGCTCCGGGCCCATACCGCCCGGCCCCACGCCGGACGCAACGCCATCCACCGGCTGGCCGGGGTCCTGACGGCGATCGACGGGTACCAGGGGCGCCGTCCGGTCATCGACGGGTGCGAGTACGCCGAGCAGCTCCAGGTCGTCTCGGTCGAGGGCGGGGTGGCCGGCAACGTCGTCCCGGACCGGGCCACCGTGGTGGTGAACCACCGGTTCGCCCCCGATCGCACGATCGCCCAGGCCGAGTCCACCGTCCGGGAACTGCTCGCCCCCCACCTCGAGCCCGGTGACCACTGGGAACTGGTCGAGGCCGCCGCCGGCGCGCCGCCGTCGCTCGGCGACCCGGTGCTCGCGGCCCTGGTGGCGGCCTCCGGCGTGCCGCCGCGGGCCAAGTTGGGATGGACGGACGTCGCCTTCTTCGCCGAGCGGGGGGTGCCGGCGGCGAACTTCGGTCCCGGCGACCCGCTGCTCTCCCACACGCCGGGCGAGCACGTGAGCGCCGCCGAGCTGGCCCGGGTCTCCTCCGTGCTCGACACGGTGCTGCGTGCCGAGCACGCCGAGGGGGCCGAGGGGTAGGGGAGGTGCGCCCGCCTGCGGGGACGCACGGGATGGGTAGGGTCGACGCATGACCCTCACCACACGCACGCTCGGCAGCTCCGGACTCGTCGTCTCGTCTCAGGGACTCGGCTGCATGGGCATGAGCGAGTTCTACGGTCCCGGGGACGAGGCCGAGTCCGTCGCCACCATCCGGCGGGCGCTGGACCTCGGCGTCACGCTCCTCGACACGGCGGACATGTACGGCCCGTTCCTGAACGAGGAGCTGGTCGGTCGGGCCATCGCCGGGCGACGGGACGAGGTGGTGCTCGCCACCAAATTCGGGATCGTGCGGACCGCCGACCCCGCCGTGCGCTCCATCCGGGGCGACGCCGCCTACGTGCACCAGGCCTGTGATGCGTCGCTGGGCCGGCTGGGGGTCGACCACATCGACCTCTACTACCAGCACCGGAGCGACGCCGGCGTCCCGATCGAGGAGACGGTGGGAGCGATGGCCGAGCTGGTCTCCGAGGGCAAGGTCCGCTACCTCGGGTTGTCGGAGGCGGCGCCCGACACACTGCGCCGGGCCAGCGCCGTCCATCCGATCGCCGCGCTCCAGAGCGAGTGGTCGCTGTGGAGCCGGGACATCGAGGCCGACATCGTCCCCACGGCCCGCGAGCTGGGGATCGGCATCGTCGCCTACAGCCCCCTGGGGCGGGGGTTCCTGACCGGACAGATCACGTCGCCGGACGACTTCGGCGAGGGCGACTTCCGCAGGCACCTTCCGAGGTTCACCGGAGAGAACTTCGTCCACAATCTCCGGCTGGTGGACACGGTGCGGGAGCTGGCGGCGGCCAAGGGCTGCACGCCCGCACAGCTGGCCCTCGCCTGGGTGCTCGGCCGGGGGGACGACGTCGTTCCCATCCCGGGGACCAAGCGCCGCAGCTACCTCGACGAGAACGTGGCCGCCGGCGGAGTGGAGCTGGGAGCTGCCGACCTGGCCGCACTCGACGAGGCCTTCCCGGCCGACGTCACCGCCGGCAGCCGGTACCCGGACATGAGCGCGATCGGGGCCGTGACACCGGAGACCTGATCGACCCCGCCGGCCGCGCCGTCAGAGGCGGCGCAGGACGGTGACGACCTTGCCGTAGACGGTGACCTCGGCGGGATCGAAGACCATGGGCTCCAGTCGCGGATTGGCCGGGGTGAGCACGACGGTGCCGTCCCGGGTGGAGAAGGTCTTCACCGTGGCCTCCTCGTCGGGGATGCCCGCCACCACGATGTCGCCCTGTTGGGCGTCTGGCTGCTGGCGCACCACCACGAAGTCCCCCTCGACGATGCCGGCGTCGACCATCGAGTCACCCTTGACCCGCAGCATGAACAGGGTGCCGGTGCCCGTGAAGTCCTCGGGCAGGGGGTACAGCTCCTCCACGTTCTCCTGGGCCAGGACGCCGGTACCGGCGGCCACCTCGCCCACCAGGGGCACGTGGCGGATGGGCCGGGAGTCCATGATGACCTTGGACGACGGGTCGTAGCAGACCTCCATGGCCCGGGGCTTGGTCGGGTCCCGTCGCAGGTAGCCCTCGCGCTGGAGCACGGCGAGGTGCGCGTGCACGGTGGACGAGGAGGTGAGCCCGACCGCCTCGCCGATCTCGCGCACCGACGGCGGATAGCCGCGGTCGCGGACCGACTCGGAGATGCAGTCGAGGATCTGCTTCCGCTTGGTGCTCAGTACCTGGGCCATGGGTCCCTCCGCTCTCCGGTCCGCCGCGCCCCGGCCCCGTGGCCGTCACACCCCGCTGCGAACGTCTGTTTGCATGAACGTAGCCCGCCCGGACGCCCGAAGCAAACATCTGTTCGACAAATGTATTGACACCGAACAGGTGTTCGTGGTGGGATGTCCCCATGACGAACATCTGTTCGACACCCGGCAACTGCCGGCGACCCGGGAGCCGACCCGGTGGGCACGCACCCGCCGGCCGGATGTCACACCCGGCGCGTACAACGGTGACGACGGCGGCGACAGGAAGGAAGGCCCGATGACAGCGCTCCTCACAGCATCCCTGCCGGAGTACCTCGACGACGTGCCGGTCCGTCCGGGACGGCCCGAGCTGCGGCTCCTCCAGCCGTCGGACCCCCGGGCCCCCCGCCTGCGGCCGCGGCTCGAGCCGGGTGGTCCGACGGACACGGCGGGTGTCCGCCGGCCGCGTCACCGGGTGCCGCTCGACGTGCGCCGCCGACGCACCCTCCTCGCGATGATGGGTCTGGCGCTCGCCCTCCTCGCGCTTCCGCTGGGCGGATTCGGTGGCGCCTCCCACACCGCCGAATCCGCCCTCGCGGCCAACAACCGCCCCGCGACCTACACCGTCCGCTCCGGCGACACCCTCTGGTCGATCGCGCAGCGGGTCGATCCCACCGGGGACCCGAGGCCGCTCGTGTCGCAGCTGGCCGCCGAGCTGGGCACCGACACGGTCGTCCCCGGCGAGCAGCTCACGCTGCCCTGAGCCGGGCCGTGGCCGGCACGGACCCCCGCGGGCGGGGTCGTGAGGGCGCCCCAGGGCTGGTCGACCTGCGCAGGGGGCCCTGTGACGGGGAGCCGAACGGCACTAGCCTCGTGTCCGTGCGTTGTCCCTGGTGCCTGGCCGACGACGATCGCGTGGTGGATTCGAGGGTGGCCGAGGACGGGGCCGCCATCCGCCGTCGTCGGGAGTGCTCGGGATGCGGCCACCGCTACACGACCTTCGAGCGGATCGACGAGATCCCGCTCATCGTCGTCAAACGGTCGGGGATGCGCGAGCCGTTCGACCGGGGCAAGTTGATCGACGGACTGCGTGCGGCCACCAAGAACCGCCCCGTCACCGAGGAGCAGCTCGAGGTGGTCGCCCGCGAGGTCGAGGACGAACTCCGGGACGAGGGGTGGGAGGCGTCGTCCGAGCAGGTCGGGTTGGCGGTGCTCGAACACCTGCGCGTGGTCGACGAGGTGGCGTACCTGCGGTTCGCCAGTGTCTACAAGGGATTCGAGGGCGTCGACGACTTCCGACGCGAGGTGGGCCTCCTGACCAAGACCACCGCCCCGAAGCGGCCCGGGGCCTGAGGGGATGGCCGAGCTGTTCGCCGAGGTGCCGCACCGGGTCCTCGCCGTCTACGCCCACCCGGACGATCCCGACGTCTCGTGCGGGGGCACGCTGGCCGCATGGTCCATGGCCGGCTGCGAGGTGCACACGTTGATCTGCACCGACGGCGGGAAGGGAACCGCCGACCCGACCACCGAGCCGAAGGAGCTCATCGCCGTGCGTGCCGAGGAGGCCGCAGCCGCGGCCGCCGTGGTCGGGGTGTCCGGTCAAGGGTTCCTGGGGGTGCCCGACGGCGAGCTCGAGGACGGGCCGTGGTTCCGCCAGGCGCTCGTGGCCGCCGTGCGGCGCCTCCGTCCCGACGTGGTGCTGTGCCCCGACCCGACCGCCGTCTTCTTCGGGCAGGACTACTTCAACCACCGGGACCACCGCGTCACCGGGTTCGCCGTGCTCGACGCGGTGTCGCCGGCGGCCGCCATGCCCCACTACTTCCCCGAGACGGGGCCGTCCCACCAGGTGTCGACCGTCCTGCTGTCCGGGACGCTCGAACCCGACGTCTGGGTCGACATCAGCCACACCGTCGACGTCAAGGGCGCGGCCGTCGGCTGTCACCGGAGCCAGTTCCCCGACGGCGGCGAGTGGGCGGTCACCGCCATGCGCCTGGCTGCCGAGGATGCCGGCCGCCATGCCGGGGTCCCCTGCGCCGAGGGCTTCCGGAGACTGCGCCTCGGAGGGTGAGCGGACCGGCCGTGCCCGACGACGGCGATGCGGCGCACCCGGCACCGGGGCCCCCGGCTGCGGAGCGGGTGATCCTCCACGTGGACATGGACGCCTTCTTCGCGTCGGTGGAGGTCCTGGACGACCCGTCGCTGGAGGGCAGGCCGGTGATCGTCGGCGGGAGTGGGCCGCGGGGTGTGGTGGCCGCCTGCACCTACGAGGCGCGCATGTTCGGCGTGCACTCGGCGATGCCGTCATCGGTGGCCCGGCGGAGGTGTCCCGACGCCGTCTTCCTCGACGGCCGGTTCCACCGCTACACCGAGGAGAGTCGTCGCCTCCACGGGATCCTCGGGTCGTTCACGCCCCTCGTCGAGGGCATCTCGCTCGACGAGGCATTCCTCGACGTCACCGGAGGGGTCCACCTGTTCGGCGACGGGACCCGCATCGGCGAGGCCATCCGGGACCGGGTCCGCCGCGAGATGTCGCTCCCGTGCTCGGTCGGCGTGGGACGGTCCAAGCTGATGGCGAAGCTGGCGTCGAAGGCGGCCAAGCCCCGGGCCTCCCGCACGGGGATCGAGCCGGGCCCCGGGGTCGTCGAGGTCCGCGCCGCCGACGAACTGGCCTTCCTCCACCCGCTCCCTGTCCGGGCCCTGTGGGGGATCGGGCCGGTGACCGAACGGCGACTGCTGGCGCTCGGTGTCACCACGGTGGGCGACCTCGCGGAGCTGCCCCCGGACGCCCTGGAGCGGTACCTGGGTGCCGCGACGGGACGGCACCTGGCGGAGCTGTCCCGGGGGGTCGACGACCGGCCGGTCGTGCCGGAGCAGGCGGCGAAGTCGATCGGACACGAGGAGACCTTCGCCGTCGACGTGTGGGACCGGGGCGACCTCGACCGCCGACTGCACCGCATGGTCGACGCGTCGGCCACCGCCCTGCGCCGGGCCGGACGTGCGGCCCGCACGGTCACCGTGAAGCTGCGGTTCGGCGACTTCACCCAGATCACCCGCTCCCACACGCTCGACGGACCGGTCGACGCCGCCCCGGCCATCGCGTCGGTGGCCGGGGCACTGCTGGGCGGTGTCGACGTGGGCAAGGGGGTGCGCCTCCTCGGGGTCTCCCTGTCCGGGCTGTCCGATCCCGCCGGGGGCACCCAGCTCCGGCTCGACCTCGACGCCGCCGGTCCCGCTCGCGAGGAGGGACCGGTGGCCGGGCCGACCGGAGCCCACGGTGCGGGCGAGGATCCCGTGGCCGGGTCGGCGGCGGCCCGCGGGGACGCCTCGGTGGCCGCGGCGCGCCTGCAGGAGGTGTGGAGCCCGGTGGCCGACGCCGTCGACGCCATCCGGGACCGGTACGGGGGCGAGGCGGTGGGCCCGGCATCGCTGGTCACCCCGGACGGCCTGCGCGTGCGCACCCGGGGGGAGGCCCAGTGGGGTCCGACGGATCCACGGGAGCCGGATCGGTGAGCCGAAGGTCCCGATCCCCTCGAGTTCTGGGGAAAACGGGCCGACAGGCTGTATCATGCACAGGGTGGTAGCTCGACGTGGACCCGTGTGGCTCCGGGAGCCCCGGGGCGGAGTGCGCCCGGGGGTCCGGTGCGCGAGGATGGGGACCGTGGTGACCGCCGAGTCGGAGAACTGGTGGAGGGGACGAGACAGTGCCGCTCTCTGAGCACGAACAACGGATACTGCACGAGCTGGAGCAGTCGCTGTACCAGGAGGATCCCGACTTCGCCGAACGGGTCCGCTCCGAAACGGTCTACCGCCATGCCGGCCGTTACTGCATCTGGTCCGCCCTCGTCTTCGTCGCCGCACTCGTGTTCATGTTCTTCACCTTCGCCTCGTCCCTCGCCCTCGGGTTCGTCGGCGTGGTCGTGATGTTCCTCTCGGGCGTGGTGTTCGCCAACAACGCCCGGCGCATGGGAAAGGCGGGGATCGACGACATCTCCCGGTCGCTCCACACCCGCAGCATCAACAATCCGGTCCACGATCCCCGTGACTGGATCCGTGGGCGCTTCCACCGGGACGACTGACCCACCGGCAGGCGGTGTCGGCCCGGTGGTGGTGGACGGCCTGTTGCAGCGTGGCACCGTGACCTCCGCACCCGTGGACGCGCCACCACCCGGGCCGCCCGCCGGCGGCCGACCCGACGACGCCGCGCCGCCCATGGCCCGCACGTCGATCCCGTCGATCCGGTCGATCCCGTCGATCCCGTCGACCGACGTCCCGGATCCGACGCCCCGTCGTCCCTCCGTGCTCGCCGTCGACATCGGCGGCACCAAGATCGAGGCCGGTGTCGTCGACGGCGACGGCGCGATCCTCGTCCGGGCCCGTGTGGCCACACCGGTCACCGGCGATCCCGAACAGGTCTTCGCCGCTGTCCGCCGCACCGTGGCCGACGTACTGGCGTCGTCGTCCGTGGCGCCCACCGCCTGCGGCGTCGGGTGCGGGGGTCCGATGGAGCCCGGCGGCGCGACGGTGTCACCGCTCAACATCCACGCCTGGCGGCGGTTCCCCCTGCGGGACCGGCTGGCGGACCTGGTGGGCATCGAGGTGGCGGTGGACAACGACGCCAAGGCGCTCGCACTGGGTGAGGGCTGGACGGGTGCGGCCCGAGGCACGGCCGACTTCCTGGCCCTGGTGGTGTCCACCGGGGTCGGCGGCGGCGTGGTGCTCGACGGGCGCCTCCTCGACGGATCGGGGGGGAACGCCGGCCACATCGGGCACGTGGTCGTGGAGCCCGACGGGCGTCCGTGCGCGTGCGGTGGACGCGGCTGCCTCGAGGCGGAGGCCTCGGGAACGGCGATCGCCGACATGACCGGGCGACCCGCGGCCGAAGCCGGCACCGCCGTGCGCCGGCGCTGCGGGACCCTCGTCGGCCGGGCCGTGGCGTCCGTGGCCAATCTGCTCGACCTGCAGCTGGCCGTGGTGGCCGGGTCGGTCGCCCTCGGGTACGGCGACGACTTCTTCGGCGCCGCCCAGGAGGAGATCGACCTGCGGTGCGGCCTCGACTACGCCCGGTCGACGCGGATCCGCCGCGGCGGGCTGGGTGCGGACGGCCCGTTGGTCGGGGCGGCAGCCGTGGCGCACCACCGTGTCGGCGTGGTGGCCGGTTCCGACGTGGGGGAGGATGGGGACCGATGAGTCCTCCGCCCGGCCCCCCGCCCACCGGATCACCCGAATCGATGGCCCCACCGGAGCTCCGGGACGGCCCGCCGCCGGCCGGGTCGCCCCCGGCCCCGCCGCCCCCCGGGGCGAGGGGACGCGACGTCGCCGTCCTGGCCGGGGCCGTGCTCGCCCGGCCGGACCTGTGGTGGACGGCGTTGGGCGAGCTGCGACGCATGGCCCCGCGCCTGTGGTGGCGCTCCCCGCCCCACCTGCCCCTTCCGGACCGGCGCCTCTGGGAGTTCCGGATGGTGACCGCGTACGGACGCCCCGACGCCGTCCCGGCGCGGGCCGACGTCGTCTCGTTCCTCGAATGGTGCCGGGCGGCCTCGGCGTCCTCGGCGTCGCGCCCGGCCGGGCGCGGGTAGCGGCGGGACGATGATCCGTCCGGCACGTCCCGGAGGTGTGCCTGCCGCCCCGGCCCCGTCCGCGGCGGACGGGACCGCTCCGGTCCGGTCGCCGTGGTCGCCCTCGCGCCGGGCACTCGTCCTCAATGCGACCTTCGAGCCGCTCGGCATCGTGTCGTCGCGCCGGGCCGTGCTCCTCGTGCTCGACACCAAGGCCGAGTTGATCCATGCCACGGAGCGGGTGTTCCGGGCCGAGCGGGTGAGCGTCCCGGAACCGTCGGTGGTCCGGCTGGTCCGTTACGTCAAGGTCCCCTACAACTACCGCGTGGCGGTCAACCGGCGCACCGTGTTCGCCCGCGACGGCGGGCGGTGCCAGTACTGCGGTGCGTCGGCCGAGAACCTCGACCACGTGATCCCGCGCAGCAAGGGAGGGCCGCACACGTGGGAGAACGTGGTGGCCGCCTGCCGGCCCTGCAACACCCGCAAGGAGGACCGGCTGCCCCACGAGGCCGGCATGGTGCTCCGGTCGACCCCGGCGGCCCCCCGGCACCGGGTCCAGTTGCTGGCCCTGTGCGGCAGCACCAGCGAGGACTGGGCCGACTACCTGGGCGCGGACGTGGTGGGAGGGCGGCAGAAGAGCGCCTGAGTGTGCGCCGCCGGCCCGGTCGGCAGGCCGCCGGTGCCAGACTGGACGCGTGTCGGACGGGTGGCGGATCGAGGAGCGTATCGCCCCGGCCGGTGACCTTCACGCGTCGTGGCCCTCGGTGGCGCGCCAGCCCACCGTCCGGGCGACGGCCCGGTGCCGTCCGACGGGAACGGCGGTCGTGCTGGGCTCGACGCAGCGGCCCGAGGTCGTCGTGCCCGGCGCCGGCGGCATCGACGTCGTGCGGCGGCGGTCGGGTGGGGGGGCGGTCCTCGTCTCCCCGGGGGACCCGGTGTGGATGGACGTGTGGCTGCCGGTGGGCGACCCGCTGTGGACCGCGGACGTCACCCGGGCGTTCACCTGGCTCGGCAAGGCATGGGCCTCGGCGCTGGAGTCCCTCGGGCTGACGGGCGTCGAGGTGCAGGGGCCGGAGCCGGGTGCGTGCACGCCGTGGTCCTCGCTGGTCTGCTTCGGCGGGATCGGGGCGGGCGAAGTGACGGTGGACGGACGCAAGGTGGTGGGGCTGGCTCAGCGGCGCGACCGCCACGGCGCCTGGTTCCACGGCGCCTGCCTCCTGCGATGGGACCCGTCCGTCCTGCTCGGCGCCCTGGCGCTCGACGGGGACCGGCGGGCGGCGGCCGGAGCGGAACTTGCCGACGCCGCCGTGGGCGCGGCCGACGCCGCCGTGGCCCAGGGCGGGGCTCCCGTGCCGCCGGCGGATGCCGTGGCCGCCGCATTCCTCGGCTCGCTCCCGTAGGACCCCCCGGGTACCGCCACCGGGCAGCACGGACCGGCGGGCCCTGGCGGCACGGACCGGCGGGCCCTGGCCCGACGCTGGCCCTCCACGGTCGTGCCGGGGGAGCGCGGCGACACCGGCCACGACGACCGTCCGGGGCACCGGGGCGGTCTGCGGTGGCCCCCGGCGCTCCACTCCGCTCCACCCGCCGGGGCCGTCGTGCCCGCGGCGCCGGATGTTCGACAGACATCCCAGGTCAGGAGCGGCGCGCGCCCCGACGGGCCCGGTCGGCGGGGAGGGCGGGACTTGGCGCCGAGTGGTTGACGGGTGGAGGTGTGGGGCGTACAGTGGCGCGAAGTGGTGTGAAAGGGAGGAACCCGAAGCAGTCGGGTCCCGGGCACTGCGGGGAGCGTTGTGGGAGCAAGGTCCAGTGGCACGGTTCTTCGGCAGACACGAGCACTCGCTCGACGACAAGGGA
>DATLRE010000105.1:0-1013 GCA_035534835.1 Acidimicrobiales bacterium
AGACCCTCAACGCCGGGCAGAGCTCTGCCATGACGGTGACCACCTCGTCGACCACCCCGACCGGGACCTTCCCGATCACGGTGACCGGCACCGGGGCGTCGGCCACCCACTCGACCACCTTCTCGCTCACGGTGAACCCGGCGCCGCCGGCCCCCGTCTTCGTGCAGAGCGCAGGCTCGACCACCAAAACAGTCACGCTGCCGGCACCCAGCACGTCGGGTGACCTCCTCGTCCTCACCGCCGGCGTGTACACCGGGACCACCCAGCCGATCACCGCGGTCAGCGACGGCAAGAACGTCTGGACCAAGGTCGGCGCCTACGACGTGTCCGGCAAGAACTCGGACGGCGAGATGTGGTACGCCCCGAATGCCGCCTCGGTGAGCAGCGTGACCGTGACGACCGCCGCCTCCACGGTGGCCCTCCAGGTCATGGAGTTCAGCGGGGTGGCGACCACCGCCCCGCTCGACGGGTCGACGGGTACCGCCGGAACCGGCAACTCGGCCTCGTCGGGGACGGCCACGCCGCTGGGCTCGAATGACCTGGCCGTCGGGTTCATCGCCGGCCACAACAACACCCAGAAGATCACCGTCACCTCACCCGGCTACACGGTGCCGGCACAGGAGGCGGCGACCAGTCCCAAGAAAGTGACGGTGGCGGGCGGCTATCAGGACGTCGGCGCTCCGGGACCGCAGTCCTACGCCGGCACCTTCGGCACCTCCATGCCCTGGGCGGCCGGCATCGCGTTGTTCAAGTCCGGCGCGCCGCCACCGCCGGCCAACGACTTCTCCATCGGCGCCAGCCCCACCTCGGCCACGGTGACCGCCGGGTCGTCGACCGCCCCGACCATCTCGACCGCGGTCACCAGCGGCTCCACCCAGTCGGTGGCGCTCACCGCCACCGGCGCGCCCAGCGGGGCCGCGGTCTCGTTCAGTCCCCAGACCCTCAACGCCGGGCAGAGCTCCACCATGACGGTGACCACCTCGTCCACCACCCCGACCGGGACCTTCCCGATC
>DATLRE010000106.1:0-21232 GCA_035534835.1 Acidimicrobiales bacterium
TTCGTCAGGTTGGCGGCGACCTTGGCGAACACCACCGGGCCGACCGCCTTGGTCAGGGCGGTGATGTTGGCCGCCGACGGGTCCGAGTTGGCGGCGGCCACGATCGGCGCGTTCTGCGGTTCCTGGAGGACCTTCAGCCAGCTGGCGTTGGCCTCGGCGAAGGCGACCGTCTGCGGGTGGTCGATCTGGAACTGCTGGGCGTTGAACGGCTTGCCGTTGAGCGTGGTCTGCGCGTAGTGCAGGTTGTCGACCACCGGGTTGACCGAGGTGATGACCACCGGCAGGAAGATGAACGAGGCGGCGACGGTGAGCCGGAGGAGCCATCCCCACAGTGCCAGGCCGGTCCCCACCAGGGCCGGGTTCTTGGCCTCCACCATCTCCGTGTAGCCGGCCATCCACGGTGCGAACGTGAGGGAGATGCACGACGCCAGCAGGACCTCCAGCAGGATGATCTGGTGGAAGCTGGAGTAGGGGTGGTTGGCCCGCTGGATGAAGAAGTACAGCATGACGATCGACCCCACGGCGCCCACCAGCATCATCGGCTTGCGCACCTTCAAGATGTCGGACAGGACGCCGAAGACGATGAGCGCCACGATGTCGGCCCACCAGAACCAGGTGTTCAGGTCGTTGGCCTGGGAGGTGGTGAGGTTGAGGCCGCTCGGGTTCTTGAAGACGGTGGCCCAGTAGATGGTGAAGAACGCCGAGGCCGCGTAGTAGAGCAGCAGGAACACGGAGATGCCCAGGGCCGAGCCGACCAGGTCCCACTTGAGGATCTGGCGCCAGGGGTGGGCGGTTGCGGCCAGGACGTCCTGCTCGGTGAGCCCGCGGGCCTTGGCCTCGATGAGGGTGCGGTCGTGCTCGCTCACCATCAGCTGGTCGCGCAGCCGCGACGACAGGTCCTTCAGGAAGAACAGCGCCAGCACGAACACCACGATGGACGTGCCGCCGGAGATGATGAACTGGCTCTTCCAGGCGTCGGCGCCGTGGTTCTTGATGAACGTGTCGAGCGTGTGGGCGGCGACGATCGAGGTGACCAGGCTGCCGGCCACCGGGCCGACGGTCCAGAAGCCCATGGCCGAGGCACGGCCGAGCTGCGGGCTGAAGTCCCGGACCAGGGCCGGGGTGGCCACCAGGATGGCGCCCTCGACCAGGCCGAGCACGCAGATCACGGTGGCGAACTGCCACTCGGTCTTGCAGAGCGGGACGCCGATCGCCACCAGCAGGCCGATGATCAGCAGTCCGTAGATGACGACGTTGGACCTTCCGAGCCGGTCGGTCTTGGACGCGGGTAGCGAGGCGAAGGCGCCGATGGCGTTGGAGATGACCACGATCCACACGTAGAACGAGAACGACATGTGGTAGGAGACGAGGATGTTGGGGGTGACCCCGGTCTGCGTGTAATAGGTGTAGTAGAGGACGATGGTCGCCAGGACGGCCAAGGCCAGGTAGGCGGTCCGCTTGCCGGTGCCGGGGTACTCGTCGATCTCGTGGACGACGAGGAAGTTGAAGAGTCCCCCGCGTTCCTTCGTGGTCGCCGGCGCGGTCGGCGTGTCTGCTGCCATGTCGTTCCCCCTGGGTCCAGTGCGGCCCTCCCCGGGCGCACGACCGACCGTAGCGCAGCCGGGGGCCCGAGTACCGAATACGTCCGAACGGGGGCCCGCCCCCCGGCCGGGGGGTCCTCCCGCGGTCGTCCGCCTAGCGGTCGAGCACCTGGGCGGCGATCAGCTCCTCGAGGATCGCCGGCTCCCACCACGACAGCTGGAGCTGCTTGGCCCGACGGAAGTAGAGCTGGATGTCGAACTCGACGGTGAACCCGATCCCGCCGAAGATCTGCTGGGCCGTCGCCGTCACGTCCCGGAAGGTCTGGCAGGCGTAGAGCTTGGCCATCGGGGCCAGCTTGGCCACCGGACGCCCCTCCGACCGGGCCCACGCCGCCTCGTGGACGAGCACCCGGGCGCCGTCCACCGTGGTGGCGGCGTCGGCCAGGTAGTGGGCCAGGGCCTGGAACGCTCCCAGCGGCTTGTCGAACTGCTGGCGGTCCTTGGCGTACTGGACGGTGATGTCGAGGGCGTACTGCGCGCCGCCGACGGCCTGCGCCGCCGCCAGGATGATGCCTTCGTGCAGGATCGCGTCCCAGGTGGCCCAGCCGGACCCGGCGGCCCCGATCCGGTCGGCCTCGGTGACCCGCACCCCGGCGAGCTCCACCTGGTACTGGGCGTCCGACGCGATGGTGAGCTGCTGGGCGAGGGTGACGCCGGCGGCGGAGGGGTCGACGAGGAAGAGGTCGACGTCCCCGGGCCCGTCGCCGGTCCGGGCCAGCACGACCAGCCGGCTGGCCGACGAGGCGAAGGCCACGTGCCGCTTGGTGCCGGTCAGGGTCCAGCCGTCGCCGTCGGGTTCGGCCCGCAGCTGCACGCCCTTGGGGCCCGAGCTGTTCTCGGGCTCCAGCCAGGCCGGGGTGAGGATGGACTCGCCGGAGACGATCCCGGGCAGCCAGGCCTCCTTCTGTTCGGCGCTGCCCGAGCGGGCGAGTGCCCCGCCGGACAGGATCGAGCTGACGAAGTGGGGGGAGGGGGCGATGGCGCGCCCGAACTCCTCGTAGAGGACCACCGTCTCGAGGGTGGTCATGCCCGAGCCGCCGTACTCCTCCGGGAGCTGGAGTCCGATGAGGTCGAGGTGGGCGAGCTGCTTCCACAGCTCGGGCGAGTAGCCGGTGGGGTCGTCCTCGAGCTCGCGGACCACGCGGAGCGGGCTGGTGGCGGCGAGCACGCCGCGCACCGTCTCCCGGAGCATCTCCTGCTCGGGGCTGAAGGTCAGGTCCAACATGTCGTGCTCTCCTCTGCTGGTGCTGCGGCTGGTGAAGCGGTCGGTCGTGGCGGTGTGCGGCGGGCGGGGGCGGGTCCGGTCAGGGCGTCCAGCGGTCGCCCGAGCGGGCCCACGGGTTGTCTCCGGCGTCGAGCGGCAGGGCGACGACGGCCGAGCAGGTCGTCTTCGCATCCCCGTCCACGGACACCGCGATGTCGAGGGCGGCCCACCCGCACCCGCTGTCGTCGACGCCGGTGTCGGTCACCGTCCCCCGGAACACCATGGTGTCGCCCGGGAAGATCGAGCCGTGCATCCGGAACGTCACCCTCCGGAGCCGGCCGAACGGTCCCGTCCAGTCGGTGATGTACCGCTCGAACCACGCCGCCAGGTTGGGGGTGTTGAGGAAGATGTCCCGGGTGCCGTTGCGATGGACGGCGAAGTCCTTGTCGTGGTGCATCGGGCGCCAGTCCCGGGAGGCCAGGGCCCCGAGGACGACGGTGGTGGCGGTGACGGGATAGGTGAGCTCGGGCAGGGCGTCGCCCACCGACACGTCCCGCTGCAGCAGGGTGGGGGTGGTCACTGGCCCGCCTCCTCACCGGTCCGGCGGTAGCCGAACCCGGTGTAGCTCTCGACGGCGACGAGGTCGCCGCGCTGGTTGTGGTACTCGACGTCGATGACCCAGAACCGGCCGGTCCCGAGCCGGGTGGTCTTCTCGTCGCTGACCGACCGGAGGATCTGGCGTGTGGTGAGGCGGTCCCCGGGGCGCACCGGCTCGTGGAACACGATGGTGTTGTCGCTCATGACCGCCTCGGGCAGGCCCAGCCCCTCCTTCAGGTCGAAGTGGATCTGGAGGGGCAGGCCCGGCGTCGACCGGTCGGGCGCCCAGTGGTGGGGACGGAACCAGACCGACACCATCGTCGGCGGGGCGACGGGTCCGCCGGTCACCTCCTCGGCGACCTCGGGGTCCCAGAAGAGCGGGTTGCCGTTCTCGACCGACGAGCACGTGGTCCAGATGTACCCCTGCTCGACGGGGAACTCCCCCTCCTCCTCGTACTGGCTGACGCCGAGGGCCCCCTCGATGTCGTCGATGCCGATGGCGCTCATGCCACCACTCCTTTCGTCCGAAGTTCGGCGATCCTCGCGGGCGCCATCCCGGCGGCCCCCAACAGCTCCTCGGCGTCCGACCGGGACGGGTCCCCGGCCACCACCGGCGCCCCCCGGCCGGGCATGCCGGCGAGCACCGGGCCCACCTGGCGGAACGACGCGGGCCCTCCCGGCGGGCGGGCGCCCTCCGGCAGCTCGGCCTCGACGAAGGTCCGCCGGGCCCGGAACGAGTCGTCGTCGGCCAGTTCGGCCGCGCTCAGCACCGGGCTGACACAGGTGTCGGCCCCGGACAGGACGTCCACCCAGTGGTCGCGCCCCGCGGTGGCGAAGGCGGCGGCCAGGTCGGCCCGGATGGCGTCCTGGACCCCGTCGTCGTACTGACGCGCCGTCCACTGCTCGCACCCGAGCAGGCGGCACAGGTTGGCGAAGAACTTCGCCTCGATGGCCCCGACCGCCACCCACCGGCCGTCCGCGCAGCGGTACGTGTCGTAGCAGGCGTAGCGGCCGCTGATGACGTCGTGCCCGAACCCGACGGTGGCGCCGGTGGCCAGGTACTCGTCCACGGGGAGCGACTCGAGCCACAGGACCCCGTCGGCGATCGACACGTCGAGGTGCACGCCGGGCCCGTCCGGCCCACGGCCGATCAGCGCGGCCAGCACGGCCAGCGCCGCGTGCATCCCGCCGCCGGCGGCATCGGCGATCGTCGCCCCCGACACCGGCGGTCCGCCGTCGGCCGCCGGCTCGGTGGCGGCCAGGTAGCCGCCCACGGCCAGGTAGTTGATGTCGTGCCCGGCCCACGCCGATCGGGGGCCGTCCTGGCCGTAGCCGGTGGTCGAGCACAGGATGACCCGCGGGTTCACGGCGCGCAGCGCCTCGAACCCGATGCCGAGCCGGTCCACCACGCCGGGCCGGAAGCTCTCGACCACCACGTCGGCCCCGCGCACGAGCTCGTAGAAGGCATCCCGGCCGTCGGGGTCCTTCAGGTCGACGGCGACGTGACACAGGTGGCGGGACCCGCTGTACAGGTAGTACTGCGCCCGCGGCGGTTCCACCCCGCCGACCGGCACCGGGCCCACCTTCACCACGGTGGCGCCGTAGTCGGCCAGGATCCGGGTGCACCGGGCGGCCGGCCCGAACGCCGCCAGGTCGAGCACGACGACACCGGCGAGCGGTCCGCCGGGCCCGCCCGCCGGCGGGCGCGCGGGGGCCGGACCGGTGGGCGCGTCGGCAGAGGGGTCGTGTGGGGTGGTCACGGTCGGGGTACGGCTCAGAAGTTCTTCGGCAGCCCGAGCTTGCGGCGGGCGAGGATGTTCTTCTGGATCTCGGAGGACCCGCCGCCGATGGTGTCGATCACCGTGTACCGGTAGGTCGACTCCGACCGCCCGGCCATGGGGGCCTCCTCCGTGTGGACCCGGAGCTGGCTGCCGGGGCCGGCGAGGTCCATCGAGGCGTTGGCCAGGCGACGCGAGTACTCGGTGGTGAACAGCTTGTACTCGGACGCCTCCGACGTGGGCGGTGCCCCGCCCGCGTTGGCCGCGGCCACGAACTTCAGCCCCAGCACCCGGGCCACCTCGGCCTCGGTGTGGAGGTGGGCGATCTGGGCGCGCACCCGGGCGTCGTCCTTCAACGGCTCGCCGTCCCGGGTCGCGCCCTTCACGTAGTCGGTGAGCAGGCCGAGGCGCTGGGCCGTGGGCGAGTAGGTGAACAGGGTGAACCGCTCGAGGTCGAGCGCCTCCGAGATGTACTGGAACCCGCGGTTGAGCTCCCCCACCACGTAGTCGTCGGACACCCACACGTCGTCGAGGTAGACCTCGTTGGTCCGCTCGTCGCCCATGGTCCAGATCGCCTTGACAGTGATGCCCGGGTGGTCCATCGGCACCAGGAACAGGGTGATGCCGCTGTGCTTCGGGGCGTCCGTGTCCGTCCGGGCGCCCACCCAGTACCAGTCTGCGAAGTGGGCCGAGGTCGTCCACGTCTTCTGGCCGTTGAGGCGCCAGCCGTCGCCGTCGCGGGTGGCCTTGAGCTGCATCGAGGCGGCGTCGGAGCCGGCGTTGGGCTCGGAGTAGCCGACGGCGAATTCGACCTCGTTCTTCAGGATCTTGGGCAGGAATTCGGCCTTGAGCCGCTCGCTGCCGTGGCTGATGATCGTCTTGCCGATGATGCCGACGCCCTTGCCGATCTGGGGCCCGCCCCGCGCCGCCAGGGCCTCGTTGAGCAGGTACTCGTAGACGCCGTCCCCGTCCTGGCCGCCGTACTCCTCGGGCCAGGTGATCCCCAGCCAGCCCTTCTCCCCCAGCTTGGCCATGAACTTGCGGCGCAGCGGGGTGTCGACGATCTGGGCCATGTTCTCGCGCGTGACGTCGAAGACCTCGGGGTCGTAATTGTCGTCGAGGAACTGCTCCACGTCCTTGACGAACTCGAGCTGCTCGGGGGTGAACTCGAAGTCCATGGTCGAAGCCTCCATCCTCAGACGTGCGGCCCGGGCCGCTGTGGTTATCTGACTGACCGTCAGATACTGTGGGCATCATAGGATGACCGGGCGGAAGTTGCCACCGCCCCGCCGGGCGGCACCCGGGCCGGCACCACGACGAAGGGACCACGAGCACCATGCAGCAGGCGAGTTCGACCGGGGTCCGCCCATGACCAGGGGCGTCGTCAGCATCGCCGGCTACGTCCCCTACCGCCGGCTCCAGCGCTCCGCGGTGGGCGCCGTGTTCGGGAGCGGCGGGGGCAAGGGGACCCGTTCGGTCGCCTCCCACGACGAGGACACCACCACCATGGGCGTCGAGGCCGCCCGTCGGGCGCTGCGGTCGGCCCCCGGTGCGGCACCGTCCGCACTGTGGTTCGCCACGGCCACACCCGCCTACCTCGACAAGACCAACGCCACCACCGTGCACGCCGCCCTGCGCCAGCCCGCCGAGGTGGGGGCCTTCGACTTCGGCGGCGCGCTGCGCTCGGGCGTGGGCGCCCTCCGGACGGCCCTCGAGTCCGGCGGCACGGGCACCACGCTCGTGGTCGTGTCCGACCTCCGCGACGGGCTGCCCACGTCGGCCGACGAGTCGGCCGGCGGTGACGGCGCCGCCGCCGTGCTGGTCGGCGACGACGGTCCCGGCACCCCGGTGGTCGCCGAGTACCTGGGCGGCGCATCGGTGAGCGACGAGTTCCTGGACCGCTGGCGGACGGCGGGGGACCGCCGGTCGAGGACATGGGAGGAGCGCTTCGGCGAGACGCGCTACGTCCCCCTGGGAGCGGACGCCTGGCAGGCCGGCCTGAAGGCGGCCGGCGTGACCGCGGAGGCCGTCGACCGGGTCGTCGTGACCGGCATGCACGGGCGGGCGGCCAAGGCCGTCGGCCGCGCACTGGGCGTACGCGACGGCGTCCTCGCCGACGACCTCGGGTCGACCGTCGGGCAGACGGGCGCGGCCCACGCCGGGCTGGTCCTGGCGGCCATGCTCGAGGAGGCGTCGCCGGGCCAGGTCGTGGCCGTGGTGTCGCTGGCCGACGGCGCCGACGTCCTCGTCTTCCGCACCACCCCGGCGCTCGCCGCCTGGTCGGCGGCCGACCCGGTGGCCGCCCAGGTCGCCGCCGGCGCCGACCTCCCCTACGGCAAGTTCCTGTCGTGGCGGGGCATGGTCACCCCGGAGCCGCCCCGCCGTCCCGAGCCCCAGCGGGTCTCGTCCTCGGCCGCCTGGCGCAACGAGGAGTGGAAGTTCGGCTTCGTGGGCAGCAAGGACCGCTCCTCGGGGGCCGTCCACCTGCCGCCGTCACGGGTGTCGATGACCGGCGGTGCCGTCGACGACATGGTCCCGTTCGACCGGGCCGACGCCGAGGCCACCATCGCCACCTACACGATCGACCGGCTCGCCTACTCGCCCAGCCCGCCCATCGTCTTCGCCGTCCTCGACTTCGACGGTGGCGGGCGGTTCCCGGTGGAGCTCACCGACGTCGACCCGGACACCGTCGACATCGGCGACCGGGTGGCGATGACCTTCCGCAGGCTGTACACGGCGGACGGCATCCACGACTACTTCTGGAAGGCCAGGCCCGTCCGCACCGCATCGGACGGCACGGCGGCGGACTGACCGGACGGACCGGTCCGGCGCCACGCGGCGGACCCACGCGCACGCAGGACACGCACGCACACAGGCACGGACGCAGGAAGAAGGCAAGGAGAGCAATGGCTTCGCACGGGATCAAGGACCGGGTGGCGATCGTCGGGATGGGGTGCACGCGCTTCGCCGAGCACTGGGACAAGAGCCTCGACGACCTGATCGTCGACGCCGCCGAGGAGACCTTCGCCTCGGCCGGCGTGACCAAGGACGACGTCGACGCCTTCTGGTTCGGCACCGCCCAGTCGGGGATGAGCGGCATCACCCTGGCCCGGCCGCTGCAGCTCGAGAACAAGCCGGTCACCCGGGTCGAGAACTACTGCACCACCGGGTCCGAGGCCCTGCGGGCCGCCGCCTACGCCGTGGCGTCGGGCGCCTACGACGTGGCCATGGCGCTCGGCGCGGAGAAGGTGAAGGACTCCGGGTACCAGGGACTCAACGCCTTCCCCATCCCGAACGACGGCACGGCCCGTACCTTGACCGCGGCCGCCATGTTCTCCATGGTCGCACCCGCCTACGGCAAGAAGTACGGGGTGGGCGAGGACGAGCTGACCGAGGTGCTCGCCCGCATCTCGTGGAAGAACCACCAGAACGGCGCCCGCAACCCGCGGGCCCAGTTCCGCAAGGAGGTCTCCACCGAGACGATCTGCGCGTCGCCCCGGGTGGCCGGTCGTCTCGGGGTCTTCGACTGCGCCGGCGTGGCCGACGGCGCCGCCGCCGCCATCGTCGTCCGGGCCGAGGACGCCCACCGGTACACCGACACGCCGATCTACATCAAGGCACTCTCGTTCGCCGCGGGCAGCGGGTCCGGCCTCATCGACCCCGAGTACGACTACACGTGGTTCCCCGAGTGCGCCGCCGCGGCCCAGGACGCCTACGCCCAGGCCGGGATCACCGACCCGCTCCACCAGCTGGCCATGGCGGAGGTGCACGACTGCTTCACGCCGACCGAGCTCGTCCTCATGGAGGACCTCGGCTTCGCCCCGCGGGGCACGGCGTGGAAGGAGGTGCTGGCCGGCACGTTCGACCGGACCGGCGCCCTCCCCGTCAACCCCGACGGCGGACTGAAGAGCTTCGGCCACCCGGTCGGCGCGTCGGGGCTGCGCATGTTCTTCGAGGCCTGGCTGCAGCTCCGCGGCAAGGCTACGCCGGAGCGCCAGATCGATACGGACCGGACGCTGGCACTGACCCACAACCTCGGGGGCTACCCGGGCGAGATGGTGTCCTTCGTGTCGGTGGTCGGTACCGAGCTGGGCTGAACCCCACCGGGCCCGGGTTCAGGCGGCGAGGCCCTCGGCCTCGCGCTCGTCGAGCAGCGACCACCAGGCGTCGGCGGCCCGTCGGGCGCCCTCGAGCACCTCGTCGGCGTCGGCGCCCAGCAGCACCAGGGCGTCGACCGCCCAGTCGCCGTGATCGGCGTCCATGGCGGCGTGGACGTCCCAGAAGCGGGTGCCGGCGGCGTCGAGGCCGTACCAGCGGCGGAGTCCGTCGCCCTTGGACGCGGCGATGTCGGCGGCCTGGGACTCGTAGGCGGCGAGCCCGGCGAGGGCCGCCACCGGCGACCGCCGGGCCAGTTCCCGGTAGGTGTCGGCCAGGCGGCGGGCGGCGGCACCCGGCCTGGTGGCCTGCGGAGCGGTCGGCAGTGCGGCGGCGAACCCGTCGAACAGGTCGAGGTGGGGCTCGGGGTGGTCCAACTCGTCGGCCAGGTTGCGCGCCACCAGCTCGGCGGCGTCGTACTCGGCCTCGGCCATGAGCTCGTCCACCACGGTGGCCAGCACCTCGGGCAGCACGGTCTCGAAGGCACGGTAGTGGACCGCGTACTCGGCGAGCTCGGCGGGCCGGAGCTCGCCGGCCTCCCACCGGCGGTAGAACGGATGGGCCAGGAGCAGGCGGCCGTCCAGCGCCGACCCGACGGCACGGGCGAGGTCGGTACGCCGGGAGGAGGCCGCTGCACGGGTGTCGTGGGTCATGGGGAGACCCTACCAACGGGCGTCCGGGAGAGGCCGGACGGACCGTGGCCGGTCAGTGGGCGACGGCCCGCTGGTTCGACGGGTGGGCGTAGCGACCGCTGACGTAGGGACGGGGAACGCCGACCGGGGCCGGACGACGGTCGTCGCCCACGTCGAGGTAGTGCAGCTTGCGCTCGCGCTCGTCGGCCATCCGCCGGAGGTGGACCAGCAGCGACACGTAGGCGACCAGGGCCACGGCGTCCAGCGCACACAGGGCCCACACGGCGGTGGCGCCGGTCACCACCGCCAGCAGCAGTGTGGCGGCGAAGGCGGCGCCGAGCACGGCGAGCGTGTCGCGACGCCGGCGACGGGCCTGCTGGCGGGCGAATCCGTCGCCGCGGTACGGACCGTCGAGGTCCACCGGGACGTCGGGCGTCCACTCGTCGCGGACCGCCCGGGGTCGGCCGGCCGGGGCGATCGGATCGCCGGACCCGGAGTCGGGGTCGCGGTCGCGGTCGGCCCGGGGCGCGGCGGCTTCGTGGATCCCGGTGACGACGGGATCCGGCGACGCGGCGGCGTCCGCACCCGGTGCCGGCTCACCCAGGAAGGCGAGCGCCGGCCGGGGCAGCTCCTTCGCCCCCACCACCGTCAGCTTCGGCGGGGTGCCGGAGTCGGGATAGGTGATCCCGGTCGGCGTTCCGTTGCCGTCGACGGCCCGGAGCCGGTAGGCGGGTGCGACGATGGGTTCGGGTGCGGAGTGTTCGAGGATGCGCAGCTGGCGGTGGAAGTGGGAGATCGACTGGTCGCCGCCGCTGCGTGCCCGTCGCCGGAGCAGGCCGGGCCCGAGGATGACGGCCCAGGCCACCAGGATGATGATCACCAGCACCACGGGCACCACCTCCTCCACCGACGGACGCCAGGACAAACGGTACCGACGACGAATTCCGCAGTGGTGGATGCTCCCCCGGGGGGGGCCGGCCCCCACGGGTAGCGTCGGCGGCGTGACGGCTTTCTGGATCCTGTTCGGCGTCGCCGCCGCGTCCGCCCTCGTCGACTGGACGGCGGTGGCCCGGGGCGCCCGCCGGATCGAGTACGCCGCCAAGCCGGCCGTGCTGGCCGCGCTCACCCTGGCCGCCGCCGTGCTCCCCGCCGACCACACCGACCTCCTCCACCGGAAGTGGTGGTTCGTCGCCGCGCTGGCATGCTCGCTGGCGGGCGACGTGCTCCTGATGCTCCCGCGGGACCTGTTCGTGCCCGGCCTGTCGGCGTTCCTGGCCGGCCACGTCCTGTTCATCGTGGGGCTGCTGCAGCCGCCGTCGCCCCCCGGCAACCCGCCCTTCGCCTTCTCGCCCACCGGGCTGGCCGTGGCCGCCGTCGTCGTGGCCGCCGCGGCGGCGGGTCCGGCGTACCTCATCTTCCGGTCCCTGCTGCGGGGCGGCCACCGCGAGCTGGTCGTACCGGTCGCCGTCTACCTGGTCGCCATCGGCACCATGGCCGTGCTGGCGGCCAACGTCGGCGTTCCGGCCGCCACGGCCGGCGCCGCCCTGTTCGTGGTGTCCGACACCGTCCTGGCGCTGAACCGGTTCGTCCGGCCGCTCCGCCACGGCGACGTCGCCGTCCACGTCACCTACCACCTGGCCCAGGGGCTCCTGGTCCTGTCGCTGCTCCACTGACCGCGGCCCGGTCGGATCACCGGCGCCCGGGCCGGCGGACGCCCGTCAGTCGAAGGACGGCTCGGCGTCGCGGGTGCGCTTGAGCTCGAAGAAGCCCTCGGTGCCGGCCACGGCGAGGACGCCGTCCCACAGGCGTCCGGCGGCCTCGCCCTTGGGCGCCGGCGTGACCACGGGACCGAAGAACGCCACCCCGTCGACGGCGATCACCGGGGTGCCCACGTCCATGCCCACCAGGTCCATGCCCGCGTAGTGCGACGCCCGCAGCGCCTCGTCGTGGCTGTCGTCGTCGGCGGCGTCCACCAGGTCGGCGGGCAGCCCTGCGTCGGCCAGCGCCTTGGCGATCGTGTCGCGGTCGCGCGCCTCGCCCTGGACGTGGAACCGGGTACCGAGCGCGGTGTAGAGGGGGCCCACGACCCCGGAGCCGTGGGCCTGTTCGGCGGCGACGACCACGCGCACCGGACCCCACGCCTGTGCGAGGAACTCCCGGTACTGCTCGGGGAGGTCGTCCCGACCCGAGTTGAGCTCGGCCAGGGACATCACGTGCCAGCGCACCTCGAGGTCCCGCACCTCGGCCGCGTTCAGGATCCAGCGCGACGTGATCCACGCCCAGGGGCAGAGCGGGTCGAACCAGAAGTCGGCAACGGTGGCATCGGCGGCGTCGGACATGGGTGCTCCTCGGGTGCGCGGAATCAGTCGGTCACCGGTCCAACGCCCGCGGTCACCGGGTTCTTCCCCCGGCTCCCTCCCCCGCCGCCGGCCGGGACCCGGACCGGGGTCCGGGTCCGGCCTCCGACCCGGCCGCCACCGCGCGCCAGCGCCCCGCCCGCCGTTCGACCGTGACGTCGACCGCGAAGGCGTCCGACACGGAGGCGTCGGTGAGGACGTCGTCCACCGGACCGGCGACCATCATCCGGCCGCCCCGCATCAGGGCGGCGTGGGTGACCCCCGGCGGGATCTCCTCGAGGTGGTGGGTGACCAGAACCATCGGGGGGACCCCCGGGTCGGACGCGAGGGCCGCCAGTCGGGCCAGCAGCTGTTCCCGGGCGCCGAGGTCCAGTCCGGCGGCCGGCTCGTCCATCAGGATCAGCTCGGGGTCGCCCATGAGCGCACGTGCGAGCAGCACCTGCTGGCGCTCCCCCTCCGACAGGAGCCCGAAGGCGCGGGCTGCGAACCCCTCGCCACCGAAGCCGGCCTCGTCGAGCAGGGACCGGGCCCGGGCGCGGTCCTCGTCGGTGTACTCGTGCCACCACGTCTCGAGCGCGGCGTACCGACCGGTGAGCACCACGTCGAGCGCGGGCTGGGCCGGCCGCAGGTTCCGGGCCACCGAGGCGCTCACGACGGTGATCCGCCGGCGCAGCTCGCGCATGTCCACCCGGCCCAGCCGTCCGCCCAGGATCTCCACCGTGCCCCCGGTCGGCCACAGGCCGGCGCCGGCCACCCGCAGCAGGGTCGTCTTGCCCGACCCGTTGGGCCCGAGCAGCGCCCACCGCTCCCCCGGGCCGACGGTCCACGACACCGCGTCCAGGATGGTGGTGCCGTCGCGGACGACGGACACGTCCTCGAGCACGACGGCCGGTCGGCCGGTCCGGGGATCCTCCATGCGCACCGGGCCACCGTAGCGGGGTGGACGCGCACGCCCCCGGGGCCGGGAGGTGGTCGGGGTCGTCCGCTCCGGAGTTGCACCGCCGCGCCGGCCGGGCCATGGTTGCGTTCCGTGCGTGCCGCCCGCACGCCTCGATCGAAAGGAGGAGGGGGAGATCCGCAGTCGACCGACCGTTCCACTCCCCCGACCAGCTATGGACATCAACGGAATCTCTGCAATCGTCACCGGTGGCGCGTCCGGCATCGGCGAGGCGTCGGCCCGCCTGCTCGCGGCACGGGGGGCGAAGGTCGTCATCGCCGACCTCCAGGACGAGCGGGGCAACGCCCTCGCCTCCGAGCTGGGCGGTGCGTTCGCCCATGTCGACGTGACCGACACCGACGAGGTGATCGCGTCGGTCAAGCTGGCCAAGGAGATGGGCCCGTTGCGGGCGCTGGTCAACTCGGCCGGCATCGGATGGGCCTCACGGGTGATCGGCCGCGACGGGGCGTACGAGTCGGCCCACGATCTCGACCAGTTCCGCCGGGTCCTCGAGATCAACCTGGTCGGCACGTTCAACTGCATCCGCCTGGCCGCCACGGCCATGAGCACCACCGAGCCGCTGGAGTCCGGCGAGCGGGGGGCCATCGTCAACATGGCGTCCGTCGCCGCCTTCGAGGGCCAGACGGGCCAGGACGCCTACTCGGCGTCCAAGGGCGGCGTGGTCGGGATGACCCTGCCCATCGCCCGGGACCTGTCCGTGGTCGGCATCCGGGTCAACACCGTGGCCCCGGGGCTCATCGACACGCCGATCTACGGCGAAGGCGAGGCCTCCGAGGCGTTCAAGGCCAAGCTGGAGGAGGGCGTGCTGTTCCCGAAGCGACTGGGCCGCTCCGACGAGCTGGCGTCGATGGTCCTCGAGCTGATCACCAACAGCTACGTCAACGCGCAGACGGTGCGCGTCGACGGCGGCATCAAGATGCAGCCCAAGTGAGCTGACGGGCGGGAGCCGGGACTAGACGTTGAACCGGAACTCGACGACGTCCCCGTCCTGCATGACGTACTCCTTGCCCTCCACCCGGGCCCTGCCGGCGGAGCGCACCGCGGCCATCGAGCCGGCCTCGACGAGGTCGTCGAAGCTCACCACCTCGGCCTTGATGAACCCGCGCTCGAAGTCGGTGTGGATGGTGCCGGCCGCCTGCGGGGCCGTGTCGCCGATGTGGATCGTCCACGCCCGGGACTCCTTCGGGCCGGCGGTGAGGAACGTCTGCAGGCCGAGCGTGTGGAACCCGACCTTGACCAGCTGCACCAGGCCCGACTCCTCCTGGCCGTAGCCGGCGAGCAATTCGGCGGCGTCCTCGGGGTCGAGGGCGGCCACCTCGGCCTCGATCTGCGCGCACAGCACGACCGCCTCGGCCGGGGCCACCAGCGCCTCGAGCCGTGCCTTCAGCTCGTCGTCCCCGAGCGAGCCCTCGTCGACGTTGAAGACGTAGATGAACGGCTTGGCGCTCAACAGGTGGAGGTCGGTGAGCAGGGCCGGGTCGATCTCGCCTGCGGCCACCGCCGAGGCCACGGTGCGCCCGGCGTCGAGGATCCCGCGGGCCCGCTCGGCGGCCCGCAGCTGCGGCACCAGGTCGGGCTGCTTGCGCGACTCCTTGGCCAGCTTGGTGATCCGGTTGTCGACCGTCTGGAGGTCGGCCAGGATCAGCTCGGTGTTGATCGTCTCGATGTCGCCCCGGGGCTCGATCCGGCCGTCGACGTGGATCACGTCGGGATCCTCGAACACCCGCACCACCTGGCAGATGGCGTCGCTCTCGCGGATGGCCGCCAGGAACTTGTTGCCCAGGCCCTCGCCCTCCGACGCGCCCTTCACGATGCCGGCGATGTCCACGAAGGTGACCATGGCGGGGAGGATCTCCTTCGAACCGAAGATCTCGGCGAGCCGGGGCAGGCGGGCGTCGGGGACGGCCACGACGCCCACGTTGGGCTCGATGGTGGCGAAGGGGTAGTTGGCGGCCAGGACCTCGTTGCGGGTCAGGGCGTTGAACAGGGTCGACTTCCCCACGTTGGGGAGGCCGACGATGCCGATGGACAGTCCCACGGGTGCTTCCTCCGATGTCGCCGCCGGTGGGCACCGACGGTGGGCCAGACAGCGAGCGTAGGTGATCCCGGCGCCGCTCCGTACCGGCCGCCGCGCCCGGACCCGGTCACACCCCGCCCCGACCAGGTCCGTGCAGCGGGGCCACCAGGTACTCGCTCATGGTCGAGCTGCGCAGGCGGCCGAGGTCCAGGCACGCCGAGACGCTGTCGAGCATGCGGGACACGTTCGCCCCGAGCTCCTCGTCGGTCGTGGCGTTGAAGAAGAGCTTGGGGTCGGCGACGTGGTCCACCGACGGCCAACCCTCCTCGACGATGCCGCCCACGTCGGGGGCGCCCTCGCTCAGCGACCGGACCACCTCGTTGCGGACGTACCGCGTGCGGGGCTGGAGCTCGCCGGACACCGGGGACTGGGTCCCGTGCCACCGGGTGATCCACTCGCGGTAGTCGAGGCCCTCGGGCCGGTGGATGAGGGCCACCGTGAGCACGCCGGGCGACCGCTCGCCGTCCGGCCAGTCGCGGGGCGCCGCGTGCGGGGTGGTGCCGTAGTCGTCGTAGAGCGACTCCACCACCAGGTACGAGGCGGTCGGGAGGTCCAGCGCGGCCAGGGCCCCGTCCGCCTCGTCGGTGCGCTCGTAGCAGTCGAGCCACATCGAGATCTCCGCCACGTGGGGCTGCTCGCCCGCGGGGCCGGGCGCCGGCGACGGGGCCGCGGCCGCGGCCGAGTCGTGGACGTTGAACGTCACCGCCCGGGCACCGCCCCGGCGGATCCGGGGCACCGTCTCCTCGATCAGCTGGTGGCGCAGCTCGTCGCCCGACTCGGCGTCGCCGGGTCCCCAGACGAGGGCGATGACCTTCTCCATGGACGCTCCTTCCGTTCCTCGGTCGTGCGTGCTCAGCCGCGTGGCGCCGGCGGCGGGGCGGCGTGGGCCGGGACCCGGCAGGCCCCGTCGATGTCGAACACCCGGTTGAACCGGCCGAGCGCCAGCCACGAGCCGACGCACAGCGCCAGGTCGACGAGCTCGTCGTCGGTGTAGGCGGCGTGCAGGCGGTCCCAGAAGGCGGCGTCCATCCCCCGGTGGTCGGTGGCGTAGCGACGGGCGAACTCGGCGGCCAGCTGCTCGCGCTCGCTCAGGCCGGCGCCGTCCTGCGATCCGATCTCGGCGTAGAAGCTCTCGGGCACGTCGTCGGGCGCGGCGCCGCGCGACGGAACGTCCCGCGCCGTGCGCCAGTCCAGGCACAGGGCGCAGTCGTTGATGCGGGCCAGGGTGATCCGGGCCGCCTCGAACTCCCGCAGCGACAGCGACGAGTGCTCGTACACCGCGCTGGAGTAGCCGGCGGCGGCCGAGGTCAGCGGAGGGGCGAGCGCGGTCCACACGTGGATCAGCGGATCGCTCCCGTCGGGCACGGTGACGTTGGGCACGGTTCCTCCTCGGCGGGTGCGGCGGATCGTCAGGTTACCGGCGTGGGCGGCAGACGGCGGAGCACCCGTCCGGCCAGGCCGGTCACGTACTGCTCCCACCGCCGGTCGCCCCCCAGCCACAGCCACAGCTCGCGGCGGTTGGCGACGACGATGTCGACGAACTCCTCGCGGGTGCACCCCGCGGGCTCCAGTGCCGGCTGCCACCGGCTCCACAGCCAGACCCCGACGCAGATGTCGTCGGAGAACCCGGCCCGCCAGTCGCCGCCGTCCAGGAGGGCGTCGCGCAGCCCGACCCGCAGGCCCTCGGGCTCGGGCGGGAGCTCGAGCAGCGGCGCGCCCCGCTCGAGGGCGTCCCCGTCCAGTGCGATCATCCCGTCCACGCTAGCCAACCCGCCCGTCCCCGGCACCGGGCTCACCGCTCCGCCACCACGGGCGCCCGGTCGGAACCCTCGTAGTGGGAGACGTGGTCGGCGTAGTCGATGAAGAGCGGGGCGTCGGGGTCGAACGGGCGGCGCAGGCTGTCGAAGGCCACCCGCTTGTCGAAGGCGTCGAGCTTCACCAGGGCCCCGGGGTCGTCGAGCTCGCGGAAGTCGAGACGCCCCCGGGCGTTGTCGAGGGCGCGGCGCCCGCGCTCGGTGCGGACGAGCACGCTGCTCCAACCGGCGGTCGACCCGACGCTGCCGACCGACAGGTCGGCGCTGCGGCCGAGGAAGTCGGCGCACTCATCGCACCCCTTGAGGGCGGCACCGTGGAAGTTCTTCACCGGCTCGTCGACGGCCAGCTCGCCGTCCCGGTACTCCACGATCATCCGGCCACGGATCACGTCGACCTTGCCGACCCGGCCGATGTCGATCCCCCGGTCCTTGCGGAGCAGGTCGAGCATGAGACCCCGGTAGTCGAAGCTCTTCGTGCACAGGAGGGCGACGGTCAGCACGACGGCGTCGACGCGGTGCGCGCCGGTCGGCCACCGACGGGCCTGCATGGCCCGGATCCCCTGGATCTCGCACGGGGTCCCCACCACGGCGATGCGGGGCTTGGCCGGCAGGTCGTACCGGGACAGGTCGAGCTCGGCCAGCGCCATCGTCTGGTTGTAGAAGCTCCCGGAGGCCTCGAGGATCTCGCCCGCCGTCGTGGCCAGGTGCGAGACGCCCTTCCACGGCTGTTCGGGATCGTCGCTGGGCCGGGTCACCACGGCGCCGTCGATGTCGCCGGCGGCCAGGGCGGCGATCAGGAGGGCGGACACGACGCCTCCGTCCTGGGCACCGTCCGGACGGGTGCCGGCCCGCACCGCGTAGGCGTCCACGACCGCGCCCAGCCCGTCGCCGGGAGGGCCGCCGGTGATCTTCCCGTAGGTGTCGCTGGCGTCGGCCCGCTCGACCGATGCGGCAGCCACCTCGTCGGCCGTCGCGTCCGCCGGGGGTGTCGACGGCGGCCAGAGGGCCTCGTACCGCAGCCCGCCGCGGGGGCAGAAGTCCCAGCACAGGGAGCAGCCGGTGCACATCTTGACCAGCTCCGGCAGGTCGGTGTCCTTGTCGATGCCGAGGGAATTGGACGGGCAGGCCGCCACGCAGGTGCCGCACTGGATGCAGCGCCCGGCGTCGATCACGCCGGCCTGGAGCTCGAAGAACCACGTCTTGCCCGGCGGCTCCTCGATCCCGTTGATCTCCCGACGGATCCGGTAGGCCTTCATGACGCGTCCTCCGGTCCGGTCGTGATCGTCACCGGGGCACCGGTCCGCCCGGCCCCGAGCGTCGCCCGCAGCACGTCGTTGGGGACGCGCCGGGCCCAGTTGTGGAAGGGTTCGTCCGGACGTCGCTCGGACTGGTACCGGCGGACGACGGACAGGAGCGCATCGGGGACCTCGTCGACCGGCCGGGCGTTCTCGATCCAGTCGATGAACCCGGCGTCGGTCCCGAGCGAGCCGCCCATCCCGATGTCGACCGCCTCGGACAGGTGGCCGCCGACCTTGGCCACGTCCCCCCGGAACCCGATGTCGGCGATCTGGGGCTGGGCACAGCTCGCCGAGCACCCCGAGAAGTGCATCCGGATGATGCCGGCGTCCTCGCCCCGGGGCGAGCGGGCACCGGGCACGGGCACGGCGCCGACCGGCTCGCCGGCCAGCTGGTCGTCGAGGAACCGGGCCCACTTGACGGCCCGCTCCTTCGTCTCGACGATGGCGTACCGGCAGAACTCGGAGCCGGTGCAGGCCACCACGCCGCGACTGAACGGACCCGGGAACGGCGAGTACTTGGCCAGCAGGTCCTCACCCAAGAGCGCGTCGACCCGGTCGCCGTGGACCCCGGTGAACGTGAGGTTCTGGTCGGTGCCGACCCGGAGGGTGCCGTCGCCGTAGGTGGTGGCCAGGCGGGCCGCCTCGACCAGCTCGATCCCCTGCATGCGTCCCACCGGCACCGAGCACCCGACGTAGAACAGGCCGTCCTGCTTCTGGGGATGGACCCCCACGTGGTCACCCCGGTAGCGGCGGGTGAGCTCCTCGCCCGCCGGCACGAGCTCGAAGCGGGCCCGCGCCGCGAGCTCCGCCCGGAACCCCTCGGGTCCCAGCTCCTGGACCAGGTAGCGCATCCGGGAGAGGCCGCGGTTCTCGCGGTTGCCCAGCTCGCCGAAGAGCTGGGCGATGGCCCGCGTCGCCTCGACGGCCTGGTCGCGGACCACGAAGACGTCGACGTCCGAGGCCATCCGCTCGCCGTCGGAGAGCCCGCCGCCGACGAGGAGGTTGAATCCGAGGGAGCCGTCCGCGGCACGGGCCGGCCACAGGCCGATGTCGTTGATCTCCGCCTGGGCGCAGTCCTCGACGCAGCCCGACACCGACATCTTGAACTTGCGCGGCAGGTTGGCGTACTCGCGGTTCCCCGTGAAGAAGTCGGAGACGGCGGTGGCGACGGGCAGCCCGTCGAAGGCCTCGTGGGCGTCGACGCCGGACACCGGGCAGCTGAGCACGTTGCGGGCCGAATCGCCGCACGCCTGGACCGTGGTCAGCCCGACAGCGGCGAAGCGCCGCCAGATGCGGGGGACGTCCTCGATCCGCAGCCAGTGGATCTGGACCGTCTGGCGGGTGGTGAGGTCGGCGTAGCGCGATCCGAACATGGCGGACTCCGTGCCGTCGGGACCCTCGCCGAAGGCGTCGGCGGCCACGCCGATCTCGCGGGCCTGCGGGGCGGTGAGGAAGCCGCCGGGCACCTTGACCCGCATCATGAAGGCGTCGCCGCCCTGCTTCTGCGGGTAGATGCCGGCCCACTTGAGGCGTTCTACCTCGCCGGGCACCTCGGCGATGCCGGCCGGTCCCTCCTTGGCGTAGGTGTCGATGATGGCGTCCGCGATCTCGAGCGGATGGCGCTCGAGCTTGAACAGCTCGATCTCGTTGAGCCGGCCTGTCGTGCGGTACGGGTTGACGAACGGCATGGGGCGGTCCGACCCGTGCAGGTGCAGGCCGTAGAGCTCGTCCCGGTCCTTGGTCATCCCGGCGTCCCGTCCTCTGCGAGGTGGAGCCCGCATTCGACCTTGTCCGAACCGGCCCATCGGCCGGCACGCGGGTCCTCGCCCGGGGCCACCGGCCGGGTGGTCGGGGCGCAGCCGATCGACAGGTAGCCCTCGACCCGCAGGGGGTGCTGGGGGATGCCGTGGTCCTCGGCGTAGCCGACCAGGTCCTCGTGGGTCCACGTGGCGAGCGGGTTGATCTTGACCATGCCCCAGCTGTCCTCGTAGGCGGCGATGGGGGCGTGCCGCCGGGTGGGTGCATCCGACCGCTTGAGTCCGGTGACCCAGGCGTCCCGGCCGGCCAGTGCCTGATGCAGCGGGCGCACCTTGCGGTACTCGCAGCACTGGGCGGTGCCGCACGGGTGGTCCTCGGCACCGGCGACCGGGTGGACGACGGTCAGCCGGAGGTCGTAGCGGGCGCGGATCGCCTCCACGTACTCGAGCGTCTCCGCGAAGTGGGAGCCGGTGTCGAGGAAGACGACCTCGATCGTGGCGTCGACGGCCACGGCGATGTCGATCAGGACGGCCTCCTGGAAGGAGCACGAGAGCGCCAGCCCCGCCCCGAACCGCTCCACGGCCCACGACACGATGGCACGGGCCGGTGCGGTCTCGAACGCGTCGGACAGCACGGCCATCTCGCGCTTCAGCCGCGCCACGGCGGGATCGACGGCCCGCTCGGCCAGCCTCGTCCGGTCGTCCATCACGCTCAGCCTCACGTCGACTCGTCCTCTCCCGTCGGGACCAGGGCCCGGTAGGCACCCTCGGGCACCGGTTCGGCGGCACCGCACACCGCAGGCGGTTACTATACATGACTAATCCGATCATATTTGAGAACATTCACCCCCGGGCGACGCCGTCCCGACCGGAACGGCCCGACCGGAACGGCACCCGCACCTCCCCCTGGACCCATGGACACCTCCTCCGAACCCGACCTCCGACCTGCCGCCGGCACCGGCGCCGGCGGGTGCGGGGCCGGTCCCCGCCCCTATCCCGTCGTG
>DATLRE010000107.1:0-25463 GCA_035534835.1 Acidimicrobiales bacterium
CACCTGAACGCCCCGATGGTCGGCATGGCCGGGGTGCCCGACGGCGGTGGCTACTGGCTGGTGGCCGCAGACGGCGGGATCTTCGCCTACGGCGACGCCGTGTTCCACGGCTCGCTGGGTGCCAGCGTGCTGCGTGCCCCGGCGGTCGCCGCCACGTCGGTGATCCCCGACGGCGGCGGTTACTGGATCACGATGTCCGACGGCGGGGTCTCCCCCTTCGGCAACGCGGTCGACTACGGCTCGCTCAGCGGCCTGGTGCTCAACAAGCCGGTGGTGGGCACGGCGGCCACGTCCGACGGCAGGGGCTACTGGCTGGCGGGCTCCGACGGCGGCGTCTTCGCCTTCGGCGACGCAATCTTCGCCGGTTCCACGGGTGGCATGCACCTGAACGCACCGGTCGTGGGCATCTCCGGGTCCTGACCGGAGCGGTTCGACGTGGACGGCCGGAGGCCGGGGGCGACAGCCCCCGGCCCCCGGCGTTTCCGGACCGGCCTGCAGCGCGGGTGTGACCCACCCGCTTGGCGCCTTCGTCTCCGTCTGATGGCAAGATGGCGGTGCCGACGTCGGCGGCGCACCACTCCGGATGCGTCGAGCCACGGAGCACAGGGGGAAGCATGCAGACCAGGACGCGTCGGACGTGGTGGGTGGTCGCGGTGGCGGCCGTCGCCGTGGCGGTCGGCCTCGGTATCGTCCTGGTGGCCACGGCCTCGCCCAGCACCTCCACGTCGGCCACCCCCGGCTCGCCACTGCGCGGCGGCGGCTCGGTCGACGAGGCGTGGCTGACCGGCGCCGGACCGGGTGACTCGGCCACCCTGTTGCACGACGGCGCACCGGTGCACGACGCGGGCAACCCGGGCCGGACGGACCAGCTCGGATCGCTCATCGTGCGCGACCTGACCCCGGGTGCCGGCTACAGCTGGCACGACACCACGACCGGCGCGAGGAGCCGGACCTTCGCGGTGCAGGCCCCCGGTGCCGACCCGGCGACCGACTCTGCGCTGTACACGGGACAGCCGATGCACGAGGGGCTCAACTACCTCACGATGCGGGACGGGATCCGGCTGGCCGCCACCGTGCGCTACCCCTACGGCTCGACCTGCAGTGCGACGGCCCCGTGCCCCACGGTGATCGAATACTCCGGCTACGGCACCGCCGGACCCACCGACCCGATCCCCACCCTGCTGGCCCAGGCCACCCACACCGCCTGCACCGGCTGCGGCGATGCGCACCTGCTGCCCGACAGTGCGACCGACGTGGGCGCGGTGCTGGCCCGGGTGTCCGGCTTCGCCACCGTGAGCCTGCAGATGCGGGGGACCGGGTGCTCGGGTGGCGCCTACGACCTCTTCGGCTACCCGTCCGACTACGACGCCTACGACGCCATCGAGATCGTGGCCCACCAGAACTGGGTGGCCCACCACAAGGTGGGAATGGTGGGGATCAGCTACTCGGGACTGTCCGAACTGCCCTCGGCCGGCACCGACCCGCCCGGCCTGGCCGCCATCGCCCCGATGAGCCCGACCGACGACCTGTTCTCCACCGGGTACCCGGGGGGCATCTACAACGACGGTTTCGCCGCCGGCTGGATCGGCGAGCGCATCGACGACGCCAAGCCGGCTGCCGTCCTCACCGGGTCGACGCTGGCGCCGCTGGCGACCACCCCGGTGTCCAAGGTCGGCCAGCCCTGGACCTACTACGAGATCGACGCCGAGCTGGCGGCCAGTGGCGGGAAGTCGTCGACGTGCCTGGCGAACCAGGCCCTCCACGGGCAGTCGGAAAGCCTGTCGACCCTCGTCGGGGCCCAGCTCGTCGCCCCGCGCACCGGACCGGGGCGGAGCCCCGCCCTCTTCGACCGTCGGTCGATGAGCCAGTGGGCCACCCACATCCGGGTACCGGTGTTCGTGTCCGGGGCGACCCAGGACGAGCAGACCGGCCCCCAGTGGCCGGCGCTCCTGACGGCGCTCCACGGGGATCCGCACGTCTACGCCACCCTCGTCAACGGCGGGCACATCGACTCGACCGACCCCCAGACCCTCAGCCGATGGCTCGAGTTCCTCGACCTCTACGTGGCCGACAAGGTGCCGACGGCCCCGAGCCCGCTGGGGCGGCTGATCCTCGACTCGTTCACGAGCTTCGCGGCGAGCACCTCCGCCCAGGCCCCGCTGCCGCCGGTGCGGTTCACCACGGCGGCGAGTGCCAGCGCGGCGCGGGTGCAGTTCGCCAAGCAGACGCCCCGGGTCGAGGTCCACTTCGACAACGGTGCCGGCCCGGTCGGGGCCGGTGACCCCCAGTCGACCTATGCGGCCGGGTTCGCCACGTGGCCACCGGAAGGGGCGACGACCACCTACCACCTCGGCGCTGGCGGGTCGTTGACGACGGCGGACGCGACGCATCCGGGCAGCGCGTCGCTCGTGCTGGACCCGGGGGTGCGACCGCCGACCAGCCTTGCGTCCGGTGCCAACGCCTGGGCGGCCGCGCCCCCCTGGAACTGGACGCCGGTGCCGGCGGCCGACGGGCTCGCCTTCCAGACCGCCCCGTTCGCCGCCGACACCACGATCGTCGGGCCCGCCACCCTCGACCTGTGGGTGCGGTCGCCGGCCCCCGTCGTGGACCTCCAGGCCACGGTCACCGAGGTGCGCCCCGCCGCCTCGCAGGAGGAGTACGTGACCTCGGGCTTCCTGCGCAGCTCGAACCAGGTCGACCTGCCCACCTCGACCCGGCTGTCGACCGCGCCGAACTACCTCGCCGCCGACGCGCGGAATCTGTCACCGACCGCCTACCGGTTGGTGCGCGTGCCGATCGACCCGATCGTCCACACCTTCCGGGCCGGCACCGAGCTGCGGGTGGTCCTGTCGGCGCCCGGGGGCGACCGGCCGTCGTGGGAGTTCGCCACCCTCGACCACGGCCAGACGGCGACCGTCGGGTTCGGCTCGGTCGCCGACTCGACCCTGGTGGTCGACACCGTGCACGGCGTCACGCCGACGCCGACGCTGCCCGCATGCGGCATCCTGCGCGGCGAGCCGTGCCGGACCTACCAGGCCGAGGGCAACCAGGCCTGACGCCTCACCACGGCGACGGCCGCGTCGTCCTAGAGGAGCTCCGGCGAGGGAGGGACGTCGACGGCGTACCGGTGGAGCGTGTCGATGGGGACGATCTCGAGGGCGCGCTCGTGGGTCGAGGCCAGCACCACGAAGGCGGCGGCGCCGTCGTCGTGGGCCCGCAGCCAGTTGGCCGCGGTGACGCACCACCGGTCGCCGGGCACCAGCCCGGGGAAGCGGTAGTTCGGCACCGGGGTCGACAGGTCGTTGCCGATCGACCGCTGGTGGGCGAGGAACTCCGCGGTCACCACCGCGCAGATCGTGTGGCTGCCGAGGTCCTCCGGACCCGTCGAGCAGCAGCCGTCGCGGTAGAAGCCGGTCACCGGATCGGTGCCGCACGGCTCGAGGCCCCCGCCGAGGACGTTGCGCTCGCTCATCGGCGGGCGTTCTTGACGAAGTCGTCGGTGCCGTGCCCGACGGGCAGGCGGGTGCCCCCGTGCCAGCTCCCGCGGAGATGACGGCGGACGGCGTCGTCGCCGTCGGCGGTGGCGCGTGCCGCGGCGTGCCAGAGGTCGGCGTGGTGGAAGAGGACGTCGCCGCGCTCCTGGTAGACGGCGATCTCGCCGAGGACACGCTCGAATCCGGGCGGGATCCCGTCGGTGCCACCGAGGTGGCTACCGGGCAGCACCCGCAGGAAGCCGTTGGCCGGGGACGTCGGATCGACGTGCACGGTGAAGGCCACGCCGGGCCAGATGTCGAGGTGGGGGCCGGACTGGTGGTCCGTGTGCCACCCGATGCGCGAGTAGGCCGACCCCGGCCCGGGCCGGGCGTCCTGGTACACGACGCCGAACTGTTCGTAGTCGAGGAGCCACGCGTCCGGGCCGAGCAGCCGCCCGGCGACCTCGACGAGCGCCGGGTGGTGGACCAGCCGGTCGGCCCGGGGGGAGGCCCGGGTGGCGAAGCAGACGTAATGGGCGAACGGCCGTCCGTCGATACGGGCGTCGGGGGCGTCGAGGATGTCGGTGGCGTGCCGGCCGTCGAGCGCCCCGGCCGCGAGCAGCTCCTGTGCCCGGGCCAGCTCGCGTGTGGCGGCGGTCAGCTCGTCCTCGCCGACGGCGCGCCGCAGCGTGGCGAAGCCGTGGACCTCGAAGTACGCGCACAGCGCGTCGAGGTCGTCCGGCCCGAATGCGCCGTCGTCGGGGCCGGTCACCGCGGGCCCGGGCCGGGTCGGGGGTGGAGGCGCGAGGTCATCCCCCGACTGTAGGTCGACACCGGATCGCGGCCCCGTCGCCCGCCGCCCGGTTCCGGAGGGGTTGCGCGCGTCCTACCATGGTGCGATGAGCGACACCACCGCACCGGGCGACCTGTCCGAGCAGCCCCTCGGGGGCATGAAGCCCCGCAGCTTCGCCGTCACCGACGGCCCGACCCGGGCGCCGGCCCGCGCCATGCTGCGGGCGGTGGGGATGGGCGACGACGACTGGGACAAGCCCCAGATCGGCGTGGCGTCGTCGTGGAACGAGGTCACGCCCTGCAACATGCCGCTCGCCCGGCTGGCCCAGCAGGCCAAGCACGGCGTGCGCGACGCCGGCGGGTACCCGCTCGAGTTCGTCACCATCGCCGTGTCCGACGGCATCTCCATGGGCCACGAGGGCATGCGGGCCTCGCTGGTGAGCCGCGAGGTGATCGCCGACTCGGTGGAGACCGTCATGCACGCCGAGCGCTTCGACGGCATGGTGACGCTGGCCGGCTGCGACAAGTCGCTTCCGGGCATGTTGATGGCCGCCGCCCGCCTCAACCTCCCGAGCGTGTTCCTCTACGGCGGGTCGATCCTGCCGGGCCGGGTCCGCGACCGGGCCATCGACATCACCTCGGTGTTCGAGGCGGTGGGTGCCAACGCCGTGGACGCCCTGTCCGACGAGGAGCTCTCGCTGATCGAGCACAACGCCTGCCCGACCGAGGGCTCGTGTGCCGGGATGTTCACCGCCAACACCATGGCCTCGGTGGCCGAGGCCCTCGGCATGTCGCTGCCGGGCAGCTCCTCGGCCCCGGCCGTCGACCGTCGGCGCGACGACGCCGCCCTGGCCTCGGGCCGGGCCGTGGTGGAGCTGCTGCGGGCCGGGATCCGGCCGCGCCAGATCATGACCAAGGAGGCGTTCGAGAACGCCATTTCGGTGGTCATGGCCCTGGGCGGGTCCACCAACGCCGTGCTCCACCTCCTGGCCATCGCCAACGAGGCCCGGGTCGAGCTCCACTTGGACGACTTCAACAAGGTGGCGGCCCGGGTGCCGCACCTGGCCGACACCAAACCCCACGGGAAGTACCACATGTCCGACCTCGACCGGATCGGCGGCGTGCCGGTCGTCCTCGCCCAGCTGCTCGAGGCGGGGCTCCTCCACGGCGACTGCATGACGGTGACCGGGCGGACCATGGCGGACAACCTGGCTGCGCTCGACCCGCCCGGGCCCGACGGCGACGTGGTCCACGGGCTCGACGACCCGATCCACGCCCAGGGCGGCATCGCCGTCCTCACCGGTTCGCTCGCCCCGCAGGGTGCCGTGGTCAAGGTGGCCGGCATCGACCAGCTCACCTTCGACGGGACGGCCCGCGTGTTCGACGGCGAGGACAAGGCGATGGAGGCGATCCTGGCCGGCGCCATCGAGCCGAACACGGTGGTGGTCATCCGCTACGAGGGACCCAAGGGCGGGCCCGGCATGCGCGAGATGCTGGCGATCACCGGTGCGATGAAGGGCGTCGGTCGGGGGGCGGACTGCGCGCTGGTCACCGACGGGCGGTTCTCGGGGGGGACCCACGGGTTCTGCATCGGGCACGTGGCGCCCGAGGCGGTGGACGGTGGGCCGATCGGCCTGGTGGCCGACGGCGACCGGATCGTGGTGGACGTCGAACGGCACACCGTCGACCTGATCGTGGACGAGGAGGAGCTGGCCCGGCGCCGAGTCGGGCTCACGCACCCCGCACCGCGGTACACGACGGGCGTGCTGGCCAAGTACGCCCGCCTGGTCACCGGCGCCGAGCGCGGAGCGGTCACCGAGCCCTAGGTCCGGCCGGGAGGTGCGACGGACGGTCCGCCAGGCACACGTCCGCGTCCGACCTCCCGATCGGGTGCGACCACCTCACCTCGCGGCGGGACGACCGCACCCCGTCCACCCCCTGCACCACGACGGTTGCGCGGCGGCGTGGTCCTGCCTTCCCGTCCCCACCGGGGCATGCGGCCGGTGCCGATGAGCCGGCGGGCACCTCGGTCGTCGCCCTCCTCGGGTCCCCGGGCCACGGTTGCCGGTGGTCGGGCCCGGTGGAGGTGACGGCGTGCCGGCGGGCTCAGCCGTCCTCGAGCACGAGCGCGCCCTGCGGACACGCGGCCACCGCCCGTCGAGCCCGGCGGATCGACCGCGGATCGCTGATCGCGGTGGGCTCGACCACCGCGTAGCCCCACTCGTCGAGGCTGACGGCCTCGCCGAACAGCAGCGCGCAGATGCCGTGCCCCCGGCACCGCACCGGATCCACGGCGACCCGGACCGTCGTCACGGTCGCCCCGGCCCCGGCTCGAGGAAGGGGAAGACCGGCGGATGTCCCGGTCCGCTGCATCCGGTCCGTCCGAGGTGCCGGTGCACCTCGGACCCGAAGACCTCCAGTGCGCTCTCGGCCAGCATGACCGCACCGTCGGGATGGGCACAGGCTCCCCGTCCGAGCAGTCCGGCCGCCTGGCGGTGCATCCGTCGGACCTCGGACCGGCTGGACCGTCCCGCCGCCAGCTCGGCCATCGAGGCGGCGAGAGCCGGGAGCCCCAACACGCACGGTCCGCACTGTCCCGAGCTCTCCCCGGCCAGGTAGGCGAGGAGCCGGGCCGTCTCCACGATCCCGCAGGCGCCGTGGGGCAGGACACCGATCAGTCCGCACCCGAGCGACACCCCCACGGCCGCGAGGGCGTCGTGGTCCAGGGGGAGGTCCCAGGCCCGGGACCCGTCGAGCCACGTGCCGGCGTAGCCACCGACGAGGACGGCGGCCGGGGGGGTCCGGAGGCCACCGCCGCCGGCCAGGATCCCGCCGATGGTGACCGGTGCCACCACCTCGAGCACCGCGCCCGGTGCGGCCACCGACCCGGTCAGGGTGACCAGCGTCGAGCCGGGCGAGCGCGCCGGTCCGACGTCGGTGAACCACGCCGCGCCGAACCGGGCCACCAGGGCGACGTGGGCCATGGATTCGGCGTTGTGGATCAAGGTGGGACGACCCCATACCCCGGCATAGGCAGCGGGTCGCCGGTTGAACCTCGGCCTGGCGTCCTCCCCCTCGAGCAGCGCGACGACGGCGCTCGCCTCGCCGGCCACGTACCGGTCGGGACCGAGCACGACAGACAGCGTGGGACCGCGTCCGTCCCCGGTGTCCCGTTCGTCCATGGCCCGTTCCATCGAGGCCTGAGACCGACGGTCGGACCGGTGCAGGACCACCACGACCTCGGCCGCGCCTGCCACGCGGGCCAGTGCCGTCGCCCCGTCGAGGACGAGGTGGGGGCGGAGGCCCAGGAGCAGGGCGTCCTTGCGGCTGGCGGGCTCGCTCTCGGAGCCGTTGACCACGACCAGTGGCGCACCCCCGGACGACAGCAGCGCGTCGAGCTTGCGTGCGACCGGGAACGCCGACCCACCCCGGCCGCGCAGGCCGCTGGCCCGGATCGACCGGAGGAACGGCTCCCGCTCGAGCGCGGTGTCGGGCAGCTCGCCCAGGCGTCGCCGGTGGTCGTCGTGGGACTCGGCTCCCGCACCCGCCGGTGGACCGGCCAGGAGCCGCGTGCCCGGATCGCCCGGCGCGCCGAAGGCCGGTGGCCCGGGGGCGTCGAGGTCGGCGGTCCCGTCCGGCCCCACGGTCGGGGCGGCACTCCTCATCGGACGTCGACGACCGGACCGCCGGTCCACCCGACGGGCACCGTCGCCGGACCGTCGCCCACCCGGTGGATGGACGGAACCTCGAGGGGCGTCCCGACCGGCGGCACCGGGTCGGGCCCGGACGCCGGCCCCGGCTCGGCGCGATCCGGGTCGGCCTGTGCGGCCTGTGCGGCCTGTGCGGCCTGTGTGGCCCGCGGGGCCTGTGGGGATCGAGCCAGACCCCGGGTGACGGCGAGGGTGAGGACCAGGGCGCCCGTGGCGAGGTAGAGCGCGCGCAGGGTGACGGTGTCGGAACCGGCCAGCACCCCGTGGAACCAGACGGCGCCGAGCGACAGCGCGGCCAACCGGTGGACGGGGAGCCAGATCCGGCGGGCCACCGAACCGGCGAGCAGCACCGTGGCCACCACCACGATGCCCCCGTAGAGCCCGACGATGCCGAGGGCCACGGCCTCGGGGCGATAGTGGGCCTGACCGGGCACGACCGCCCCGACCCACCCGACACCGGCGTACCGGTCCGCGGCGAGGGCCAGGACGTGGCCGAGGACCAGGGCCCCGGTGGCCACGGCCAGGGCGACGTGGGCGCGCAGGACCGATTCGGGGTGGATCCGCTGCCGCCGCCACGCGCGCCACGGGTGCCGGAACCACAGCCCGAGCGACACCAGGCCCACCAGCGCGAGGTACGAGGCGATGCCCAGCGACCGGCCGAGGATCCACGGCAGCATCCGGTTGTGGAGGACCGGCCCGGCCTGACTGGCCGCGGCGTAGCCGACGGCCAGTGCGACCAGCACCACCACCAGGACGGTCCACCGGCCGGTCGGATCGGCGCCCGTCGATTCGGCGCCCGTCGGTCTGCCGGGCCAGCTCATGGTGCCTGCCAGAGGACGTGGCGCGCCATGGACGGGCTGAACTCGACGGACCCCCGGTCGTCCACCCAGATCGCAGCCAACCGCCGTCCCGTGGCGAGCGGTCCGACGCGGTCGGCCCCGGCGAGGAAGAGGGTCTTGCTCCAGACCTCCGACTCCGCCGGGTCCCTGCCGACGACGGTGACCGAGGCGAGGCCGTCCCCGCCCGGGAGCCCGGTGTCGGGGTCGATGAGGTGGTGCACGGAGGCACCCCCCACCCTCCACCGGCGCAGGCGCACCGAGGAGGTGGCACAGGCGCGGTCCTCCAGGGCGAGCACCGCCACCGGCTCGCTGGACCCGGCCGGGTCCTCGACTCCCACCCGCCACGGCTCCCCGTCGGGTGACGAGCCGGCGCAGATGCAGTCGCCGCCGGCCTCGACCAGGAAGTCGTCGAACGTGGCCGCCAGCGACTGCGCGGCCCAACGCACGGCCAGTCCCTTGGCGATGCCCCCGAGGTCGACCGGTCGGGACCCGAGGAGCACCTCGTGGGTCCCGACCCGGAACCGTGGGCACCAGGGCCCGAGGGCCGGACGGCCGCCGCGGTGGGCCCGGTCGAGGGTCAGGTTCCCCTGGGCGAAGGGCAGGGACCGGTCGTAGCCCAGGGCGATCAGGTCCCCCCACACCCGGGGGTCGAAGCGCCCGTCGGTGGCGACATAGGCGCGGCGCGCCTCGACGAGCGCATCGAAGCAGGTCCCGCCCACGGCGTGCCACCGCTCGGGACCGGCGTTGGCGAGCATGAGCGGGCTGGAGGGATCGAAGCGGGTGCAGGCCGCCTCGGTGGTGGCGAAGATCCGCACGGCCCGGTCGACGTGGGCACGGGCGTGCGGGTCGTCCCCACTCGCGCCGACCCGGATGGTGACGTCACTGGCCATGGCCCGGGTCCGGACGATCAGCCCGTCATCGAGCACCTCATGGGACACCGGAGGCTCCCGTGGTGGCGTGCACCGCCGGGGGAGGACCCGGAATGCGCACCGGGGCCAGGGCCGGGAGCGCGCCGCCCGCGCCGGTGGCCTGCCCGGCCGGGGCGGCGCCGGTGGACTGCGCCGCCGGGGCCGGGATGACGAGTCGCGGGAGGACGCCGATCGCCGCATCGGCGCTCGCCAGTGACGCACGCACCTGACGCAGCGCGGCGACGGAGCGGGCCAGTCGGGCGGACGCGGCCGCCTGCGCGGGGGTGGGGCCGGACACCGTCGCCGCGGTCCGCGACATCGGGGACACCCAGGCGACGGCGGATCCCGCACCCAGGGTGGCGAGCGCCCCCACGACCGCAGCCGGAACCCAGCGTCGGAGCGATCGCCTGCGGGTCAACTGCCGCCGGGCCCGGTGCAGGCCGTCAGTCATCGCCACCGCTTCCCTCACCCGAATGGGCGCCACTCGCTCCGGTGGTGGCGTGGGTCGCAGGCGCCGGAGCGGGCGTCTTGGCCGCGGCCTGCTGGGCCGCGGCCAGCTGGGCCGCCTCTTGGGCCAGGGTGGCCTGCTGGGCCGCCAGCTGGGCCGCCTGCTGGGACTGCCGGGCCGCCTGCTGGCTGAGCGCTCCCTGTTGCTGGGACTGCTGGGCCACCTCGGCGGCCAGCTGCTGCTTGGCGGCCAGGATCGCCGTCTCCAACGCGGACTCCTCGGCCCGCAGGGCGGACACCCGGGGGTCGAGGGCCGGGCCGAGCTTCGCGTGCGTGGGCACGCCGGCGACCGCCACCGACGCCCCGGGCGCCTCCGCCAGTGCCGCCACCCCACCCACCAGCACGCCTCCGGCGGCGGCCAACGTGAACACCAGACGCTTGTTCGAATGCATGTCCCTGCCCCTCATGGTGGTCGTCACCGGGAGTATCGGCATCCCAGGTGACGGCTTGATGAATTGAAGGTGAGACTTCTCTCATCTCCGGCCCGCCCGCCCGGACCGTGGGGCGGGCCGGAGATCGGCCGCGCCGCCGGACACGCCGCCGGCCGAGCGGAGGGCGTCGGCGACGCCGGCGTCGACCATCGAGGCGGCCGTCCCCCACGCGCACCACGCCACGCGCTGGCTCTCGCCGGGGGGCGGGCGGGGGTCGACCGATGGGGCCTCCAGCAGGTAGCGCAGGTCCATGTGGGTGTGACCCCGCGCCGACCGGTAGACGTCGAGGTGGACCAGCATCGGCCCGGCCTCCGGATGGGCCGCCCGCACCCCGGTCTCCTCCGCCGTCTCGCGGCGGGCGGCCTCGGCCGGGTGCTCGCCGGGGTCGACGTGCCCCCCGGGCAGCGTCCACCGCCGGAGCCGGTTGTGGACGTGGAGGAGGACGCCACGGTCGCTGACCACCACGGCCGAGGCGGTGACGTGGGCGAGTTCCGCGTCCTCGGTGCTGGTGTCGAGGGCGTCCAGCACGCATCGCCGCGCCCACCGCTCGCGCGCGTCCGCCGGGGTCCGGGCACCCACGGCGGCACGGATCGAGGCACGCACCTCGTGGGACCACGCCATCATCGGGATGGCGCACCGGCGCCACGGTCACCGGTCGCGTCGCCCCCGCATTCGACCCCACCGGTTCCCTGGCCCACGGACCCGTGCTAGCACGCCCTCCCGTCGGCCCGGCAGGCCGTCGCGCAAGGTTCATCTCCTCGTGACGCGGCCGTCGGATTCCGGTCGGTTCCCGTTCACCCCGGCGGCCTACCTTGCGTTGCGTGACGACAATCCACGACAACGACAGGTCCGGACCGACCACCGCGACGCGGGGTCCCCTCGCCCGATCGGTCCGCCCGACGGGCGGCGTGGTGACGGGCCGGCTCAAATGGCTCGGGATGGTGGGCCTCGCCGGGTTGGCCATGGCCGCCTGCGGCGGGAGCTCGGCGGCGGCGCCCACGTCGACCGCCGGCAACACGGGCACGGTGACCACGGCGCCGGGCACGGCCAAGGTCCCCCTCGTCGTCTACGCCGCCGAAGGGTACGACCAGGCGGAGGTCAACGCCTTCCAGGCGGCCACCGGGATCCCCACCCAGCTCGAGGACCATTCGACGGGCACCCTCCTGGCGAAGATCTCGGCGGAGGCGAACAATCCCCAGTGGGGCGTGTTCTGGTCGGACGGCGCCGAGTCCTACGCCGCGCTCGACGTCCAGCACGCACTGGTGCGGGGGTTCGAGCCGACCACCGGGCACCTGAACGCCCTGGGGGCCGAGGTCGTCCCGGCGGACAAGAGCTACATCCCCACCGGGCTGACCATCGCCGGGTCCCTGGTCTACGACTCGAACGTGGTCAAGCACCCGCCGACCTCGTGGAGCCAGCTCCTCGAGCCCCAGTACAACGGCGAGGTGGGGATGAACAACCCGGCGCTGTCGGGCCCGACCTACCCGTTCGTGGCCGGACTCATGCAGCAGGAGGGCGGCGTGGCCAAGGGCGAGGCGTTCTTCCGGAAGCTGAAGGCCAACGGGCTCCACGTGTACGGGACCAACAAGGTGACGCTCAACGCCCTCTTGAACGGGACCATCAAGTACGCCATCGTGCAGAACTCCGCCGGGCTGGGCTTCGAGCAGAAGACCGCCCCTCAGCTGCGGGTGTACTACCCGTCGGACGTCAGCCTGCTGCCGGGCGTGATCGGCATCGACGCCAAGGTCTCCAAGACCGAGATCGCCGAGGCCGAGCAGTTCGCCGACTTCGTCTACAGCCCCAAGGGCCAGGCGGTGATGCTGTCGGGCGATCCCCACGGTGACTCGCTCTTCTTCCCCATCCTCGACGGCACGAAGGCCAACCCGGGGGTTCCCGCCCTGGGCACCATCCCCACCATGAACCCCCAACCTCAGATCTGGGGACCACGGGAGACCACCGTCAACCAGTGGTTCACCGACAACATTGCCCAGTAGCGCACCGGTCCCCCCCGACCCCGGGGACCCCGGGCCGGGGGGGACCTCGGTCCTGACGGTCCCCCGGCGCCCCGCGGCCGCGGCGCCACCGGCCGGCGACCGGTTCGACGTCGCCGGGCAACCGGCTGACGGAGGCCCGGGACACACGTCGACCGCGGTCGCCGACGCCCGGCGCCCGTGGCGATGGCGGACGCTGCTCGGCCGCTCCGCCGAGTGGCTCGGCTGGCCGGTCTTCTGGGTCGTCCTGGTCCTCGTGCTCCTGGTGCCGACGGCCTGCTTCCTGCTGCTGGCGGTCTCCCCCCGACTGTTCGGGCAGGGGTCGCAGTGGTTCACCCTCTCCGCCTTCCCCCAGGCGCTCCAGGGGGTCACCCTGCGGGGCATCGTCGACTCCATGGTGGTCGGCGTGGTGGCGGCGGTGGTGGCCGCCACGGTCGGCGCCACGCTGGCGATGATCGTCCAGCGGACCACCGTGCCCGGTCGACGGGTCTGGACCCTCGGGATCTGGGCCGTCCTGTTGGTCCCCAGCTACATCGTGGCCGTCGGCTGGCAGGTGGTCCTCGACCGGGGCGGCATCCTCGACTCGCTCGGCCTCTACTCGGTCACGCTGCAGCACCTCTTCTTCGGTCCAGCGGGGTACACCCTCATCCTGGCCATCAAGGGCGTGCCGTTCGCCTACTTCGCCATCGCCGGTCCGCTGGCCGGCCTGAGCCGCAGTTTCGAGGACGCGGCACGCACCCACGGGGCCGGACGGTGGTCCACCCTGCGGGCCGTGGCGCCGATCCTGCTGCCGGCGCTGTTCGCCGCGCTCACCATCGTGTTCGCCGAATCGATCGCCGACTTCGGGACGGCGGCGGTGATCGCCCCCAACGCCGACTTCCCGGTGGCCACCTACTCGCTCTACACCTCGCTGTCGGCGTACCCGGCCGACTTCGCCACCGCTGCGGTCATCGGCTGGGTCCTGGTGGCCGCGGTGTCCCTCGCCCTGTTCGTCCAGAGCCGCTTCACCCGTGGCCGCTCCTTCGCCGTGCTCGGCGGGCGGAGCCGGTTCGCCACGCCCCAGGCCCTCCGCCCGGGCCTGCAGGCCGCGGCCACCGCCTTCGTCCTCGGGTTCTTCGCCGTCGCCCTGGCCGTGCCCATCCTGGGGGCGGTCGCGTCGTCGCTGCTCATCCCGTTCTCCACGTTCTCCCTCTCCCACCTGACCCTGTCGGCCTACCGGGGGCTCTTCGGCTCCTCCGCCTTCGGTGCACCGCTGGCCCTGTCGTTCAAGATGGGGCTCATCAACGCCTGCATCACCCTGGTGATCGCCGCCGTGATCGCCCGCCGGCTGGCCTCCCGCCGGATCGGGGTCATGGGGAAGATGCTCGACCTGACGCTCATGGCCGCCATCGCCCTGCCCGGGCTGGTGCTGGCGGCCGGCTACATCTTCGCCTACAACCTGCCGTTCCTCTCCAACCTCGGGATCCACCTGTACGGGACCCTGTTCCTGCTCGGCATGGCCTACCTGGCCGGCGCCCTCCCCTCCACCAGCCGGGTGCTCATGGGGCCGATGGCCCAGGTCCAGGGATCGCTGCTCTTGGCGGCACGGGTGCACGGTTCGGGGCCGCTGGAGTCGTGGCGCAAGGGCGTGCTGCCCCTGCTGGCCCCCAGCCTGGTGTGGGCCTGGCTGCTGACGTTCGCCACCACCTTCCTCGAACTGCCCGCCTCGGAGCTCCTGTCGCCCCCCGGGCAGAAGACGGTGTCGGTGGCCATCGTCCAGGTGCTCAACAAGTCTGACCTCTTCCGGGGGACGGCCCTGTCCATCGCCGCCCTCCTGATCGACCTGGCCGTGATCCTGGTGGTCACACTGGGCTTCCGGGTGCTGGCCCCCCGGGGCTGGAAGCGGATCGGCGCTCGGATCGTATGACCCGTACTGCCACCGCCCCGGCGGCCACCTCACTGCGGGCCGGGTCCCCGCCCGCCGTCGAACTCGACGGCCTGACCAAGCGCTACGACCGCAAGACCGTTCTGGACGACGTGTCGCTGCGCATCGACCCCGGCTCCTTCTCCGTCCTGCTCGGACCATCGGGGAGCGGCAAGTCGACGCTGGCCCGCTGCGTCGCGGGCATCGAGCGGGTGGATGCCGGGGCGGTCCGCTTCGACGGCCAGGTGATGGCCGGCTCCCGGACCCACGTCAGTCCCGACCAACGGGGCCTGGCCATGGTCTTCCAGGACTACGCCCTCTGGCCCCACATGACCGCCCTCGAGAACATCGCCTTCGCCCTGCGCCGGCTCCGACCCTCCCGCGAGTCGGCCACGGCGCGTGCCGCCGGGATGCTGGAGCGGGTGGGCCTCGGGGCGCTGGGCGGTCGCTACCCGGGCGACCTCTCCGGCGGCGAGCAGCAGCGGGTGGCGCTGGCCCGGGCCATGGTGGCCGAGCCGGGGCTCCTGCTCTTCGACGAGCCCCTGTCCAACCTCGACGCCGACCTGCGGGAGCGGTTGCGGGTGGAGATCGCCACCCTCACCCGGGAGACCGGCTGCACCGTGATCTACATCACCCACGACCAGTCCGAAGCCTTCGCGCTGGCCGACCGCATCGGCGTGCTCGAACAGGGCCGCCTGGTCCAGTACGCGGCGCCCGAGGAGCTCTACTCCCGTCCGGCCACGGCGTTCGTGGCCCGGTTCACCGGGCTGGCCGGGGAGCTGCCCTGCCAGGTGTCGGCGGCGGGGGAGCCGGACCTGGTGACGGTGTCGGTCGGGGGTCACCGGGTGACGGGGCGAGGTGCCCCCGGTCGGAGCGTCCGCCCGGGGGAGGCAGCCGTGGTGCTGATCCGCTCGGGGGCGGTGGGCATGGGACCGGAGCCCGGCGGGTCGGGTGCCGGCGACGGGCACGGGATGCCGGCCGTCGTCCGGGACGTGGCCTTCCGGGGCCGGGGGTACGACCACGTGGTGGAGCTCCCCGGCCGGCAGCGCCTGGTCGGGATCTTCCACCCGCTGCGCCACGAGCGGGGGACCGCCATCCGGCTCCGCCTCGACGCCGGCGGCTGCATCGTCTTTCCGGGGGACCACGGCGCGCCGGACCCCGACGCCACCGGGTCCGCCGCGTCCGGCGCAGGGACCCGGCCGGAGCCGGGACCGGAAGGTCCGGGCGGTCAGTCCACCGTCCGGCGGCCGACGAGCCAGTAGGCCAGCGAGCCGGTCAGGTTGGTGCTGGCCGCCCACCACAGCCACCGCGGCCCCCGCACCTGGTCTGCGGTCCGGTTGCGGAGGTCACGCCACATCCACGGCGTCACCACCGCCCAGACGGCCACGACCGCCACGACGAGGATGCGACGACGACGGCCCATGGGCCGAGTATGCCAGGGGTGCCGTTCGGGCGCCGCCGACGGCGGGGGTTGTCGACCGGGCCGCGACGTGCAAGACTGAGAGCCGATGCAGACGCCCCGCCCCGTTTCCTCGCGTCACCTGGTACTCGTCTCGTAGCGCACGCGACGACCCTTCGCCGTGTGCGCTTTCCGACCTCCCAGACGGGAGGTCGTTTTCATGTCCGCGCACCGGTGACCATCCCGGGGTCCGGGCACCACCGACCGGACCGACCACCTGCCCGACCACAACCAGCGGCCATCGCCGACAAGGGAGCACCCGATGGAACTCACCGGAGCACAGGCACTGATCAGGAGCCTCGAGATGCAGCACGTGGAGGTCATGTTCGGACTTCCCGGCGGCGCCATCCTGCCCGTCTACGACCCGATCCTCGACTCGTCCATCCGCCACATCCTGGTCCGCCACGAGCAGGGCGCGGGCCACATGGCCCAGGGCTACGCCCAGGTGACGGGACGGCCGGGTGTGGCCATGGTCACCTCGGGCCCGGGGGCGACCAACGTCGTGACCCCGCTGGCCGACGCCTACATGGACTCCACGCCGCTGGTCGTCGTGTCGGGACAGGTGGCGACCTCCTCCATCGGCACCGACGCGTTCCAGGAGAGCGACATCACCGGCATCACCATGGGGATCACCAAGCACAACTGGCTGATCACCGACGTCGACGACATCCCCCGGGTCGTGGCCGAGGCGTTCCACGTCGCCACCACCGGTCGGCCGGGCCCGGTGCTCATCGACATCCCGAAGGACATCGCCCAGTCGACGATGGAGTGGTACTGGCCGTCGCCCGACGACCTCGACCTCCCCGGCTACCGTCCCGTGACCGAAGGGGATCCCTCCTCGATCCGCGAGGCGGCCGAACTGCTGCTGGCGGCTGAGCGCCCGGTCATCTACGCCGGGGGCGGGATCCTGAAGGCCCGTGCCGCCGACGCCCTGCGCGAGCTGGCCGAGCGCACCGGGATCCCGGTGGTGACCACGCTGATGGCCCGGGGCAGCTTCCCCGACTCCCACCCGCTGTGCCTGGGCATGCCCGGCATGCACGGCAACTACACCGCGGTCACCGCCATGCAGCGCTCCGACCTGCTCGTCGCACTCGGCAGCCGGTTCGACGACCGGGTCACCGGGAAGATCAGCGCCTTCGCCCCCGAGGCCAAGGTGATCCACGTCGACATCGACCCGGCCGAGCACCACAAGGTCCGCCGGGCCGACGTGGCCATCGCCGGCGACTGCCGCCTGGTGATCGAGGAGCTGCTCCTCGCACTCGGGGCCCTGGGTCTCGGACACTCCGAGGCGACCCGGGGCGGCTCGGGCGGCAGCCCGTCGGACGCCGTCCCCGGGGCGCCGGCCGAGCCCGGGTCCCTGGCCGCCCGCTTCCCCCGGGAGTCCCTCGCCCCGTGGCGGGCGCAACTGGGGGAGTGGCAGGAGCGGTTCCCCCTCGTCTACGACCAGCAGCCCGAGGCCGGCCCGCTCAAGCCCCAGTTCGTCATCGAGACGCTGCGGGACCTGACCCCCGACGACACCATCGTGGCCTCCGGTGTGGGCCAGCACCAGATGTTCGCCTCGCAGTGGTGGCAGTTCGACCACCCCTACACGTGGGTGAACTCCGGAGGCCTCGGGACCATGGGCTTCGCCGTCCCCTCGTCCATCGGCGCCAAGGTGGGCCGCCCGGACAAGATGGTCTGGGCCGTCGACGGCGACGGCTGCTTCCAGATGACCGCCCAGGAGCTGGTGACGGCCAGCTCCGAGCGCATCCCGGTCAAGATCGCCATCCTCAACAACGCCTACCTCGGCATGGTCCGCCAGTGGCAGGAGATGTTCTACGAGGAGCGGTACTCCGAGGTGTACCTCTCGCCCGACCTGCCCGACTACGTCGGCTGGGCCGAGGCCATGGGCTGCGTGGGCATCAAGGTGGAGTCCCCCGACGACGTGGCCACGGCCATCGACAAGGCCAACTCGATCGACGACCGCCCCGTGGTCGTGGACTTCCGCACCGACGCCTTCGAGAAGGTCTTCCCGATGGTGGCCGCCGGGGCGTCGAACGACGACATCATGGTCGACCCGTCGCAGCTGGGCGGTGCCGGGTCATGAGCGTGTACGGGACCGACAAGCGGCACCACACCCTGACCGTCGTGGTCGAGAACAAGTCCGGGGTGCTGGCCCGCGTGGCCAGCCTGTTCAGCCGGCGCGGGTACAACATCTTCAGCCTGGCGGTGGCGCCGTCGGACGACCCCCGGTTCAGCCGGATCACCATCGTGGTCGACGTGGAGTCGGCCCCGCTCGACCAGATCATGAAGCAGCTGGACAAGCTGATCCCGGTCGTGTCGATCCGTGAGCTCGACCCGGCCCATGCCCGCGAGCGCGAGCTGCTGCTGGCCACCGTCGAGGCCGGCCCCGACACCCGGGGTGCGGTGATCCAGCTGGTCGGCGTGTTCGAGGGCAAGATCGTCGACGTCGGACCCGGGCACCTCACCGTGATGCTGGCCGGCGCCCCCACCAAGCTCGACGACTTCGAGGACCTCATCCGCGGCTACGGCATCGTCGAGATGCAGCGGACCGGCCGGGTGGCGTTGCCTATGCTTGACCGAGCCGATCACCGGGGCCGACCGGCCGCCGGGACGGCACTCACCACAGAAAAGGCAGGTTGACCGACGATGGCCACGCTGTATTACGAAAAGGATGCGGACGCCAGTCTCATCGGGAGCCGCAAGGTGGCCGTCATCGGCTACGGGTCCCAGGGACACGCCCATGCGCTCAACCTGTCCGAGTCCGGTGTGGACGTCCGCGTCGGACTGCGCGAGGGCTCGTCGTCGCGGGCCAAGGCCGCCGAGGCCGGGCTGCGGGTGCTGTCGGTGGCGGACGCCGCCGCCGAGGCCGACCTGATCATGATCCTCCTGCCCGACACCGAGCAGGCCCAGGTCTACGAGACCGAGATCGCCCCGCACCTGAACGCCGGGGACGCCCTGTTCTTCGCCCACGGGTTCAACATCCGCTTCGACCTGATCACGCCCCCGGCCGACGTCGACGTGGCCATGGTGGCCCCGAAGGGCCCGGGCCACCTGGTCCGCCGCACCTACACCGAGGGCGGCGGCGTGCCCTCGCTCGTGGCCGTGGCCCAGGACGCCACCGGCGGCGCCCACGCGCTGGCCCTGTCGTACGCGCACGGCATCGGGGGGACCCGGGCCGGCGTGCTCGACACGACGTTCGCCGAGGAGACCGAGACCGACCTGTTCGGCGAGCAGGTCGTCCTGTGCGGCGGCATGACCGCGCTGGTGCAGGCCGGCTTCGAGACGCTCGTCGACGCGGGCTACCAGCCCGAGTCGGCCTACTTCGAGTGTCTCCACGAGCTCAAGCTCATCGTCGACCTCATGTACGAGCAGGGCATCGCCGGCATGCGGTACTCGATCAGCGACACGGCCGAGTACGGCGACCTGACCCGCGGCCCCCGGGTGATCAACCAGGCCGTCAAGGAGGAGATGCGGGCCATCCTGGACGAGATCCAGGACGGCCGGTTCGCGGCCGAGTGGGTGGCGGAGAACAAGAACGGCCGGCCGAACTACGAGGCACTGAAGAAGGCGGGCCAGGAGCACCAGATCGAGCAGGTCGGTGCCGAGCTGCGGGCCATGATGCCGTTCGTCACCGCCGGCAAGCAGAAGGTCCAGGACATCTCGGGCGGCTGACCCGCAGCAGCCGGCGGGGCTGCCGGTCCGGCGGGGCTGCCGCGGTGCGGCCCCGTCGGACCTACTGGGCGAGCGCCCCCACCACGTAGGTGATGCAGGCGCACAGGGCGGCGACGTCCTCGGGGTCGATCGCCGGGAACATGGCGATGCGCAGCTGGTTGCGCCCCAGCTTGCGGTAGGGCTCGGTGTCGACGATGCCGTTGGCCCGCAGCACCTTGGCGACCAGGGCGGCGTCGATGGCGTCGTCGAGGTCGATGGTGCCGACGACGTGGCTCCGGTCCTGCGCACGGGAGACGAACGGCGCGGCGAAGTCGGCGTTGTCGGCCCAGGTATAGAGGATCTCGGCCGACCGGTCGCTGCGCCCCACCGAGAACTCCATGCCGCCGTTGTCGTTGAACCACCGGACCTGGTCGTCGAAGAGGAACACGGTGGCCAGCGCCGGAGTGTTGTAGGTCTGGTCGAGGCGCGAGTTGTCGAGGGCGATGGTCAGGTCCATCGAGGCCGGCACCCAGCGTCCGGTGGCGGCGATGGCCCCGATCCGCTCGACGGCGGCGGGCGAGAGCAGCGCCACCCACAGCCCGCCGTCGGAGCCGAAGCACTTCTGGGGGGCGAAGTAGTAGGCGTCGAACTCCGACGCGTCGACGGCGAGCCCGCCGGCCCCCGACGTGGCGTCGACGGCCACCAGGCCGCCCCCGTCGGCGGGCAGCGCCGCTCCCTCGGGCCGCAGGATCGGCATCATCACGCCGGTCGAGGTCTCGTTGTGGGTGAGGGCGTAGAGGTCGACGTCGTCTCGGGCGACCGGGAGCGGGTGGGTGCCGACCTCGGAGGTGATCACCTCGGGGTCGCCCAGGTGGGGGGCCTGGGCGGCGGCGGCGGCGAACTTGGACGAGAATTCGCCGAAGCTCAGGTGCTGGCTCTTCGACTCGATCAGGCCGAAGGTGGCCGCGTCCCAGAAGCAGGTCGTCCCGCCGTTGCCGAGGACGACCTCGTAGCCGTCGGGGAGGGAGAAGAGCGAGGCCAGCCCGGACCGCAGGCTGCCCACGACCGATTTCACCGTCTTCTGGCGATGGCTGGTGCCCAGGTAGGTGCGCGAGACGGCCGACAGGGCCTCGACGGATTCGGGGCGCACCTTGGAGGGGCCGGCGCCGAAGCGCCCGTCGGCGGGCAGGAGGTTGTCGGGGATGCGGATGTCGGGGGTCTCGGTCACGTATGGAATCATGGCACTCATGGCCCAGCAGACAGAAACCGGCAGCGCGGCCGCCACGGGTGCGGGCACGACAGGCAACCGGATCTCGGCCCGGATCGCCGCCGTCTCCCCGTCCGCCACCCTGGCCGTCGACGCCAAGGCCAAGGCGCTCCAGGCCCAGGGCGAGAGCGTCATCGGCTTCGGGGCCGGTGAGCCCGACTTCCCGACGCCCGACGCCATCGTGTCCGCCGCCGAGGCGGCCTGCCGCGACCCCAGGAACCACCGCTACACCCCGACCGCGGGCCTGCCCGAACTGCGCGAGGCGATCGCCGTCAAGACCCGCCGTGACTCGGGTCTCGAGGTCGCCGCCTCCCAGGTGCTGGTCACCAACGGGGGCAAGCAGGCCGTGGCCAACACCTTCGCCGTGCTGTGCGACCCGGGTGACGAAGTCCTGGTGCCCGCGCCCTACTGGACCACCTACCCCGAGTCGATCGCCCTGGCCGGGGGCGTGCCGGTCGTCGTGGCCACCGGCGCCGCCGGCGGGTTCCGGGTCACCGTGGACCAGCTCGAGGCCGCCCGGACCCCCCGGACCAAGGTCCTGCTCTTCGTGTCCCCCTCCAACCCGACCGGGGCCGTCTACCCCCGTGACGCCATGGAGGCCATCGGACGGTGGGCCGCGGCCCACGGCATCTGGGTGGTGACCGACGAGATCTACGAGCACCTGGTGTACGGCGGCGCCGAGCACCACTCCCTGCCGGTCCTCGTTCCCGAGCTGGCCGACACCTGCGTGGTGGTGAACGGCGTGGCCAAGACCTATGCCATGACCGGCTGGCGGGTCGGGTGGATGCTCGGTCCGCCCGACGTGATCGCGGCGGCCACCAACCTGCAGTCCCACGAGACCTCGAACGTCGCCAACGTGTCGCAGCGGGCGGCGCTGGCCGCCGTCGCCGGCGACCTGTCGGCGGTGGCGATGATGCGCGAGGCCTTCGACCGGCGCCGGGTGACCATCCACCGGATGCTCAACGAGATCGACGGGATCGAGTGCCTGCTGCCCGAGGGGGCGTTCTACGCCTTTCCGTCGGTGACGGGGCTCTACGGCCGGTCGATCCGCGGCCGGACGTGCACGACCAGCGCCGGGCTGGCCGAGCTGGCCATCGAGGGGGCCATGGTGGCGGTGGTGCCGGGCGAGGCCTTCGGGGCGCCGGGCTACTTCCGGATGTCCTACGCCCTGGGCGACGACGACCTGGTCGAGGGCGTCTCACGCCTGGCCGAGCTGTTCGCCGGCTGAGCGGCCCTCCGGGACGGTCCCGGCGGGGCCGGTTGGCCGACCGGGTCCCCGGACGGCCATGCTGTACGCACCATCCGCCGCACCCGGCCCCCGCCCGTGTGCACGGGCACGGCGCCCCGACCGGCGCCGCATACGACCTGCAAGCGAAAGGAACCCCATGGGTAGGGTACTCGTCACCGAAAAGCTGGCCCAGCCCGGCCTGGACCTCATGTCCGCCGCCGGCCACGAGGTCGACGTCCGGCTCGGGCTGACGCCCGAGCAGCTGGTCGAGGCCGTCGTCGGTGCGCACGCACTCGTGATCCGCTCCGCCACCACGGTGACGGCCGAGGTCCTGGCGGCCGGCACCGAGCTCGTCGTGGTCGGCCGGGCCGGCATCGGCCTGGACAACGTGGACGTCGCCGCCGCCACCGAGCGCGGCGTCATGGTGGTCAACGCGCCCCAGTCGAACATCCTGTCGGCCGCGGAGCAGGCGATGGCCCTGCTGCTGGCCCAGGCCCGCAACATCCCCCAGGCCCACGCCGCCCTGGTGGCGGGCAAGTGGGAACGGTCCAAGTGGGAGGGCGTGGAGCTCCACGGCAAGACACTCGGCATCGTCGGCCTCGGTCGGGTGGGCGCCCTGGTGGCCCAGCGGGCGCTCGCCTTCGGCATGCGCCTCGTCGCCTACGACCCGTTCGTGTCGGCCGACCGGGCCCGTCACATGGGCGTCGAGCTCATGGACCTCGACCAGCTCATGGCCGAGTCCGACTTCGTCACGGTCCACCTGCCGAAGAACAAGGAGACCCTCGGCCTCATCGGGGCGGACATGCTGGCGAAGGCCAAGCCCGGCCTGCGCATCATCAACACGGCGCGGGGCGGCATCGTCGACGAGGAGGCCCTGGCCGACGCCATCCGCAACGGCAACGTCCAGGGCGCCGGGCTCGACGTCTTCGCCAAGGAGCCGACCACCGAGTCGCCGCTCTTCGAGCTCCCCTCGGTGATCGTCGCCCCCCACCTGGGCGCATCCACCGTCGAGGCCCAGGACAAGGCCGGTGTGACCATCGCCGAGCAGGTCATCCTGGCCCTGGCCGGCGACTTCGTGCCGTTCGCCGTCAACGTCAACGCCACCGACGTGTCCGAGACCGTGCGCCCGTTCATGGCCCTGTCCGAGCAGCTCGGCCGGATCCTCTCGTGCCTGGAGGACGGGCTCCCCTCCACGCTCGAGATCGAGTTCCAGGGCGGCCTCGCCGGGGCGGGCACCGGAATCCTCACCCTGTCGGTGCTGAAGGGCCTCTTCGCCGAGGGCACGGCGGAACCGGTCTCCTACGTGAACGCACCCCAGCTGGCGGCCGAGCGCGGCCTCGAGGTCCGGGAGGTCTCGACCGTGACCGCCCACGACTTCGTCAACCTGATCACGCTGCGCGGCGGCGGCCACTCGGTGGCGGGCACGCTCGCCGGCACCCGGGCCGAGCCGCGGCTGGTGATGATGGACGACCACACCGTCGAGGTGCCCCCCGCTCCCCACATGGTCGTGGTCCGCAACGACGACCGCCCGGGGATGATCGGGGTGGTCGGGACCATCCTGGGCGACGCCGGGGTCTCGATCTCGTCGATGGCGGTCGGACCGTCGGCCACCGGCCACACCGCGCTCATGGTGCTCTCCACCGACGGGCAGATCCCCGACGAGGCGCTGCACCAGTTGCGTGATGCCGAGGGCATCAGCGACGTGCACACCGTCCGGAGCTGACGGGTCAGGGGCGTCCCGCCGGATTGACCGGCACCGGGGGCCAGGTGTCGCCACCGATGTCCGGCACCACCCCGGACCCGGGACGGGCCGAGCCGCCCCTCGAGCCGAGGATGCGCATCACCACGGCGCCGACGAGCGCCACGACGAACAGACGACGGGACCACAGGAGCACGGTGCGCACCCGTCCAGACTACCGGTGCGGACCACGCAGTTTCGGCGGGGAGTCGGCCCCGGCGGCCGGCACCGACCTGCTGGTTCAGGCCTGCCGGTCGAGCCGGACGAGCGTCAGCGCGAGCCGGGGGCAGCTCGTCGTCGCCATCTGGGCCAGGTCGACGAGTCCGGGCGGCACCTCGTCGCCGTGGACGATGGGGAAGCCCCACGGGTCGAGCGTGATCATCTCGGGCAGGAGCTCGGCGCACACACCGGCCCCGTCGCACGCGATCGGGTCGACGATCAGCCGGAAGCGGGGCCGGCTCACCGGGCCCCCGCCGCCGCCGGAACCGGGAGGAACGGCCGGGTGGTCTGGCACGGCCCCCTGCTCAGGTGCAGTGCGGCGTGGTCGCCGAAGACGTCGACGGCGGTCCGGACGAAGCGGGCCACGCCGTCGGGGTGCCGGCAGGCTCCCCGGCCCTCGACCAGGCCGCACAGGGTGGGCAGGGCGGCGACACCGCCGCGCAGCGATCTCGGCCGGTGCGCCAGGTGCTCCATCGAGGTCGCCAGCACGTCGAGTCCGTTCACGCACGGCCCGCACTGCCCGGCGCTCTCGCCCTCCATGTAGCGGACCACGCGGGCCGCCTCGGCCAGCGGGCACACGCCGGCGGGCAGCAGGACGACCACGCCGGCACCGATCGACGAGCCGTGGCTGCGGGCCGCCTCCTCGGTGAACGGCATTCCGAGCGCGGTGGCCGTGGGGAGCCACCCCCCGCCGTAGCCGCCGAGCAGGACGCCCTGGATGCCCGGGGCCGTGTCGGCGTCGATGCCCAGCGCGTGGCCGAGGGTCGTGCCGAGCGGGATCTCGACGATGCGGGGGGCGTCCCAGCGGCCGGTGACCGTGAGCAGCGCCGTGCCCGTGGAGTCCTCCGTCCCGACGCTGCGGAACCATTCGGGGCCGAAGCGGGCGATCAGGGCGGCGTGGGCCAGGGTCTCGACGTTCTGGACGAGGGTGGGCCGCCCGGCCACGCCCTGGTCGCGCACGGACCGGATCCCGATGAAGGTGGGGATGCCCGGGTTGCGCCCGTTGATGGTGGCGACCGCCGCCGACTCCTGGCCCGACAGGAAGCGGTCGGGGGCGACGGCCACCTCGAACGAGCAGCTGTCGATGCCCTTCCGGGCCCGTTCGGCCAGCGCCGACTGGATCCCGGCCACGGCTCCGTCCGTCACGTGGACGACGACCTGGTCGGTGCCGACGGCCCGGGCCGCGGTGGCGGCCCCGTCGAGCACCAGGTGGGGTGCGTGGTGCAGCAGGTACCGGTCCTTGCCGCTGGCCGGCTCGCCCTCGGGGCCGTTGGCCACGACGACGGGCCGCGACCGTCCCGACCGGGAGACGGACCGCCACTTCGTCCCGACCGGGAACCAGGC
>DATLRE010000108.1:0-15411 GCA_035534835.1 Acidimicrobiales bacterium
GATGACCACGGCCGCGACCGTCGGATCCCGGTCGGGGACGCCGACGGCGGCCCCTAGTCTCGGGACGATGCCGACCACCGAACCCCGCCACCGGTCCGGGCCCCAGGTCATCCCCCGGCCGCCCGTGCACCGACCGGGCGACCCGGCTCCGTGGTCCCACCTCGTCCCGGCGGAGCGCGCGACGGTGCCGCTGGCCGCCGTGGTCGACGCCGTCGCCGCCCAGGACCGGTCCGGCGACGCCGCGGCCGCGGCCGCCGGGGTGTCCGAGTTCTCGCGCACGTTCGCCGACGCCTTCCCCGACGCCGACCCGGCCGCGGTCCTGGTCGCCCTCTTCGAGGAGGCCGGAGAGGCGCGGGTCCTGCTCACCGTCCGTTCGACGCGGCTGCGCGCCCACCAGGGGGAGGTGGCCTTCCCCGGCGGCAAGCTCGACGACGGCGAAGGGATCGACGAGGGCGCCCGCCGCGAGGCCGAGGAGGAGGTCGGGCTCGACCCGTCGCTGGTGACCGTCGTCGGCCACCTGACGGCCATGCCCACCGTCTCGTCGAACACGCTGATGACCCCGGTCGTGGCCGTGCTGTCGGGGCGGCCGACCACGTCGCCGGCCCCCGACGAGGTGGCCCGGGTGTTCGACGTGGCCCTGGCCGAGCTGCTGGCCGACGGGGTGTTCGCCGAGGAGCTGTGGGCCGTCCCCGGGCGGAACGGGACCGACGGGCGGCCGGGGGGCGAGTTCCCGGTCTGGTTCTTCTCGGTCGCCGGCGAGACCGTCTGGGGAGCCACGGCGCGGGTGCTGACCGAGCTGCTGTGCCTCGTGCTCGGGCTGCCGGGACCGGTCCCGCCCCACAGGCGCTGAGCCGGCCCGCGGGCACCGATCCGGACGCCGTACCGGGATACGGTCCCGGTGCGCAGGCGGTATCGTGGGGGATGGTCGGTCGGTGCGGTGTCGGAGCTGCCGCCGTCCCCGAGCACGTCGAACCGCAACCAGGGTCCGGAGGACGATTCAGTGGCTGAGCTAGAGATTGGCATCTTCAAGTCGGGGCGGAGGGCCTACGGGTTCGATGACATCGCCATCGTCCCGAGCCGCCGCACCCGCGACCCCGAGGATGTCGACATCAGCTGGCAGATCGACGCCTACCGGTTCGATCTCCCGCTCATGGCCTCCGCCATGGACGGCGTGGTCAGCCCCGCGACCGCCATCGAGATCGGTCGGCTCGGCGGGCTCGGCGTCTTGAACCTCGAGGGCCTGTGGACCCGCTACGAGGATCCCTCCACGCTCTTCGACGAGATCCGCGAGCTGCCCGCCGAGAAGGCCACGGCGCGGATGCAGCAGATGTACGCCGAGCCCGTCCAGCTCGAGCTGGTGACCCAGCGCATCAAGGAGATGAAGGCGGCCGGCATCACGACCGCCGCGTCGGTCACCCCGCAGAAGACCCAGTCCTTCGCCCCCGCCCTCCTCGAGGCCGAGCTCGACGTCCTGGTGATCCAGGGCACCGTCGTCTCCGCCGAGCACGTATCGAAGACCGCAGAGCCCCTCAACCTCAAGCGGTTCATCCGCGAGTTCGAGGTCCCGGTGATCGTGGGCGGCTGCGCCTCCTACCAGGCGGGCCTCCACCTCATGCGCACCGGGGCGGTGGGCGTGCTCGTCGGTGTCGGTCCGGGCAACGCCTGCACCACCCGCGGCGTCCTCGGGATCGGCGTCCCCCAGGCGACGGCCATCGCGGACGTGGCCGGCGCCCGCATGCGCCACCTCGACGAGACGGGCGTCTACTGCCACGTCATCGCCGACGGCGGCATGTCGAAGGGCGGGGACATCGCCAAGGCCGTCGCCTGCGGCGCAGACGCCGTCATGCTGGGCTCACCGCTCTCCTCCGCGGTCGAGGCCCCGGCCCGCGGCTACCACTGGGGAATGGCCACCTTCCACCCGACGCTGCCCCGCGGCGCCCGGGTCAAGACGACCACGCGCGGCACCCTCCAGGAGATCCTGCTCGGCCCCGCACATGAGAACGACGGCCGCATGAACCTGTTCGGCGCCCTGCGCACCGCCATGGCCACCTGCGGCTACCAGACCGTCAAGGAGTTCCAGAAGGCCGAGGTCATGGTGGCCCCGGCGCTCCAGACCGAGGGCAAGGACCTGCAGCGCTCGCAGGGCGTCGGCATGGGCCATTGAGCCCAGCCGTCCCCACCGACGACCCTCGTGAGGGTCCGGTGCTGGTCGTCGACTTCGGCGCCCAGTACGCACAGCTGATCGCCCGCCGGGTCCGCGAGGCCCACGTCTACTCCGAGATCGTCCCCCATACGGCCAGCGCCGCGGACCTCGCCGCCCGCCGTCCGGCCGGGATCATCCTGTCCGGTGGCCCGAAGTCGGTCAACGAGGATCCCGCGCCCTCGATCGACCCCGCCGTGTACGACCTCGGGGTCCCCGTCCTCGGCATCTGCTACGGCGCCCAGCTCGTCGCCCAGCAGCTCGGCGGCGAGGTGGCCCGCACCGGACGGGCCGAGTACGGGCGCACGCCGCTCACCGTCTCGGGCGCCTCGCCGATCTTCGCCGACTGGCCCGAGTCGGCGCAGGTGTGGATGAGCCACGGCGACGCCATCACCCGGGTGCCCGACGGGTTCGTGGCCACGGCCAGCTGTCCCGACGCCCCCGTGGCCGCGTTCCACGATCCCGACCGGGGCATCTTCGGCGTGCAGTTCCACCCCGAGGTCGTCCACACCGAGCACGGTCGCGACCTGCTCGAGCGCTTCCTCTACGACGTGTGCCGGTGCCCGCCCTCGTGGACCCACACCTCGATCATCGAGAGCCAGGTGGCCGCCGTGCGGGCCCAGGTCGGTGCGTCCCCGGTCCTGTGCGCGCTGTCCGGCGGGGTCGACTCGGCGGTGGCCGCGGCGCTCGTCCACAAGGCCATCGGCGAGCAGCTCACCTGCGTGTACGTCGACACCGGACTCATGCGGGCCAAGGAGAGCGAGCAGGTGGAGGACACCTTCCGCCGGCAGTTCCACATCGACCTGGTCCACGTGAAGGCCGCCGACCGCTTCTTCGAGGCCCTCGCCGGGGTCACCGATCCCGAGGCCAAGCGCAAGATCATCGGCGAGCTGTTCATCCGCATCTTCGAGGAGGTCGCCCGCGACCTCGTCGTCGAGAAGGGGAACCCCGACGGGGGCGCCGGCGACGGCGAGCCCGCCGGCTACCTCGTACAGGGGACGCTCTATCCCGACGTGATCGAGTCCGGCTCGTCCACGGCCGCCACCATCAAGTCCCACCACAATGTGGGCGGGCTGCCCGAGGACCTGGCCTTCGACCTGGTCGAGCCCCTCCGCCTCCTGTTCAAGGACGAGGTCCGCGCCGTCGGCGAGGAGCTGGGACTTCCCCACGAGATCGTGTGGCGTCAACCGTTCCCGGGGCCGGGGCTGGCCGTCCGGATCGTGGGCGAGGTGACGCCCGAGCGGGCCGGGATCCTGCGTGCCGCGGACGCCATCGTGGTCGAGGAGGTCCGCAAGGCCGGCCTCTACCGCGACCTGTGGCAGAGCTTCGCCGTGCTCCCCGCCGTGCGCACGGTCGGGGTCATGGGGGACGGACGGACCTACGCCTACCCGATCGTGATCCGGGCGGTGACCAGTGACGACGCCATGACCGCCGACTGGGCCCGCCTGCCGTACGACCTCCTCGAGCGTCTCTCCTCCCGCATCATCAACGAGGTGGAGGGCGTCAACCGGGTGGCGCTGGACATCACGTCCAAGCCGCCCGGCACCATCGAGTGGGAATGAGCGCGTGGGGCGGGGCCCCCGGCGACCACCCCGACGACGACCGGCCGGCCTCCGACGACGAACCGCGGCCCCGGCCGACCGGCCCCGACGAGCTCGTCGTCGGCCTCACCCCGTCCCAGGAGGCCTCGGTCGTCCACCGCGGCGGACCCCTGCTGATCGTGGCCGGGGCCGGATCGGGCAAGACGCGGGTGCTGACCCGCCGGATCGCCCACCTCATCGCCACCGGGGACGCCGCGCCGTGGCAGATCCTGGCCATCACGTTCACCAACAAGGCGGCCGACGAGATGCGCCGCCGGGTGGCCGAGCTGGTGGGTCCCCGCGCCGATCGCATGTGGGTCTCGACGTTCCACTCCGCCTGCGTACGGATCCTGCGAGCCCACGGCGACCGTCTCGGCTACAAGGGTTCGTTCACCATCTACGACGACGCCGACTCCCGACGGCTGGTCGAGATCATCGCCCGCGAGCTCGACATCGACACCAAGAAGCTCTCGCCCCGCTCGATGCTCGGCCAGATCAGCCAGGCCAAGTCCCGCAGCCAGGGCCCCGCCGCGTTCCGTGCCGCGGCCGTCTCGATCTTCGACCGGAGGATCGCCGACGTCTACGACCTCTACCAACAGCGCATGCTGGCGGCCAACGCCATGGACTTCGACGACCTCCTGGCGAACGCCGTGCGGCTGTTCGCGGAGCACCCCGACATCCTCGAGCACTACCGGGCCCGGTTCACCCACATCCTCATCGACGAGTACCAGGACACCAACGCCGTGCAGAACGCCCTGGCCGTGCAGCTGGCCGGTGGCCACCGCAACATCGTGGTGGTGGGGGACAGCGACCAGTCGGTCTACCGGTTCCGCGGGGCGGACATCTCGAACATCCTCGACTTCGAGCAGGCGTTCCCGGATGCCACCGCCATCACCCTCGACCAGAACTTCCGGTCCACCCAGACCATCCTCGACGCCGCCAACGCGGTCATCACCAACAACGTCTCCCGCAAGCCCAAGTCACTCTGGACCGATCAGGGGGTCGGGGAGCAGATCGTCCGGTACCGGGCGGAGGACGAGCACGACGAGGCCGAATGGGTGGCCCACGAGATCGTCCGGCTGCGCGCGGAGCGGTCCCTGCGCTGGGGGGACGTGGCCGTCTTCTACCGGACCAACGCCCAGAGCCGCGCCCTCGAGGAGGCGATGGTCCGGGGCGAGGTCCCCTACAAGGTGGTGGGCGGCACCAAGTTCTACGACCGCAAGGAGGTCAAGGACGTCCTCGCCTACCTGCGCGTCCTGGTCAATCCGGACGACGAAGTCAGCTGGCGCCGGATCGTGAACGTCCCGAAGCGGGGCGTGGGCGACACGTCGGTGGCCAAGCTCTCCGGGTTCGCCTCCCAGCGGGGGATCTCCTTCGGCGAGGCCGTCGCCGAGGCGGGCGAGGCCGGCGTGGGCGGCAAGGCGGGCAAGGCGCTCGAGGACCTGGCGGACCTGCTGGACGAACTGCGGGGCTCCATGGCCGTGCCCGACCTGGTCGACGGGAACGGCGACGCCCTGGCACCGGGCCCGGGCGTCGAGCCGGCGACCGGTGCGGTCCGCGACGGTACCGTCGACGACGCGGGCGTCCCGCTGCGGGGGCCGGGCGAACTGGTGACCGCCGTCGTCGAGCGCACCGGCTACCGGAGCGAGCTCCTGGCCGAAGGGACCATCGAGGCACTCGGACGGGTGGAGAACGTGGACGAGCTCGTCGGCGTGGCCGACGACTACCGGACACTGGCCGAATTCCTGGAGGCGGCGTCGCTGGTGGCCGACTCCGACCAGCTCGACGGTGACGGCACCCGGGTCTCGCTGATGACCATGCACATCGCCAAGGGACTCGAGTTCCCGGCGGTCTTCCTGGTCGGGATGGAGGACGGGGTCTTCCCCCACCTGCGCTCGCTGGGTGACCCGGTCGAGCTCGAGGAGGAGCGTCGGCTCTGCTACGTCGGCATCACCCGGGCCGAGCGCCATCTCTACGTGTCCCATGCCTGGAGCCGCATGCTCTGGGGAAACACCAACTCGAACATCCCGAGCCGCTTCCTCAACGAGATCCCCGCCGAGCTCGTGCGCGACGTGGCGGTCGACCGCAGCCGCGGCCCGTCCGGCTCCGCCTACGGCGGTTCCGGCTACGGGGGATCGTCAGGCGGCTTCGGGCGACGGTCGGACCGGGAGGGGCGGGCGGGCACGCCCGGTCGCTCGGTGTTCGGCTCCGGGGTGGCGCCGGGCGACGGCGCCTTCGACGCGAACGGCCGCCGCAAGCGGGCGCCGGCGTCGACCGGTGCCGAGCTGCTCGGTCTCGGGGTGGGTGACGTCGTCGTCCACGGCCAGTGGGGCGAGGGTCGCGTGGTGGCCACCGGCGGCTCGGACGACGACGCCGAAGCGGAGGTAATCTTCACCTCGGTGGGTCGTAAGAAGCTCCTCCTGCGCATGGCGCCCGTCAAGCGGGCCTAGCACCGATCCGAGCCGGCACGGCGGGGATCTCCGGTCCTTCACGTCGTCGTCAGGATCGCTCCCTACGATGAACCGGTGCCGTCCTGTGACCCGTGCCCACCCGTCGCGTGCCTGCAGACCCCGAGCGCCCCGCCGGGGCGGCCCGGCCGGTCCGGGACCGGTCCTCCGCTGACCTGGGGAATCGCCCCGGTCCCCCGGGTGCCCGGCGCGGGACGGTGGCCCGTGGGAAACTGGGAGCCCGCGACACGCCCCCACGGCACGGGCGCGTGATGCCGCCGCCCGGACGCACCATCGACGACGTAGGACGAGGTCCCAGGAGCACCGTGCCCGCAGAGATCATCATCGACCAGGACGACGCCACCGACGAGGCGCCGGACGCCCTCCCCTCGGTCGACTCCACCCCGTGGCGGGACCCGTCGACGGGGACCCTCCGCCACGCCCACGCCCTGGCCAAGCCCACCCGCCGCGAGCGCCGGGCCCTGCGCAGGCAGAAGCGGCGCGAGCGGTCGACGATCGTCGGGCGCCACCCGAAGACGACCGTCCTGCTGGTGGTCCTTGTCCTGCTGACGCCGGTGTGGGTCTCGCTCGGCACCGCGGCCACCGACCCGTCCCTCGGCCCGACGGTGGGCGGCCGCATGGCGGAATGGGTCCGGGGGCACGGCGGCGGCGGCATCGTGACCTGGGCCGAGAACACCTGGTACACCTGGAACGCGCCGCCCAAGGGCGGACGGCCGGCCGCAGGCGCCATCCCGAAGCCGACGGGCACGGCCGCCACGGTCCCGGTGGTCACCGGTCCGGCCCACCTGCCCGCCCCCGCACCCATCGTCCCCTTCGTGTCCACCCCCACGCCCGGCGAGGGCCAGTGGCACGCCATCGGACGGACCGTCGACGGCATCCCCACCATGTACGCCGCCTACCTCCGGCCCAACGCCGTCAACACCAGCCTGGTGGCGGGCGTGGCGTGGATGGACACCAAGCTCCTGAGCGCCCAGCTCTACGCCGGTACCGCCATCCCGGGCACCGGTCAGACGTTCTCCTCGATGGCCCCCATCACCGGCGCCGCGCTGACGACCCTGGACGCGGCCTTCAACTCCGGGTTCCGGATGAGCAGTCCCGGAGGGGGTGACGCCCAGGGGGGCTTCTACCTCGACGGGACCATGGCCGTGCCCCTGCAGGCCGGCAGGGCGTCCCTGGTCATCGACTCGGCCGGCAACATCAACATCGGCTCGTGGGGCACCGACGTCTCGATGACGGCGAACACGGTCGCCGTGCGCCAGAACCTCGACCTCGTCGTCGACAACGGCCAGCCGGTGCCGGGCCTGAACGCCAGCGACAACATCAAGTGGGGAGCCACGCTCGGGGGGAAGGTCCAGGTGTGGCGGTCGGGCCTCGGCGTGACCTCCGACGGGGCCCTCGTGTACGTGGGGGGCACCGGTCTGTCCATCGTGGACCTGGCGAACCTCCTCGTCCGGGCCGGTGCCGTGCGGGCCATGGAGATGGACATCAACACCGACTGGGTCAACTTCACCCACTTCGACCTGGCACCCGGGGTGCCGGCATCGGCCACCAACGGCACGCTGCTCACCTCCGACGAGCAGACGTACCCGTCGCGCTACTTCTCCACGCTGTCGCGCGACTTCATCACGATGTCGGTGCGACCGGTGCCCGCGCCGACGGCCACGACCACGTCACACGGCACCAGGTAGGCGCCGGATCGGCCTAAGGTCGCCGGCGGGGCCACCCGGGCGGTCCCCGCACGGGACGAGGACCGCGAGGAGGTGGTGGTGGCGCGATCGATGCCGAAGCGGCGCTACGAGGCCGAGCTGCTCCGCCTGCAGGCCGAGCTCACCACCATGACCGAGTGGATCCGGGAGACCGGGGCCCGGGTCGTGGTCGTCTTCGAGGGTCGGGACGCCGCCGGCAAGGGCGGTGTGATCAAGCGGATCTCGCAGTACCTGAGCCCCCGCATCTGCCGCATCGTGGCGCTGCCGGCTCCCACCGAGCGGGAGCGGACCCAGTGGTACTTCCAGCGCTACGTGGCCCAGCTGCCGTCGGCCGGCGAGCTCGTCCTCTTCGACCGCTCCTGGTACAACCGTGCGGGCATCGAACACGTCATGGGGTACTGCACGTCCGTCGAGTACCATCGGTTCCTGGCCCAGTGCCCCGTGTTCGAGCACCTCCTGCTCGAGGACGGGATCATCCTGGTGAAGTACTGGTTCTCGGTGAGCGACGCGGAGCAGGAGCGGCGGTTCCAGGCCCGGGTCAACGACCCGTTGCGTCGGTGGAAGCTGAGCGAGATGGACCTCGAGGCCCGCCAGCGATGGTCGGACTACTCGCGGGCCAAGGACGCCATGTTCCTCCACACCGACACGCCCGAGTCGCCGTGGTACGTGGTGGACGCCGAGGACAAGCGGGCGGCCCGGATCAACTGCGTCGCCCACCTGCTGGACCAGGTCCCCTACACGCAGGTCGACGAGACCCGGCTCAAGCTCCCGAAGCGGGTCCGCGACGAGGGCTACCGGCGCCCGCCGCGCGAGCTCTACACCTACGTCCCCGACTACGCGGGCACACTGGTCGACTGACCGGAGGTGCCCGCCGGCTCAGCCCGGCATGCGGCGCCAGACCGCACGGGGCAGGAGCTTCATGACGGCGAAGACCCACCGCAGCACGGGCGGGACGTAGACCACCTCGGCGCCGGACGAGATCCCCCGGACGACGGCCTCGGCGACCGCCTGCGGGGTGGTCGGGAACGGCGCCGGATCCATCCCCTCGGTCATCCGTCCGACCACGAATCCGGGCCGGACCACGGTGACCCCGACGCCGCTCCCGACGAGCGAGTCGCCCAGTCCCTGGGCGAAGGCGTCGAGGCCGGACTTGGTCGATCCGTAGATGAAGTTGGCCCTGCGGGGACGGTCGCCGGCGACCGAGGAGATCACCACGATGCGCCCGTGGCCCTGCGCCCGCATGCAGCGGGCGGCGGCCAGCAACGCGGCGGCCAGTCCGGTGAAGTTGGTGGTGATGAGGTCGGCGGCGGCGCTCGGGTCCGACTCGAGTGCGGCCTGGTCGCCCAGTGCCCCGGCGGCCGCCAGGACCACGTCGACGTCGCCGTGGCGGGCGAAGACCTCCTCGACGGCGGTCGGGTTGCCCGCCAGGTCGGTGGTGTCGAACGCCACGGTCTCGACCACCTCGGCCCCGGCGGCCCGGGCCTCGTCGGCCGCCGCGTCCAGACGCTCGCTCGGCCGGCCGGCCAGGATCACCGTCCGGCACCGCCCCGGCACGAGGCGGGCCACGATCGCCCGGGCGATCTCGGAGCCGCCGCCCAGCACGAGGACGGACTGGGGGCGGCCGGTGGCGTCGATCATGGGTTCTTCCTGCCTTTGCGGGTGGTGGGTTGCGGGAGCGGAGCGGCGTCGGAGCACAGTCCGAGGCGGCGGCCGAGGTCCGAGCGGAGCATCCCGTGCGGGTCCACGCGGGCACGGACCTCGACGAACCGGTCGAGGGAGGGGTACATGGACCGGAACGTCCCGGGCGACAGGCGCGAGTCCTTGGCCAGGTAGACGCGTCCGCCGGCGGCCAGTACCTGTTCGTCGAGGTCGTCGAGGAGCCGGTCGAGCGCGTCGTGGCCCACCGGCAGGTCGAGGGCGAGGGTCCAGCCCGGCATGGGGAACGAGAGCGGGCCGGGGTCGCCGGGCCCGAAGCGCTTCAGCACGGCGAGGAACGACGCCAGCCGCACCTCGGTGAGCCGTTCGAGGACGCGTCGCACCGTGTCGCCGGCCTCGTCGGGCACCACGAACTGGTACTGGAGGAAGCCGCGCCCGCCGTACAGGCGGTTCCACCCGCCCACACCGTCGAGCGGGTGGAAGAACCCGGTCATGTGGTGTGGCCTTCCCAGCTGGCGCCGGGGCGCCTTGCGGAACCAGAACTCGTTGAACGCCCCGACGGTCATCGGGTTGAGTAGGCCGCTCGGCGGTGTGACGGGGACCCGGGCGAGCTGGCGGGGGACGAAGGCGCGCGCCCGGTCGGGGTCCGACGCCAGCCGGCGCGGCAGGTCGGCGAGCCGGGCGTGATCGCCCCGGGTGAGGACCGAGCGTCCGAGGCGGCGTCCGGTCGACTGGCAGTCGATCCACGCCACCGAGTACCGGTAGGCGTCGTCGCCGGACAGCATCTTCCCCATGACGTCGTCGAGGTCGGTCGCCCGTTCCGTGTCCACCAGGAGGTAGCTGGTCTCGACCGGGATCATCTGGAGGGTGACCTCGGTGACGACCCCGGTGAGGCCCATCCCCCCGGCGGTGGCCCAGAAGAGGTCGGGGTCGGCGGTCGGGGACACCGTGTGCGTGCCGGTGGGGGTGACCAGGGTCATCGATACCACGTGGGAGCAGAAGCTCCCGTCGACGTGGTGGTTCTTGCCGTGGATGTCGGCGGCGACGGCCCCGCCCACCGACACCAGGCGGGTCCCGGGCGTCACGGGCACGAACCAGCCGAGCGGCACGAAGCGCTCCATCAACGTCTGGAGGCTGATGCCGGCCCCGACCGTGATCCGGCCGGCGGCGAGGTCGACCGCGTGGACGGCGTCGAGCCAGGTGGCGTCGACCACCGTGCCACCGGCGTTCTGCGCGGCGTCGCCGTAGCTGCGGCCCATGCCGCGGGCGATCAGGCCGCGTCCCCGGTGTGCACCGGCCGCGACGTCGGCCGCGGACACGGCCACGTCGACCAGCGACGGGTGCACGGCGTGGAGCACGTCGGCCGCCGACGGTGCGGTCCGTCCCCATCCGGTGAGCACCTCCCGGCGGGTGCGGGGCGCGGTCATCCCGCGTACACCCCGATGGCGAACAGGGCCACCCAGCAAGCCCCGTAGATCTGCAGGCGGCGGTCGTGCAGGGCCAGCTCCTCGGGTGCCGCACCTTCGCCCGAGTCGAGCAGGCGCAGCACGTGGAGGAGGGCGATGACGAAGGGGATGATGGTGAGCTGGAACCAGATCGGGTGGCGGCCCGGGTGGACCTGGGTGGCCCGCTCGAAGGCCCACAGGCAGTAGGCGCTGACGGTGACGGCGGCAGACAGGGTCCGGACCGTGGTCAGGAACGAGGAGGAGTAGAGGCCGAGCGTCTGGCGTATGGCGGCGTCGTCGGCCCGGTCCGCGGCCAGGAGGCGCTTCTCCCCCGAGCGCTTGCCGGTGACGACGAGCAGCGAACCGAACGACACGACGATCAGGAACCAGTTGGACAGGGCGACCGACGTGGCCACGCCGCCGGCCACGGCGCGCAGGATGAACCCGGCACTCACGCACGCCAGATCCAGGATCGGCTCGTTCTTCAGGCCGAACGAGTAGGCGAGCTGGACCACGGCGTAGGAACCCATGACCGCGACGAGGTGCCACCCGGCGAGCAGGGCGGCCAGCCCGACGGACCCACCGAGCAGGACCAGCCCGACGGTGATGGCCAGGGGTGCGGGGACCACGCCGGCCGCCACCGGCCGGTTCCGCTTGGTCGGGTGCTCCCGGTCGGCGGCGGCGTCGATGGTGTCGTTGAGGTAGTAGGTGCCGGTGGCCGCCAGGCAGAAGATGCCGAAGGCTGCGGCCGCGTGCCACAGGACGCTGCCGTGGAAGAGCACACCGGCCGCGCCCGGTGCCACGAAGACCAGGAGGTTCTTCACCCACTGGCGGGGCCGGGCCAGCCGGAGGAGTCCGTGCACCAGAGATTCGGGGGGACGGGCGGGCGTGGCGGGGCGGTCGTCGGGTCGGTCCACGGCCTCGGCCGGCGTCGTCACTGCGTCCTCATGGATGGTCGGGTCGCTCCCGCGGTGGTGTCGGAACAGGACTCCCGGTGGGGAGTGGGGCACCCCCAGGGTAGGGCCTCGACGCCCGCCGGGTGGACGATCGGCCACCCCGACAGGTCCCGGATGGGCCGGACGGCCCGCCAGCGCCTAGTATCTGCCGCCGTGAAGCGCCCTTATCGAGTGGTAGTCGCCAAGCCGGGCCTGGACGGGCACGACCGCGGCGCGAAAGTCATCGCCCGGGCCCTCCGCGACGCCGGGTTCGAGGTCATCTACACCGGCCTCCACCAGACCGCCGACCAGGTCGTGCAGGCGGTCATCCAGGAGGACGCCGACGCCGTGGGGCTGTCGCTGCTCTCGGGTGCCCACCTGACCCTGGTCCCCCGGGTGATCGAGGGCCTCCGCGACCAGGGACGTGGCGACGTGCTCGTCCTCGTGGGCGGGATCATCCCCGAGTCGGACATCCCGGTGCTGAAGGAGATGGGCGTGGCCGAGGTCTTCACACCCGGTGCGCCCCTTCCCGCCATCGGTGCCTGGCTGGGCGAGGCGCTCGACGAGCGGGAGGACGGGGAGGGCGGAGCAGTCGCCTGATCCCGGTCTTGCGGGTGGCACCGTCCCGCAGGGACTCCGCACCCGTACGTCCCGCACCCGCTGTGCTGCGTGCCCGCCCGGCGGCGGGCGCCGTCGGCGGTCACCGCAGGAGCCACAGTCCCAGTCAAGTCCCAACCAGAACCAGCCACGCAGGCAGAGAGGAACGGATCCGGTGGATCTCTTCGAATACCAGGGTAAGCAGTACTTCGCCCGGTACGGCATCCCCATCTCCAAGGGAGGGGTGGCCGACACCGTGGACGAGGCCGTCGCCCAGGCCGAGGCGTCGGGGTATCCCGTCGTCGTCAAGGCGCAGGTCAAGGTCGGCGGCCGCGGCAAGGCCGGCGGTGTCCAGCTCGCCAACGACGTCGACGAGGTGCGGCTGCACGCCGGCAACATCCTCGGCCTCGACATCAAGGGTCACGTGGTCCAGCGGCTGTGGGTCGAGCACGCCTCGGACATCGCCAAGGAGTACTACGCCAGCTTCACCCTGGACCGGAGTGCCAAGAAGCACCTCGGCATGCTGTCGGCCGAGGGCGGCGTGGAGATCGAGGAGGTGGCCGTCACCAACCCCGACGCCATCGCCATCGTCCGCATCGACCCGGTCGACGGGCTGAGCCTCGAGGCGGCCGCCGAGTGGGTGGCCCGGGCCAACCTGGACGAGGAGGCGCGCACGCAGGCCGCCGAGCTGCTGGTGAAGCTCTACACCTGCTACACCGAGGGCGACTGCGACCTGGCCGAGATCAACCCGCTCATCCTCACCCCCGAGGGCCGGGTGCACGCGCTCGACGCCAAGGTCACCCTCGACGACAACGCCGCCTACCGCCATCCCGAGTGGGAGGAGTTCGCGGGCAGCGACGTCGAGGACGAGCGCGAGACCCGTGCCAAGGAGCGCGGCCTCAACTACATCGGACTGTCCGGCTCGGTGGGGATCATCGCCAACGGCGCCGGCCTGGCCATGAGCACGCTCGACGTGGTGAACCAGTGCGGCGGCTCGGCGGCCAACTTCCTGGACATCGGCGGCGGCGCCAATGCCGACGTCATGGCGGCGGCCCTCGAGGTCATCAACTCCGACCCGGCGGTCAAGTCGATCTTCGTGAACATCTTCGGTGGCATCACCCGGGTCGACGAGGTGGCCAAGGGTGTGCTCGAGGCCCTCGACCGCGTGGAGATCAGCTCGCCGATCGTGCTCCGGCTCGACGGCACCAATGCCGTGGCCGGCCGGGACATCCTGGCCGCGCACCTGTCCGATCGCCTGGTCGCCGAGCCGACCATGCTCGATGCCGCCCGCCGGGCGGTCGCCCTTGCTGGAGGCCAGTCGTGAGCATCTTCGTAGACGAGAACACCAAGGTCGTGGTGCAGGGCATCAGCCCCACCAGCCAGGGCCTGTACCACGGGCTCCGCAACCGGGCCTACGGCACCCAGGTGGTCGCCGGCACCAACCCGAACCGGGGCGGCGAGGAGATCGAGGGCATCCCGGTGTTCGCCACCGTGGCCGAGGCCGTCGAGGCGACCGGGGCCAACGCCTCGTTCATCTCGGTGCCGCCCAAGTTCGCCGCCGATGCCATCGTGGAGGCGGCCGCGGCCGGCGTGCCGTTCGTGGTGTGCATCACCGAGGGGATCCCGGCCCAGGACGAGGCGCTGGCCTACAACCGGCTCGTGCGGGACTATCCGGGGACCCGGCTCCTCGGCCCGAACTGCCCCGGCATCATCTCGCCCGGCAAGTGCAACATCGGGATCACCTCGGGCGACATCGCCATGGCCGGCGGACCCGTCGGGATCGTCAGCCGTTCGGGCACCCTCACCTACCAGGCGCTGCACGAGCTGAGCCAGCAGGGCGTCGGCCAGACCACGTGCGTGGGAATCGGCGGCGACCCGGTGCCCGGTACGAGCTTCATCGACTGCCTGACCGCGTTCGAGGCCGATCCCGACACCCGCGCCATCATGATGATCGGCGAGATCGGGGGCTCCGCCGAGGAGGAGGCCGCCGAGTTCATCGCCTCGTCCGTCACCAAGCCGGTCGTCTCCTACGTCGCCGGGGTCACCGCGCCCCCCGGCCGGAAGATGGGCCATGCCGGCGCCATCATCTCGGGGTCGAAGGGAACGGCACAGGCCAAGATGGACGCGCTCTCCTCCGCCGGGGTCACGGTGGCCCTCAACCCGACCGAAGCCGGCGAGGCCATGGTCGACGTCGTCCGGAAGCTGGGCTGACGGCCACGTCGGGCCCGCCGTCCCCGATGACGGGGGTCCCGTCCGCCGACGCGCTCTCGGGGCGCCCGGTGGGCGCGGTCGTGTTCGACCTCGACGGCCTGCTGGTGGACTCGGAGCCGTTCTGGCGCCGGGCCGAGATGGAGGTCTTCGCCACGCTCGGGGTCGAGCTGACCGAGTCCGAGACGCGCCAGACCATGGGCCTGCGCATCGACGACGCGGTGCGCCACTGGTTCGAGCGCCGGCCGTGGCAGGGGATGGCGCCCGTCGAGGTCGAACGGGTGGTCACCGCCCGCGTGGCGGAGCTCGTCGAGGCCGAGGGGCAGCCGATGCCCGGCGCCCTGGCCGTGGTCGACCTCTGCCGCGACCGGTCGATCCCGATGGCCGTCTGCTCCGGCTCGTACGCCGTGGTCATCGAGGCCGCGCTCGACAGGCTCGGGCTGTCGTCGTCGATGGCGGCATGGCACTCCGCCGAGTGGGAGCCGCTCGGCAAGCCCCACCCCGGCGCCTACCTGTCGACGGCGGCCAAACTCGGCGTCGACCCCACGGCGTGCCTCGCCTTCGAGGACTCGTTCAACGGTGCGATCTCGGCCAAGGCCGCCCGGATGCGGGTGGT
>DATLRE010000109.1:0-8421 GCA_035534835.1 Acidimicrobiales bacterium
TCGGGCGAGTCGTCGAAGGTGGCCCGCAGGAGCCCGCTGTCGGCCACCACCTGGCCGGACAGCCCGGCGTCGCGCCAGAACGGGCGGTCGTAGACCGCGTGCACCTTGGTGACCGACCCCATGGGCGAACGCTGGGCGAGCTGGTCGCGGGCGCCCGGCAGCGACGGGTCGAAGGCGATACGACCGTGCACGGCGGGGGGCATGGCCATCACCAGTCGCCTGGCGCCCACCCGCCACGGCGAACGCGTTCCGTCGGGACCCCGTCGGTCGGCGGTCACGGTGACCCCCGACGCATCGTGGGCCACGCCGACCACGGGGGAATCCAGGACCACCCGGTCGCCCAGTTCGTCGGCCAGGCGGAGTGCCATCCGTTGGGCACCGCCGACGAACCGCTGCTCCTGGGCACCACCCGCCGTGCGGATCAGGGTGGACATCGAGCCACCGCCATGGGCGTAGGCGAGGACGTAGAGGAGCGACAGCTCGTCGGGACCGCAACCGAACACGGCGAGGGCGGCGGTGGCCACGAGCGAACGGGCCACCTCGGTGTCGGCCGCGGTCGCCACCCACTCGGCGAGGGTGGTGCCGTCGAGGTGGGCGGCGTCCGGGTGCTCCCAGGGACGGACCGGCGAGACCTCCTGGGCCAGCAGGTCGAGGTCGAGGAGCGTGGCGACGGTGTCGGCCGACCCGTCCGGGTCCGACGTCGGCACCAGGCCCGTGAAGGAATGGATCCCGCCGTCGCGGACCTCGAGGTTGGCGCCGTCGACATGGGTGGGGAAGGTGGCGACACCGAACTCGGCGGCCAGTGCGCGGAGGCGGTCCTGGGTCGGGCCGATCCACTGGCCGCCGTGGTCGATCACGGCGCCGGACCCGGTGACCTCGGTGAGCACCCGGCCGCCCACCCGGTCCCGAGCCTCCACCACCACCACGTCGAGCCCGGCGGCCACCAGGCCACGGGCCGCCCGCAGCCCGGCGTACCCGGCGCCCGCCACCACCACGTCGACGGTGCGGTCCACTCCGGTCATGTCCCCTCCCGAGGGCGGCGACCCGTCCGTCGGGTGGCGCCGGCAGACCCACCGGCGGCCGGTGCAGGAACCGGCGGTACGATGGGGCTCGTGGACACTACCCCGGGACCCGATCCCGGCGACGCCGACCCGGACAGCGGCACCTACGACGACCCCGGACCCGAGGAGCCCATCGGCTTCCAGCGGTGGATGAAGCGGTCCGCCAGCGGTGCGATCCTCTCGGGCATCGCGCTCGGGCTCCAGCAGGCGCTCGAGCCCAAGCGCGAGCTGCCCGCATTCGTCATGGAGGCACCCGGCGAGCCCGAGGACCCCGACGCGGCCATCACGCTCCGCTTCGACCCCGACGACCCGACCAAGACGGTCGCCGTCATCCGCGCACCCGCCAAAGGCACCCCGCCGGACCCAGCGCCGGGCGACCACCGGGCGGCCGGTCGCTGAACGGGCGGACGCCGAGCCGCCGGCCGGGGTCGACGCCGCACCGACCCGCGTCGCGGTGGGCCCCACCCCGGCATCCGGAGGCCCTCCGGACCACCGGTTTGCCGTCCCCGTCCGGACGCGCCGCTACTGTGGCGGGATGGCGTCAGTACGGCCTGCCGCGCAGTGCAGGATGACCTCGCGTCAGGACCGCTCGTGAATCCGCGCTCGGCCGGCCGTCCCGGCGAACCCTCGCCGTTCTGGTTCGGTCCCGACGACCGACCGCTCTTCGGTTGGCTCCACCTCCCGCGCGACCGCACCGTCCGCGGGGGCGTCGTGCTCTGCCAGCCGCTCGGCATCGAGGCGATCTGCGTCTACTACACCTACCGGCTGTTGGCCGATCGCCTGGCCGAGCACGGGCTGGCCGTGCTCCGATTCGACTATGACGGGACCGGCGACTCCACCGGCCAGGAGACGGACCCCGATCGGGTCGAGGCGTGGCTGTCCAGCGTGACGGCGGCCACCGACGTGCTCGTCGGTGCCGGGGTCTCGGACATCGGACTGGTGGGCGTTCGCATCGGCGGGCTGTTCGCCGCCAACGAGGCGGTGCGCCGCGCCGGGGTGGACGCGCTCGTGCTCTGGGATCCCTGCCTGTCCGGCCAGTCGTTCGTGCGCGAACAGCGGTTCCTCCGCCATCTGAGCGGAGGCGGTGGCGACGGGGGCGAGGACGCGCTCGAGGCACCGGGGCTCCGCTTCGAGCCCGAGACGGTGGAGGAACTGGGCGGGCTGGACCTGGCGGCGATGGACGGGACACTGGCGAAGCGCATCCTGGTGCTGGTCCCGCCGGGCACGTCCCGGCCGCGGGCTCTCCAGCGTCGGCTCGACGGCCTGGACGTCGAGTGGCAGGAGGCGACCGGTCAGGACCTGCTCCTCGACTCGCACACGCAGACACCGCCGATGTCGACCATCGACCGCGTCGTCGACTGGCTCGCCGCCGGGCTGCAGGGACCTCCGGTCACCCTGGCGGACGTTCCGGTCGGTGCGGCGGCCGCCACCGTGGGGACGACACCCGCCGGACTCCCCGTCGTCGAGCACACGGTCCAACTCGGCGGGCTCGGGCTCTTCGGGATCGTCACCGACACCGACGGACCGCCCCGCGGACCGACGATCGTGCTGGTCAACGAGGGCAACACCCATCACATCGGGCAGGCACGGATCTGGGTGGACCTGGCGCGCCGTCTCGGCCCGGCGGGCTTCCGCATCCTGCGGTTCGACCTCAGCGGCAACGGCGACAGCGGGACGCGGCCCGGCCAGCCGGACCACGTGGCGCGTGCGCCCGAGGCGATCGGGGACGTCTACGACGCGATGACCGCGATCTCGCCCGACGACCCGACCGACGTGGTCCTGGTGGGGTTCTGCTCGGGCGCCTACCAGGTCGTCGAACAGGCGCTCCTCCATCCGCCGAGGGGCATCTGCGTGATCAACCCGTCGTTCTCGTTCACCCCGCCGGCACCCGAGGAGCCGTCGGCACGGCGCGCCCGCCAACACTCCCGGCGCTGGTTGGTGCAGGTCGTCGGGGCACCGCTGCGATGGGTGGTCCGGCGTCGCAATCCGTCGGACCTCGATCGGTGGATGCGGTCCCTGGAGAACGGGTCCTGGCCGATGGCCATGGCCAAACGTCGACCGGGAATCCCCGAATGGTTCTGGCGGTTCGTGACCCTCCGACTGCTGGAGGACACCGGGATGGACGCCTTCGAGCACATCGAGGCGTCCGGCGTCGACACGTTCCTCGTCTGCGGCCCGGCGGACTACCTCCCCATCGCGCTCGGCTCCGGCGAACGGATCCGGGCCCTCGAGCGATCGCCCCGCTTCCACGTGGCGATCCTCGACGACCTCGACCACGCGTCGTGGGTCAAGCGCCAACGCGAGCTGCTGATCGACGTGATGGTCGGGCGCTTCGAGTCGGCCCACCCGTCGACCCCGTCCTGACCGCACCGCCACCGCGGCGACCGGTCGCCGACCCGGGCGCGGGACGCGGGTGGTCGTCCCCCTACGACGGGGTTCCGCCCCGGGTGCGGGCACCTGCCGAGGCGGCGGCGTCGAGCCGCTCGAGGAAGGAGGCGGCCTGCGCTGCCCAGGTGGCCGGGTGCCCCACGAGTTCCCCCGGACCGGGCGGGAGCGACGGCCCGTCCAGGACCGCCTCCACGGCACCCACGAAGGACTCCCGGTCCCGGACCACCACCGGACCGGCCAGACCCCGGAAGCCGGCGACCGGGGTGGCGACGACGGGACGGCCGACGGCGACGAACTCGCGTGCCTTGATCGGATCCAGGCTCTCGGTGAACGGCGTGATCCTGTGGGGCACCACCAGGACGTCGGCGTGTTGGAGGTAGGCCGGCATCTCCGAGTAGGGGCGGCTGCCCAGGATCACCGCGCCCGAGTCGAGAACGGCGGCCTCCGCGGCCCGGGTCAAGCTGTCCGGCCCGAGGAACGCGAGCGTGGCCCGACCGGCCAGTTGCCGGGCCAGGCGGACGCACAGGTCGATGTCCAACCGGTCCGCGCTCAGGGTCCCCTGGTAGAGCACCACACGTCCGGCGGGCAGATCGAAGGGGCGGGTCGTCGGCGACCGGAGGTGGTCGATATCGACGCCGTTGGACACGAGATGGACCGTCCGGTCGCGCCCGCGGCTCTCGGCGAGCGCCGGCGAGCAGACCACGACTTCGTCCGCGTCCCGCAGGGCCGTGGCGTCGTTCGTCCGCTGCCGCGCCACCTCCCGTGAGCTGGCACGGGCCAGCAGCCAGTCGTCGGTGACGTCGTAGACGCTCGGCCAGCCCGTCCGCCCGATCAGCGGTGCGTACATGCTGTCGTTGATCCACAGCACGGGACGGTCGAACCCCAGCGTCCGGCTCGCGGACAGGACCTGGCGGAACAGGGACTCGTCGCCACCCGGCCAGACTCGGCGGGGCAGCCACTTGTGCGGAGCCATCGCCCACAGGCGCCCCGACGCTCCGATGCTCCGCAGCCCCGACAGATCCGGGAGCCGACCCTGGCGCAACGTCCACAGGACGTCGACCGGCGTCTCGGCGAACAGCATCCGCATGCCCGGCCGGAGGCGGAGGATCTCCGTTGCGAAGAGCTGGTTGCGGCGCCAGACGTCGTTCCACGGCTCCAGCGAGAGGCAGATGACGTCGTACTGATCGGGGCGTGCCACAGTCGGCGTCCTTTCGGGGCTCGGTCACCTGTGATTCCTCCGCCTGGCACCCGAGACTATCTGCAGGCGGAACCGTCCCCGGACGGCGTACCGGTCACGGCCGCCGGCGGCGGACGCGCTGCCACACGGCAGCCCGGAGCTCCGGCTCGAGCCTGGCGACGATCAGCACGAGCGCCGCCCAGCCCACGATGCACACGACGACCGAGGAGACGATGGCGGCGATCCCGCCGTGGGCCGGGTGGAGGCGGTCGAGCGCGAGTGCGGTCGTCGCTGCCGCGATCCCGACCGGCAGGATGGGCCCGAGGGCCATGCGCGCGTAGCGGCCGACGGGGACGCCGATGTACCGGCACACCATCATCGGCAGGACGGTGAAGTCCAGAACCAGCACGACGGGCAGCGAACCGATCGCCGGACCGATCGGCCCGAGCCAATAGGTCGCCACGATGCTGCCGATCAGGTTCACCGAGGCCCCGAGCACCGCCAGCCCGGCGAGCTTTCGGTTGCGGCCGGCACCGGTGAGGAACAGGAAGCCCTGCTGGCCCGGGAGCTGGAGCAACGTGACCACCCCGAGTGCGATCATGATCCCGTAGGTCTTCGGCGGAACCGACCCCAGCCAGACCGTCAGCATCGCCTGACCGAACACGGCCATCGCGATCACCATGGGGACCGAGACGGCCAGGCTCAGCATGATCGCGTTGAAGAAGTACTTCGCCTGCCGGTCCCGGTCCGCTACGGCGTCGAGGTGGGAATAGGTGGGGAGGAGCAGGGCCGATCCCTGCGTCGACAGGCTCCGGGTGAAGTTGGCCGTGTTCAGGGCCACGCTGTACGGCGCGACCTGGGCCACCGGAAGGATGACGCCGATGACGAAGGCGTCGAGCTGGAACGACACCACCGACCCGAGGGCGATCATCGTCTGCATCCCGCCGAACCGGAGGAGCTCCCGCAGCAGCGATCCGTCGAACCGCCCCTTGCGCAGGGACGAGCCGGTGACCCGCCCGGCGACGGAGGACGTCAGGACGAAGCCGAGTCCGACGCCGGCGGCCTGGACGATGGCGAGCACGATCAGTCCCGCTCCGGCGAGCACCGCGACCACCTGACCAGCCTGGGTGAGCACGAGTGCGATCAGTCCGATCTGGGACTGACGGTCGTTGCGACCCGATCCGAACAGGATCGAGTTGGGCACGACGGCCAGGAGCCGGAGCGCCGACATCACGCCGAGGATGACCAGCGTCGTCCCGACGACCGTCGGGCTGATCGCACCCACGTTGAGGAACGAGGTCAGGAACGGCGCCAATCCGACGGTCACCACCACCACTGCGATCCCCGACATGGCGAAGAACGCCCAGAGGGTGCGGATGAGGTCGGCGACACCCTCCCGGTCCCCGACGGCCATCAGGCGGGCGACCCGCTGGACGGCGGCGGTGCTGACCCCGAGGTCCAGGAGGATCAGGTAGCCGACGAGGGCCAGCAGGACGATCCACAGTCCATAGGTGCTGGCGCCGAGGTGCCGGAGCAGGACCCTGGTCAGCACCAGGCTGAGCACGATGCCGATGGCGAAGTTGACGTACGAGAACGCCACGTTGACGGACAGCTGTCGCAGGCTCGCGTTCGCCGAGGGCCGGTCCGGCAGATCCTCCGGCTCCCCCTCTTTGCCGTCGCCGACCACAGGAAACCGTACCTCCCCGCGCCGGGTGCCCGGCTCGACCCGGCGGATCCCGTCGCCCACGCACCACCGTCCCGGCCGCCGCGGCGTCGACGGGCCGGCGGGTCAGTCGTCCAGCTTGAGGGCGGACACGAACGCCTCCTGGGGGACCTCGACGCGGCCGATGCTCTTCATCTTCTTCTTGCCCTCCTTCTGCTTCTCCAGCAGCTTCCGCTTCCGCGTGATGTCGCCGCCGTAGCACTTGGCCAGCACGTCCTTGCGCCTGGCCTTGACCGTCTCACGGGCGAGCACGCGGCCTCCGATGGCGGCCTGGATGGGGACGTCGAACATCTGTCGGGGGATGAGCTCGCGGAGCTTCTCCGCCATGCGACGGCCGTAGTAGTCGGCCTGGGACTTGTGGACGATGGTCGAGAAGGCGTCGACCGGCACGCGGTTGATCAGCAGGTCGACCTTGACCAGGTCCGAGGTGGTGTACCCGCCGGGTTCGTAGTCGAGGCTGGCGTACCCCTTGGTCCGGCTCTTCAGCTGGTCGAAGAAGTTGACCACCACCTCGGCCAGCGGGATCACGTAGACGAACTCGACCCGCTCCGGTGAGAGGTAGTCCATCTTCACCATCTCGGCCCGCTTGCCCTGGCACAGCTCCATGATCGTTCCCGTGTACTCGGCCGGGGTGAGGATGGTGGCCCGCAGCATGGGCTCGTCGACGTGGTCGAGCGATGCCGGCTCGGGCAGCTCACTCGGGTTGTCGACATCGACCTCCGTGCCGTTCGTCAGGAACGCCCGGTAGGCGACCGACGGGGCGGTGGCGATCAGGGACAGGTCGAACTCGCGCTCGAGCCGCTCGCGCACGATCTCCATGTGCAGCAGTCCGAGGAAACCGCAGCGGAATCCGAATCCGAGGGCACGGGACGACTCGGGCTCGTAGGTGAAGCTGGCGTCGTTGAGCCGCAGTTTCTCGAGCGCGTCGCGCAGGTCGGGGAGTTCGTCGCCGTCGATGGGGAACAACCCGCAGAAGACCATCGGCTTCGGGTCGCGGTAGCCGTCGAGCGGGGTGCCGGCCGGGTGGGTGGCCGTGGTCACCGTCTCACCGGACCGGGCGCCGCCGACGTCCTTGATCCCGGCGATCAGGTACCCGACCTCGCCGGGGCCGAGTTCGTCGACGGGCACGGTCGCCGGGGTGCGGACGCCGATCTCCTCGATCTCGTGGTTGGCACCGGCCTGCATGAAGCGGAGGCGGTCCGAGGAGGTGAGCGTCCCGTCCATCACCCGGATCGAGCTCACGACCCCCCGGTACTGGTCGTAGGCCGAGTCGAAGATGAGTGCCCGCAGTGGAGCTGACGGGTCGCCGGTCGGCGCCGGAATACGGGCCACGATGGCGTCGAGCAGCTCGGGCACGCCCTCCCCCGTCTTGGCCGAGATGTGCAGGATGTCCTCCGCCGGCAGGCCGAGGACCGTCTCGATCTCGGCCGCGCACCGCTCGGGGTCGGCAGCGGGCAGGTCGATCTTGTTGAGGACGGCGACGATCTCGAGGTCGTTCTCGATGGCCTGATAGCAATTGGCCAGGGTCTGGGCCTGGATCCCCTGGGAAGCGTCGACCAGGAGGACGGCCCCCTCGCAGGCGGCCAGCGAGCGGCTGACCTCGTAGCCGAAGTCGACGTGGCCGGGCGTGTCGATGAGGTGGAGGGTGTGGTCACGCCACGGGACCCGGACGTTCTGGGCCTTGATGGTGATGCCCCGCTCGCGCTCGATGTCCATCGAGTCCAGGTACTGCTCGCGCATCTGCCGGGGGTCGACGGCACCGGTCAGCTCCAGGATGCGGTCGGACAGCGTCGACTTGCCGTGGTCGACGTGGCTGATGATGGAGAAGTTGCGGATACGGTCGATCGGGAGCACGGGGCGCCCAGCGTACCCAAGGTGGGCCGCCGCCCACCCCGAGGTGGAGGACCGCGGGGCCGTTGGGCCGACAGGGGCCCGGACTGCTATCCTTCACTGTCTCCGGTAGGTGATCCCAGGACGGGATCCCGGGGACCCGACGCAGCCCGTGGCGGTCCCGCACGTGCGCCGCCCGGACCCGACGCATCGAGACGACGAGGACAAGCAGTGGCAAACAT
>DATLRE010000110.1:0-16056 GCA_035534835.1 Acidimicrobiales bacterium
CGCGCGCCGCCTCCGGTACGCGGGTCGGGGCGTCGACCGCGGTCCGGTCGGCGGTGGGTGTCGGCGACGAGGGGGGCGATTCCGCCCCGGGCGTCTGCCCGGTAGGTGCTTCTGACATCGAATTCCCTTCTGAAACTGCTCACGACACACGCTCCAGGGCGTGCACGGCGCGGTCTGCTCCGGCCGGGACGACCCGGCCGAGGAGCGGCTCCTGACGGAGCCCGTCGCGCTCGATCCACTGTTGTGTCCTACAGGCCCGGTCGATGACCGGGATACTTCCGGGGTGGCCGTCGGTGGCCGCCCCTTCGGGCGATGTGCCGGACGGACCGCCCGACACCGCGATCAGGCCGCGCACGAGTTCCACGGGACGCACCCCGCGCGGCTGGGTCGAGAGTTCGGCGACGAGGCCGACGGTGCGCCCCGTCGGGTCCGCGGCACCGTCCGCCTGCGGATCGGCCAGGGCCAGGGCGAGCACGGACGGCCGGAGGTCGTCGACCTCCTGGCGTCCCTTGCGCTCGCGGGTGATCGGGACCGTGTCGGCCGCCAGCAGGGCGTCCACGGCGAGCGCCAACTCGTACCGGGTGATGCCGGTCAACCGCATGGTCCACGAGCACGAGGTCACGATCTGCTGGAGCGACTCCTTCGAGCGCTCGATCTCCACCGCCTCCTCGACCTCGACGCCGGAGGGCAGGAGGCCGTCGAGCAGCGCCGGCAGGGCGGCCACGTCTACGCCGGCCTCGTGCGCCCGAACCGGGTCCAGGGCCACGTCGAGGTACTCCGCCAACGACTCCGCACCCGTGGGCAGGGCCAGGCCGAAGCTGAGCTGCGGCCGCGGGGAGAACCCCTCGGTGTAGGCGAGGGGGAGGCGCGCCCGACGCAGCGCCCGCTCCCACATGCGGGCGATGTCGCGCTGGCTGGTGAAGCGGACCTTGCCGAGCTTGGCGAAGCGGAACCGGATGCGCACGTCAGTTCCTCCCCTCGGTCGCCAGCGCCACGGCGCTCCCACCCGGTGGGACCACCGGGCCGGCGCCGGACGGCGCCGTGGACAGGAATCGTACCGGCACCTGGCCCCCCGCAGAGAGATCCTGTCCGGTGCCCTGGCTCCCCCCTGCCGGGGGGACGGCGGAGGCCACCACGTGCTCGACCCCGTAGCCCGTGCAGGCACCGCAGTCGTAGCAGGGGGTCCACCGGCAGTCGGGCAGGCCGTGCTCGGCCAGGGCGTCCTCCCAGTCCTGCCACAGGAAGTCGCGGTGCAGGCCGGCGGAGACGTGGTCCCAGGGCAGCACCTCGTGCTCGGTCCGGTGCCGGTAGACGGTGTCCTCGAGGCTCATCCCGTGGGCGGCCAGGGCGTCGGTCCACAGGTCCAGGTCGAAGTACTCCGACCACTCCTGGAACGTGCCGCCGTTGCGCCACACCTGCTCCACCACGGCACCCATGCGCCGGTCGCCCCGGCTCACGATCCCCTCGGCCGCCGTCGCCTTGGGATCGTGCCATCGGACGGTCAGCCCGCGTACCGGCCGGGCGGCGTCCCGAAGCAGGTGGACCTTGCGGGTGAGTTCCTCGATCGTGTTCTGTCCGAACCACTGGAACGGCGTCTGCACCTTGGGGACGAAGCCGCCGACCGATGCGGTCACGGTGACCGATGAGTGGTACCGCTTGCCGATGGCAACGCACTGCTTGGCCAGGGCGACGATGCCGAGCGTGTCCTCGTCGGTCTCGGTGGGGAGGCCGATGAGGAAGTACAGCTTCACCCGCTTCCATCCCTGGCTGAAGGCGGCGTCGACGGCCGCGTAGAGATCTTCCTCGCGGATGAGCTTGTTGATGACCTGACGCATCCGCCACGTCCCGCCCTCGGGGGCGAAGGTCAGGCCGGTCCGCCGCACCCGCTGGATCTGGGCCGCCGTCCCCACCGTAAAGGCGTCGACCCGCAGGCTGGGCAGGCTGACGGACACCTGGCCGGAGCACGACGGGTCGTCGATGATCCCGGTGACGGTCTCCTCGATGCCCGAGTAGTCGGCGCTCGACAGCGACGTCAGGGCCACCTCGTCGTAGCCGGTGCGCTCGAGCCCCGAACGGACCATGGTCCGGACCTGGTCGGCGGGCCGCTCCCGGACCGGGCGGGTGATCATGCCCGCCTGGCAGAACCGGCAGCCCCGGGTGCAGCCCCGGAAGAGCTCGACGTTCAGCCGGTCGTGGACCACCTCGATCAGCGGAACCAATTGGCGGCGGGGGTAGGGCCAGTCGCCGAGGTCCGTGATCGTCCGCTTCTCGATCCGGGCCGGGGTGTCGGGGAACCGGGGCGCGATACCGGCCAGGGTGCCGGTGGCCTCGTCGTAGGAGACGTCGTAGCAGGAGGGCACGTACACGCCCGGGACGCGGGACAGCGCCCGCAGCATCGCCTCGCGGTCGCAGTCGGCGCCCGGTGCGCCACGGGCCGCCCCGGTGCGGAAGGCGGAGAGGACCTCGTTGATCTCGCCGACGACCTCCTCGCCGTCGCCCAGGACGAAACAGTCGACGAAGTCGGCGAGCGGTTCGGGGTTGAAGACGCAGTGCCCACCGGCCATCACCACCGGGTGTTCCGCCGTGCGGTCGGCGGCCCGCACGGGCACCCCGGCCAGGTCGATCAGGTTGAGGACGTTGGTGTAGACGAGCTCCGCCGACAGGTTGAAGGCGAGCACGTCGAACCCGGCGGCCGGGTGGTGGCCCTCGACGGAGAACAGCGGCAGCCCGGCAGCCCGCATGGCAGCCTCCATGTCCACCCAGGGGGCATAGGACCGCTCCGCCGCAGCGTCGTCGCGCTCGTTGAGGATCTCGTAGAGGATCTGGAGGCCCTGGTTGGGCAGGCCGACCTCGTAGGTGTCGGGGTACACCAGCAGCCACGACACCGTGTTCGGGCCGTGCTCGGCCTCCTGTGCGCCGAGTTCGCCCCCGATGTAGCGGGCCGGCTTCGTGACGTGGGCGAGGAGCGGCTCGATCCGTGGCCAGAGGGACTCCATGTCCCCCTCCATCCTAGGGGCACCCCGGAGACCCTCCGGACCGGGCGGTCCCTTCGACCCCCGGGGCACGACCCGACGGGGCCGGCGGGGATTCCACAGGGTGCGTCCCGTGGTCGCCCCGACCGGTTCAGCCCGGCAGGGTCGTCGTGGTCGTCGTGGGCGTCGTGGTCGGGGTCCCCGCCCCCGTCGCGGGGGTCGTGGACGTGGTCGTGGAGGTGGGTGGCGCGACCGGGGTGGTGCTCTGGGTGGCGGAGGCCGGCGGGGGGATGGCCGCGGGGGCGATCGGGTGGGTGGCCAGGTAGGAGAAGATCTGGCTGACGACGGGTGCCGCGGCCGTGGCGCCGTAGCCGGCCTGGTCGATCACGCAGACCACGACGTACTGGGGATCGGCGGTGGGGCCCCAGGCCACGAACCAGGCCGTCGGCTCCTTGCCGGCCACGGTGTCGGCCGTTCCGGTCTTGCCGGCCAGGCCTCCCGGGAACGTCGCCAGCCCGGGGATCCCGTAGGCCGTGCCGTGCGGATTGGTGATCACGCCCTCGAACCCGCTGAGCATGGACTGGCGATCCTGGGGCGAGAGGGTCACGTGGCCGGCCACCTGGGGCGTGAATCGGGTGACCACCTTGCCCGAGGGTGAGACCACGGCGGCCGCCACCTGCGGGACGTAGCGGGTCCCCCCGTTGGCGAAGGTCGCATAGGCCACCGCCTGCTCGATGGGGGTGATCACCGTCGCCCCCTGCCCGAAGGCCATCTCCATGGCGTCGCCCGTGTACCACGTGGTGGTGGGGAATCCGGTGGGGCTGATGGCGTGCAGCTTCAGCCGCTCGGCCTGGCTGTCGACCCGACCCTTGATCTCGCCGGGCAGGTCGATGCCGGTCAGCTGGCCGAGGCTGTACTGACCGGCGACGTCCTGGATGGGGGTCTGTCCGTAGGTCGCGCGCTGGACGTAGAACTGGGCCCCCAGGTTGTAGAAGAAGTCGTCGTCGGACGCCGTGAGCGCGGTCGACATGTCGATGTAGCCGAGGGCCCCGTCGCCCGGGGCGTTGTGGAGGGTGCACGTGGTGCTCTGGTACTGACACCCCGGGGCGGTGTAGGTGCCGGTGTCGTGGAACAGCTGGCTCGGGGTCCACAGGCCGGCCTGGAGCGCGGCGGTTGCGGTGTTCAGCTTGAAGGTCGAGCCCGGGGTGTAGACGCCGTCGATGGCCCGATTCAGCAGGGGCGCGGTGGCCGGGTCCGACAGGGTGGCGTACTGCGACTGGGTGATCCCCCCGACCCACACCGACGGGTTGTAGCTCGGGTACGACGACATGGCGTAGACGGCGCCGGACTGGGGGTTCATGACCACGACGGCGCCGCCCGATGCGGCCGGGTAGCAGCCGGTGTTGTTGTTGCAGGCCTTGTCGAACGTCTTGTGCAGGCTCAGGACCTGGGAGGCCAGGGCGTTGTCGGCCACCTGCTGGAGGTTGGTGTCGAGGTTCGTCACGACGTCGTTGCCGGGCGTCGGCGGGGTCGACTTGATGACGCCGGCAACCTGCCCCGTCGGGTCGACCTCGAGTTCCTGGCGGCCCGGCACCCCGTGGAGCTGGGTCTCGTACTGGTACTCGAGGCCGGCCTGGCCGAAGGCGTCCCCGGCCTGGTACCCCTGGGACGCCCGGGACTTGAGCTCGGCCGCATTGATGGTCCCGACGTAGCCGAGCGCCTGGGCCGCCGGGTAGGTCCCCTGGGCCGGCCCGGGCAACTCGGTCTGGGGGTAGTCGCGCTGGGTCGTCTGCTGGGACGCCACGCCGGGGAACTCGGCCTGGTGCTCCTTGATGTAGATGACGTCGGCCAGCGGGGCGTCGGCCAGGATGGGGACGGGCTTGTACAGGCTGTACTGCTGGTTGGCGATGGCCGCCTGGACCTGCTGGGGAGTCTCCCCCACCACCGCCGCCAGGCGGCCGATGACCGTCGGGTCCTGCTGGGCCGCCACCCGGGACAGGGTGATCTCCTCGGTGACCTTGTTGTCGGCCAGCGGGTTGCCGTTGCGGTCGAGGATGAGCCCCCGGGTGGGGGTCACCGGTACGGTACGGATCTGGTTGGCCACGACGGCCTGGGCGGCGGCCGGAGCCTGGAGGACCTGGAGCGCCCACAGCCGCAGGCCGAGGACGGCGAACAGCCCGACCACGGCGACCCCGACGATGCGCAGCCGCAGCCCGGGACGGGCCTCGGTGGTGTCGGGCGCGTCGAGGAGCGACTCGACCGAGAACCGGCTCTGGCGCATGCGCGGTTGACGGGCCTTGGTGCGCACCGGCTTGCTCCCGGTGGTCGCCTGGAAGATGCGCTTCTCGCCGAAGGGATGGCGCAGGGATCGGCTCACGGGCTACCAGTATCCCAAGTCGGCCCGGCCTCCGGTACGCGGGACGGTCCCGACGCCCCCGCCGCGGCCCGGTGGGCCGGCCCAGGGTCCGGGGCGAGCGCGGGGTCCGGAGCGGCGCCCACCCGTCGTCTCATCGTGCGGCACCCACCCCGACGTCGGAGGTGGGCATCCCCTCGGTCGACGACTGGGTCATCCCCCACGACATCACCCGCATGGCCGGCAGGGCCAGTACGGCGTTGGTCACCGACACCACCACCACGATGCGAGCCAGGGCGACATGGAGCATCTGGGGCTGGCCGAGCACGGACCCGAGGGCCCCGTAGGTGACCTCGTAGAGGGCGCTGCCCCCCAGGGCGGCCACCGGGGCCAGCCACCACGCCGTGCGGTCGAGGGCGATCGTGGCGAGCCCCACGGCAAACCCGAGCAGGCACCCGACCAGGGCCGACAGTCCGAACGGGGTGGGGAGGAAGAGGTCGGCCACGAGTCCCGTGCCGAACCCGATGGTCGCCCCACGGGAAGGGCCCCCGATGATCCCGGCGACGATCGGGAGCAACACCATGATGTCGGGGTGGACCCCGCCGATGCGGAGGTCGAGCATGACCGTCTCCTGGACGACCACGAACCCGAGGACGACCAGGGTCAGGCGGGCCGCGTCCCGGGGTGTCACGCGCTCGGCCCCCACAGCACGACGGTCACGTAGCGGAGGTGGGCGAGGTCGGCCAGCGGTTGGAGGGTCACCGACTCCTGGGAGGCGGAGCTCCCGGTGTGGGCCGCCGTCACCCGAGCCACGGGGATCCCGGGCGGGAACAGGGCGCCGGCCAGGCCGCTGGTGGAGAAGACCTCACCGCTGGTGAGCGGCGTGTTCGAGGGCACCAGGTCGGCGCTCAGCGGCTTGCCGCTTCCGGTGCCGTTGAGCACGGCCAGCGAACCCGGCGGCGGCCCGTAGACGGTGCCGACGGCGGACTGCCCGTCCGTGATCAGCCGGACCGTCGCCGTGTGGTGGCTGACGGCCACGACCTGGCCGACCAGGCCGCCGAGACCGACGACCGGCATGTCGAGCTGGATCCCGTCGGCGCGCCCGACGTCGATGTCGATGGTGGCGGCGAAGTCGCTGGTGCCGAAGTCGGTCACCTCGGCCGGCACACTCTGCAGGTTGTTCAGGTAGGGCAGCTTCAGCAGGGCCGAGAGCTGGCTCAGCGCCTCGGCCTGCTGCGCCGCCGCCGCCTGCTCCAGCTTGAGCTGGGCGATCTCGGCCTGCAGCTTCTGGTTCTGCTCCCGCACCGCGCCGTAGTGCACCGATCCGGCCAGGAAGCTCCCGATCGGCTCGATGACGGCGTTCACGCCGGACCGGATCGGGGCGAAGGCGTCGGACGCAGCCGACCGCGCGCCCGAGGTCACGACGTGGAGCCCACCACGGGCGTCGAGCGTGATGAGGGTAATCGCGGCGAGGACCAGGATCAGCAGCGTCGTCCGAGGGCGGCGGGAGCGCCGCGGCATCGCCACGAGAGTACGGCCGCCCCGGCGGTCAGCGGGCCGACGAGGTGATGAGGACCTGCTTGAGGGCCTCGAATTCCTCCAGGCACTGTCCGCTGCCGATGGCCACGCAGTTCAGCGGGTCGCGGGCCACCACGATGGGCATGCCCGTCTCCTGGGTGAGCCGGCTCTCGAGGCCGTGCAGCAGTGCCCCGCCGCCGGTGAGCACGATGCCCTGCTCCATGATGTCGGCGGCCAGCTCGGGCGGGGTCCGGTCGAGCGTGACCTTGACGGCGTCGACGATGGCCGAGACGGGCTCGTCGATGGCCTGACGGATCTCCTGGGTCGAGATGACGACGGTCTTCGGCAGGCCGGTCACGAGGTCGCGGCCGCGGATCTCGGCGTGGAGCTCCTCCTCGAGTTCGTAGGCGGAGCCGAGGGCGATCTTGATCTCCTCCGCCGTGCGCTCGCCCAGTGCCAGGCTGTACTCCTTCTTGACGAACGAGACGATGGCCTCGTCGAGTTCGTCCCCACCGATCCGGATGGACTGGCTCGTCACGATGCCGCCCAGGGAGATGACCGCCACCTCGGTGGTGCCACCGCCGATGTCGACGACCATGTTCCCCGTCGGCTCGTGCACCGGCAGGCCGGCGCCGATGGCCGCGGCCATGGGCTCCTCGATGATGTACGCCTTGCGGGCCCCCGCGTACTCTGCGGCCTCCATCACGGCCCGCTGCTCGACGCCGGTGATCCCCGACGGGACGCAGATGACCATGCGGGGCTTGGCGAACCGCCGCTGGTGCACCCGGTGGATGAAGTAGCGGAGCATCTTCTCGCAGATCTCGAAGTCGGCGATGACGCCGTCCTTCAGCGGACGGATGGCCTGGATGTGGCTGGGGGTCCGGCCGATCATGCGCTTGGCCTCGGCACCCACGGCCAGGGGCCGGCCGTCCTTGGTGTTGACCGCCACCACCGACGGCTCGTTCAGCACGATGCCGCGGCCGCGGACGTACACCAGGGTGTTCGCGGTACCGAGGTCCACGGCCATGTCGCGTCCCAGGAGGGAGAAACTGTTGTCGCGCATCAGAGATGCACTCCTCTGTCGATCATCGGCATGGTGGACACGGGGGCGCGTGACCAGGCCGGGCTTCCGCTGCGCTGACACCTCGAGGCAGCTGGCATGTGCCCTCAGGCTACGGGATGCAGCAGGGCGGCACAAGGGCGGACCCGGTCGCGGCGGGGCCCGGGACGGTTCCGTCCCAGCTCAGGAGGGTCCTGCGTCCACGGGCGCCCGTCCCGGGAGGCCCGACCCCCCACCCCGGTGGCCCCGGGCCGGGGATCCCGGGGCCTACAGGCCCGGGAAGAAGAGCGCGATCTCCCGGGCGGCCGACTCGTCGGAGTCCGAGCCGTGGACCAGGTTCTCGCCCATCTCGAGGGCGAGGTCGCCCCGGATGGTGCCCGGCGCGGCGTCGACCGGGTTGGTGGCACCCATGAGGTTCCGGACCACCTTGTAGGTGTCGTCCGGACCCTCGACGACCATCACCAGCACCGGTGACCGGGTGATGAAGGTGACCAGTTCGCCGAAGAACGGCTTGCCGTCGTGCTCCGCGTAGTGCGCCCGGGCCGTCTCGGCCGTCAGGGTGCGGAGCTCGGCGGCGACCAGTCGGAGGCCCTTTCGCTCGAGGCGGCCGATGATCTCCCCGGACAGTCCGCGTTCGACGGCGTCGGGCTTGGCGATGACAAGTGTGCGTCCCACAAGCGGGGCAGGCTAGCCGACGCGGCGGGGCACCCGCCGGCGCCACGTCACGGCGGGGACCGTCCGTGCCCGCGGTCGACCCGCCACTGCGGCGCTAGCGCGCCAGGAGCAGTGCGGGCAGATCCCGCATGTCGTCGAAGACCACCGAACTGTCGATCCCGAGCGCCTCGGCGCCGGTCACGCCGCCGGCGAACGCGAAGACCGCCATGCCCGCGGCCAGTCCGGCGGTGACGCCCGGGACGCTGTCCTCGACCACGGCACAGCGTTCGGGTGACGCTCCCAGCCGTTCGGCGGCCAGCAGGAAGACGTCCGGGGCCGGCTTTCCGTGCACCACCTCGTCGGCGCTGAAGATCCGGCCCTCGAACCGATCGAGGAGCCCGGTCGTACCCAGCGTGAAGCGCAACTTGTCGTGACTCCCGCTGGACGCCACGCAGGTGGGCGCCGTGATCGCGTCGAGTGCCTCGACGATCCCCGGTACGACCGCGAGCTCCCGCTCGAACACCTCCCGATAGCGGCACTCGAACTCGGCGTCCCAGTCGATCCCCCGACCCAGGTGTCGTTCGATCTCCCGGTGCATGTGCGCGGCCGACCGACCGACGAACCGCTCGATGACGTCCTGCTCCGTCAGGGGCCACCCGAGCGTCGACAGGATCTCTGCCTCCGTCCGGACGGCGAGACGCTCGCTGTCCACGAGGACTCCGTCGCAGTCGAAGATCACCAGGTCGAATCCGCACATCGCCGCCAGCCTACGGAGCCCGGCGGCCGGCAACCGGGACGCCCGTGCCGCCGAGCCGTGCGCCCGGTGCACCGTCGGGACGGGCTCCGGACCCACCGGGTCGGTCAGCCCCGGGGCAGGAGTACCTCGCGGGCGTCGGCCACCACGTACAGCGAACCGCACACGACGACGCGATCGTCCGGGCCCGAGCGCTCCACGGCCCGACGGGTCGCTTCCGCCGGGTCCGCAGCGAGGCTCACCTCCATACCGAGCGAGGCCGCCGCGCTGGCGACGTCACCCACCGGCATCGCTCGAGGCGAATCGGGGGCGCACACGACGACCGACCGCACGCCGGCCGACACCAGGGCGTCGAGCATGGCCGTCGGGTCGCGCCCGGTCAGCATGCCCACGACGGCCGTGGTCTCCCCCTCGGTGGTGAACTCCTCCGTCAGTGACCGGGCCAGGACCATCATCCCCGCCGCGTTGTGGGCTCCGTCGACCAGCACCAGCGGGTGGCGGCCGACGACCTCGAGGCGACCCGGCACCCGGACCGCGGCCAGCCCCTCCTCCACCACGTCCTCGGGGAGCGGCGACCCGAAGAACGCCTCGGCCGCGGCCAGGGCGCAGGCCGCGTTGTCCCCCTGGTGGCTGCCGTGCAGCGGAACGAGCACCTCGCCGTAGGCGCCGCCGGGCGTGCGCAGGTCGACCAGCCGGCCGCCCACGGCCACCCGGTTGGAGGTGCAGGCGAACTCGACGCCCCTGGCCCAGAACTCCTGACAGCCGGCGGCGTCGGCGGCGGTCCGGAACAGAGCCACCAGCGTGGGGTCGGTCTCCCCCACCACCGCCCGGCCGCCGGCGGTGAAGATCCCGGCCTTGTCGCGGGCGATGTCCTCGAGGGTCGGCCCGAGCACCTCGGTGTGGTCGTAGCTGATGTTGGTGACCACCGACACCGCGGCGTGCACGATGTTCGTGCAGTCCCAGGTGCCCCCCAGCCCGACCTCGACGACGGCCACGTCGACCGCCTCGTCGGCGAACCACGTCAGCGCGGCGGCGGTCAGCAGCTCGAACCGTGTCGGTGGTTCGTCCATGAGGGACTCGATCCGGCGCAGCGAGTCCAGCACGTCGGTGAACGCCTCGTCGTCGATCGGATCCCCGTTGCGCGCGATCCGCTCGTTCACCCGGGCCAGGTTGGGACTGGTGTAGGTGCCCACCGACAGCCCCATGGCGGCGAGCAGCGAGCTGGTCATGGCCGCGGTCGACCCCTTGCCGTTGGTGCCGGTGATGTGGATCACCGGGTAGGCGGTGTGCGGGTCGCCCAGGAGCGCAGCCAGCTTCTCCATGCGATCCAGCGACGGGAGCGTCCGCCGGGTGGGCATGGACGATTCGAAGTCGATGTGGGAGTCGAGCCAGGCCAGCGCCTCGGACAGGTCGGAGAAGGTCACGGGTGGGCGCGGGGGGTCACGATGCTCCGGTGAAGTGGGAGGGACAGAGGTGGGACGTTAGGAGGCGGCCCGGCGGCTGCGGCTCGACTTGGTGGGCGGGCTGAGCGGCACCAGGGTCGGATGGACCTTGTCGAGCACGACGGCCCGGTCGACCACGCACTTGGAGATGTCGGTCCGGCTGGGCAGGTCGTACATGACCTCGAGGAGCACCTCCTCGAGGATGGCACGCAGGCCCCGGGCACCGGTGCCTCGGAGCAGGGCCTGCTCGGCCACGGCTTCGAGGGCGTCTTCGGTGAATTCGAGCTCGACGTGGTCCAGCTCGAAGGTCCGCTTGTACTGGCGGACCAGGGCGTTCTTGGGTTCCACCAGGATGCGGATCAGCGCCTCCTTGTACAGGTGGGAGACGGCGCTGACAACCGGCAGCCGGCCGATGAATTCGGGGATGAGGCCGAACTTCATGAGGTCCTCGGGCAGGACGTGACGGAGCAGCTCGGAGTCGTCGCGCTCGGACGCCTTGCGCACTTCGGCCCGGAAGCCCATGCCCTTGCGGCCGATCCGGCTCTCGATGATGGTGTCGATCCCTGCGAAGGCGCCACCGCAGATGAAGAGGATGTTGGTGGTGTCGATCTGGATGAATTCCTGGTGCGGGTGCTTGCGCCCGCCCTGGGGCGGTACCGAGGCCGTCGTGCCCTCCAGGATCTTGAGCAGGGCCTGCTGCACACCCTCGCCGGAGACGTCGCGGGTGATGGACGGGTTTTCCGACTTGCGTGCGATCTTGTCGATCTCGTCGATGTAGATGATCCCGGTCTCCGCCCGCTTCACGTCGTAGTCCGCGGCCTGGATCAGCTTGAGCAGGATGTTCTCGACGTCCTCGCCCACGTAGCCCGCCTCGGTCAGGGCCGTGGCGTCGGCGATGGCGAACGGGACGTTGAGCATGCGGGCGAGCGTCTGGGCGAGCAGCGTCTTGCCGCAACCGGTCGGTCCGAGCAGGAGGATGTTCGACTTGGCCAACTCGACGTCGTTGTCGTGGGCGCCGTTCCCGCCGGCCTGGACCCGCTTGTAGTGGTTGTAGACGGCGACCGACAGGATCTTCTTGGCGTACTCCTGCCCGATCACGTAGTCGTTCAGGAACTCGTAGATCTCCTTGGGCTTCGGCAGCTCGTCGAAGCTCAGCTCGGTGGTGTCGGCCAGCTCCTCGGCGATGATGTCGTTGCAGAGCTCGATGCACTCGTCGCAGATGTAGACGCCGGGGCCGGCGATCAACTTCTTGACCTGCTTCTGCGACTTGCCGCAGAAGCTGCACTTCACCAGATCGCCACCGTCTCCGAATTTCGCCACGTCGGTTCCTCGTGTCCTTCTGTCGGCGGTCCCTGCTGCTCGACCGAACGCTGTGCTGCCTGTGCGAACTGCTGACGCCCGGATCGCCGTCGGCGACCCGGTGGTCCGGACCTCCAACCCTAGCGGCTGGGGTGCCGCGGACCGGACCTTGTCGACCCCCGGTGCCGCTGCCCCGCGGCTGCCGTCAGGCGGCGCCGATCGCGTCCATCGGCAGCGTGTCCCGGGCGGAGATGACCTCGTCGATGAGCCCGTACTCGACCGCTTCGGCGGCCGTCATGATGAAGTCGCGGTCGGTGTCCTTCGACACCCGTTCGGCACTCTGGCCGGTGTCGTCGGCGAGCATGCCGTTCAGCAGGTCCCGCATCCGGAGGATCTCCTTGGCCTGGAGCTCGATGTCGCTGGCCTGACCCTCGACGCCGCCGAAGGGCTGGTGCAGGAGGATGCGGGCGTGGGGAAGGGCGAAGCGCTTTCCCTTGGTGCCGGCACCGAGGAGCACGGCTGCGGCGGAGGCCGCCTGGCCGAAGCAGAAGGTCGACATGTCCGGCTTGATGTACTTCATCGTGTCGTAGATGGCGAAGAGTGCCGTGATGTCGCCGCCCGGTGAATTGATGTAGAGGTGGATGTCCTTGTCCGACTCCTCCGACTCGAGGAAGAGGAGCTGGGCGCACACCAGATTGGCCACGGTGTCGTTGATCGGGGTGCCCAGGAAGATGATCCGCTCCTTGAGCAGCCGGGAGAAGAGGTCGTAGTTGCGCTCCCCCCGGCTGGTGGACTCCACGACCCACGGCACGCTGTACCCCTGTGCGTCGATCGACCTGCTTGCGTCCGTGAACGTCACTCCGAGTCCTCCTCGCCCTGATTCACCTTCAGGTCGTCCCGTGAGACGGGCGCCCCGTTCTCGTCGACCAGTTCGACGGAATCCACGAGCCATCGCATCGCTTTGGCCTTGCGTCGGTCCGAGCGTACCGCCGCCAGCCTCCCGGCCCGTTCCAGTTGGCTCCGTACCTGGTCGGCGTCCATCTCGAGCCGGCTGCCCATGGCGGCCAGCTCCTCGTCCAGCTCCTCGTCCGTGACCTGGATGTCCTCCGCCTCGACGAGTGCCCGGAGCGCCAGGTCGGCCTTGACGCTCTGCAGCGCCTGGGCCCGGAGCTCGTCCAGGAATTCATCCTCGCTCCGACCGGTGACCCCGAGGAACTGGCCCAGGCTCATACCCTGACCCTCGAGGCGGTGGTTCAGGTCGTGGATCCGCTCGCGCAGCTCTGTGAGGACGAGCTGCTCGGGCACCTCCTCGGTCACCAGCTCGACCAGGGCCTCCACCGTCTTCTGCTGGAGCGCCATCTGGGCCTCGACGATCCGCCGCTGGCGCAGCCGCTCGGCGATGTCCGCCCGGAGCTCCTCCAGCGTGGCGAACTCGGAGGCCTCGGAAGCCCAGTCGTCGTCGGCGTCCGGCAACGACAGCTCCTTGACGTCCTTGACGGTGACCGTGAAGGACACCGTCTGCCCGAGGGCCTCGAGCTCGGCGTCGAACGTGACCGAGTCACCGGCCTTGGTACCGAGGAGCTGGTCGTCGAGACCGGGGATCACGCCTTCGGAGCCGACCTCGTAGAGGAAGTCGTCGGCGGTGAGGTCGGAGTCGTCCCCGTCGGCGTCCGCCTCGGCGCGGGTGCCGCGGATGTCGATGGTCACCTGGTCGCCGGTCAGTACGGGCCGCGTCACCTCGACGAGCTCCCCCGACGTGGCCCGCAACCGGTCGACCTGGGCCGTGACCTCCTCATCGTCCACCTCGAGTGCGGGGAGGGCCACCACCAGGCCGCCGTACCCCGGGATGGCGACCGTCGGGCGCACCTCGACCACGGCCTCGAACGACAGCGGACCGGACTCCTCGCCGGCCGTGATGTCGATATCGGGCTGGTCGATCGGGTCGACCTCCGTCTCGTCGACGGCCCGCGAGTAGAAGTCGGGGAGCGCCTCGCGGATGGCCTCGCCACGCAGGGCGACCCTCCCGCCCATCCGGGACTCGAGCACCTTTCTCGGCACCTTCCCCGGTCGGAACCCGGGGACCCGGACCTCACGCGACAGGCGCTGGAGCACGTCGTCGAGGGCTTCGTCCATCTCGGCTTCGTCGATCTCGACGGTGAGACGGACCTTGTTGCCCTCCTCGGGCGCTGCTGTTGCTCGCATACGAATACAGGAGTGTACCGGCCCCCGGGGCACCCACTTCCCGCAATCGCAGCGGCGCCGACCGGTGCCGATCCGTGCGGACCCGGGGACCACCGGTCGGACCGCGGTGCAGCCCGGCGTCAGCCCATGAAGGCCATCGACTCGAGCACCCGGCGGCCGAGGACGGCGTCGCCGTCCACACGCACCTGCCCCGACGCCAGGACGGCGTCGGCGTCGACCCGACCGAACCCGAGCCGCCAGAAGGTCTCCTGGTCGGTGACCAACGCGACCGTCGGGTCGTCCGGGCCGCCGTCCGGTGCCACGGCGGCCCGCCCGCCGTCCATCACCACCGGCACCCGGCGGCCGAGCGCACCGGCCACCTCGAAGCGGACCGCCGTCCCGTCGGGTGGCGCCACCCGCTTGCCGACCACGTAGGCCATCGTCGTGGCGCAGCGGTCGAGGACGGCGGACTCGCCGGCGCCGTCTCGCCCCCCCGGCCGGCCGAGCGCCCGCCGGGCGTCCTGCTCGTGGGCCCAGCAGTCGACGACACGGGTCACCAGGAACTCGCGGTAGGGCACCTCACCGACGGGACTCCATCCGACCACGTCGAACCGTTCGGGCGACAGGGCCCGGAGTTCGCGGAGACGCCGTCCGGTGACCGTCGCGAATTCGGCCAGGACGTCCGGGCCGGGTGTGTCCCGCCGCGCCGCGATCCAGGGCTCGTTCAGGGCGGCGAATTCGTTGCGGACGTGGTCGGGCACGACCTCGAGCGGCGGTGGCGCCTCGTCGCCCATCACCATGCGTTCGACGCCGATGACGTGGGCGAGCTGGTCCTTGACCGTCCATCCGGGACAGTCGGTGGGCAGGTCCCACTGCGCCGCCCCGATGCCGGCACAGGCCGCCGCGAACGACGACCACACCTCGGCCAGCCCGTCCACGACGGGCTCGCGGTGGTCCGCCCCCACGGTCACCCGGTCGCCCCCGTCAGGCCGGGAGGTTGGCCTCGATGGCGTCGATGACCTCCGGAGCCTCGGGATCCACGAGGGGGCGGAACCGTTGGAGGATCGTCCCGTCGGGTGACACGAGGAACTTCTCGAAGTTCCACTGGATGTCCCCGGCCTCGCCGTCGGCATCGGGGAAGGCGGTGAGCTCCTCGTAGACCGGATGGCGGCCGTCGCCGTTGACGTCCACCTTCTCGAACATCGGGAACGTGACGCCGTAGGTGGCCGAGCAGAAGGTGGCGATCTCCTCGGAGGTGCCGGGCTCCTGTTCGCCGAACTGGTTGCACGGGAAGCCGAGGACGGTGAAGCCCTTGTCGCCGTAGGTCTTCTGGAGCCGCTCGAGTCCCTCGTACTGCGGGGTCAGTCCGCATTTCGAGGCCACGTTGACGAGGAGGAGGGTCGAGCCGCGGAAGTCGCCGAGCGAGGCCGGCTCGCCCTGGAGCGTACGGAGGGGGACGTCGTGGATGGTCATGCCCGGAGTCTAGGGGCGCACGGTCCCCGGGCGCCGGGTCGCAGGCACCGTGCCGCGGGCCCCGACAACGTCGGACGATCGGCCGGATCGGCCCCCGGAGCTAAAGCACGGCGTGGCGGAGGACGAAGAACACAGGGAGCAGCGACTGCCGTCTCCCGGCGTCGCTTCCGAGGCAGATCGGATGGGGACCATGGTGTTCGAGGTCGACGACGTGGAGCACGCCGGCGCACCGCTGCCCGGCGTGTCCGGAACCGTCGTCCGGGCGCTGATGGCCCTCGTGCGGGCGCAGGCCGGCGACGCCGAGGTGGCCCACGCGCTCGCGCTGGCCGCCGAGGAGCGGTCGTCCGCCG
>DATLRE010000111.1:0-2148 GCA_035534835.1 Acidimicrobiales bacterium
CCCGACCTCTCCGTGCTGCTGGACCTGCCCGTGGCCGCCGCCGCCGCCCGGCGCCACGGGGGGACGGCGGACCGGATGGAGTCCGAAGCCGATGAGTTCCACCTGCGGGTGGCCGACGGGTTCCGGGAGCTCGCGGCCGACGGCGCAGAGCCCTGGCTGGTCGTCGACGCCACCGGGTCGGTCGACTCGGTGGCCGCGGCGATCTGGGGCGCCGTCGAGGGGCTGGCCGGACCGGACGGCCCGCCGGGGGGGCCCCGGTGAGCACCTCCGTCCCGACGGTGCCGTCGCCGGCGCTGTTCGAGGCCGTCGTCGGCCAGGAGCGCGCCGTGACCCGCCTCATGGACGCCGCACGCCGCCCCGTGCACGCCTATCTCCTCCACGGGCCACCGGGCAGTGGCAAGCGCGCCGCGGCCCGCGGTCTGGCCGCGGCGCTGCTCTGCCCCGACGGCGGGTGCGGGGTGTGCAACGCGTGCCGGCGGGCGCTGGCCGGGTCCCATCCGGACCTGGTGACCGTGGAGCGGACGGGTGCCGCACTCGACGTCGACGACGCCCGCGAGATCACCGCCCGCGCCCAGCGCCGCCCGCTCGAGTCGTCCCGCCAGGTGCTCGTCGTCCCCGACGTCCACCTGGCGGCGAAGGCGGCCCCGGCACTGCTCAAGACCGTCGAGGAGCCACCCCCGTCGACGGTGTTCGTGCTGCTGGCGGACGACCTGCCCGCCGGACTCGCCACCATCGTGAGCCGCTGCGTCCGGATCCCCTTCGCCGCCGTCGCCCCCCGGGTCGTCGAGGAGTGGCTCCTCGGGCGCGGGGTGACCGGCGAGGTGGCCGTCGCCGTGGCCGCGGCCTCCGGCGGGAGCCTCGACCGCGCCCGGCTGCTCGCCGAGGACCCCGGGTTCGACGGGCGGCGCCGGCAGTGGCGCGCCGTCCCGGGTCGGCTGGACGGCACCGGCGCGACGGCGGTCGCGGTGGCCGACGAGCTTCTGGGCCTGGCCGACGAGTCGCTGACGCCGCTCCGCGACCGCCACGGGCGCGAGCTGGCCGCGCTCGAGGAGCAGGCCGAGGTGGTCGGGGCCCGGGGGATCCCCGGACGCAGGGCGGTCGACGACCGCCACAAGCGCGAGGAGCGACGCTGGCGGACGGACGACCTGCGGATGGGCCTGGCCGCGCTGGCAGACGCCTATCGTGACCGCCTGGTGGCCACCGTGGACGGGGACGCCGTGCCGGGCACGCCCGGCGTGGACGCGGACCGCCGCGCCGCGGCCGGACACGTGGAGGCGGTGGGTCGTACCGCGGCCGCCCTGGGCCGGAACGTGCGGGAGGATCTCCTCCTCGAGGCGCTGATGGTGGAACTGTCCGGGATGGTCGAGTGACCGTCGGGGCGGGTGGGCCCGCCGCGTCGGATAGTTTGTTGGCTTCGCCTGGGTAGCTCAGTCGGTAGAGCAACGCACTCGTAATGCGTAGGTCAGGAGTTCGATTCTCCTCCCAGGCTCCATGTTTGTAGCCGGAAGCACCGGTTTACCCTACAAACACCCTACAATCTGAGGCATGGCAGGCAGCCTCAGAGAGCGCTCCCCGGGACGGTGGGAGCTTCGGGTGTTCATCGGCAGGGACCCGGTCACCGGCAAGCCGGTCCAGATCACCCGGACCTACTCGGCCGATCGGAAGGAGCCCGGGGCCGGTAGGCGGGCGGCGGAGAAGAAGCTGGCCACCCTGGTGGCCGCCGTCGAGCGGCCGGTCCTGGGGGCCACGCGGCTCGACAAGCTGTCCGCACACTGACCTGACCCCCGCCAACGGATCCACCAGTGTGATTCCTCTTGCCCGCAATTGTGGGAAGAAGGAGGATGATCATCATGAAGCGACGGAGGCACACACTCGAGCGGATCGGTCGGTGCCTCCGGTGGTGACTGTCGGCGTCGATGTCGGAGGCACCAACATTCAGGTCGGTCTGGTCGGTGACGACCACACGGTCGTGGGTCGGGCCAAGCGGCCCACGCCGCGCAAGGGTCCCGCCTCAGCCTGGATCCACCGAATTGGTTCCACACCCGGCCTCAGCTGAGGCGTGACCATACGCGGAAAATGCCCCCTGAGTTGGGAAGATGTGACTCGCTGAAGCACACATCCACCAACTGCAGAAAGGCATCATTCCGG
>DATLRE010000112.1:0-3170 GCA_035534835.1 Acidimicrobiales bacterium
GGCCAGGATGAACGACCCGGTGAGCCGGTTGCGGCGGTAGGGGTCGTAGAACAGCGGTTGGGTCACCCGCAGCGCGATGCGACCGACGTCGTTGAGCGTCAGGGTCGAGGCCCCCTCGTCGCGGTGCAGCGTGTTCACGTCGAGCCGGTAGTGCAGGTCCCGCACGACGGCACGGACCCACCGGGTGGTGTGCTTCAGCATGAGGAAGTCGCCGACCTTGAGCGGCTTGTCCGTCATCCAGCACACCATCGCCTCGAGGTCCTGACCCACGACCGGTCTGTTGTGCGGCCGGCAGATCATGTCGCCCCGCGAGACGTCGACGTCGTCGGCCAGGCGCAGGGTGACCGACATCGGGGCGAAGGCCTCCTCGACCGGTCCCTCGAACGTGTCGATCCCGGCGACCGTGGTGGTCAGCCCCGACGGCAGGATCAGGACCTCGTCGCCCGGCCGGAACACGCCGCCGTCGATCCGGCCGGCGTAGCCCCGGTAGTCGTGGTACTCCGCCGCGTGCGGCCGGATGACCCACTGGACGGGCATCCGCGGGTCGATCAGGTTGCGGTCCGAGGCGATGTAGACCGTCTCGAGGTGGTGGAGCAGGGACGTGCCCTGGTACCAGTCCATGTTGGCCGACCGGGTCACCACGTTGTCGCCCTGGAGGGCGGAGATCGGGATGAAGGTCAGGTCGGTGACGTCGAGCCGGCTGGCGAAGGCCGTGAACTCGGCGCAGATGGCGTCGAACACCCCCTGGTCGTAGTCGACCAGGTCCATCTTGTTGATGCAGACCAGCAGGTGCGGGACCCGCAGGAGCGACGCCAGGAAGGCGTGCCGGCGGGTCTGCTCGACGATGCCCTTGCGGGCGTCGACCAGGACCATGGTCAGGTCGGCCGTCGAGTTCCCCGTGACCATGTTGCGCGTGTACTGCACGTGGCCGGGGGTGTCGGCGATGATGAACTTGCGGGCCGGTGTGGCGAAGTAGCGGTAGGCCACGTCGATGGTGATGCCCTGCTCGCGCTCGGCCCGCAGGCCGTCGGTCAGCAGGGCGAGGTCCGTGTAGTCGTTGCCGCGCTGGACCGAGACCCGCTCGACGGCCTCGAGCTGGTCCTCGAAGATCGCCTTCGAGTCGTACAGCAGGCGGCCGATGAGGGTGCTCTTGCCGTCGTCGACGGAGCCGGCGGTGGCGAACCGGAGCAGCTCCATCAGAAGTACCCCTCGCGCTTGCGGTCCTCCATGGCGGCCTCGCTGACCCGGTCGTCGGCCCGGGTCGCGCCGCGCTCGGTCAGTCGCGAGGCGGCCACCTCCACGATGATGTCGTCGACCGTCGCCGCCGAGGACTCGACGGCGCCCGTGCAGGTCATGTCCCCCACCGTCCGGTAGCGCACCACCGCCTCGAACCGCTCCTCGTCGCTGCGGGGCGTCACGAACGGCCCGGTGGACAGGAGCATGCCGTCGCGGCGGACGACCTCGCGGCGGTGCGAGAAGTAGATGGACGGCAGCTCGAGCCGCTCGTCGCCGATGTACTGCCACACGTCGAGCTCGGTCCAGTCCGAGATCGGGAAGACGCGGATGTGCTCGCCCGCCGCGTGCCTCCCGTTGTAGAGCGACCACAGCTCGGGTCGCTGGTTCTTCGGGTCCCACTGGCCGAACTCGTCGCGGAACGAGTACACGCGTTCCTTGGCCCGGGCCTTCTCCTCGTCGCGCCGGGCGCCGCCGAACACCGCGTCGAACTTCCGCTCGGTGATGGCGTCGAGCAGCGTGCGCGTCTGGAGGCGGTTGCGCGACGGGTCGGACCCCGACTCCTCGGTCGAGCGCCCCGAGTCGATCGACTCCTGCACGGACGCCACGATCAGCTGGACCCCCAGATCGGCCACCATCCGGTCGCGGAACCCGAGGACCTCGGGGAAGTTGTGCCCGGTGTCGATGTGCATGACCGGGAAGGGGATCCGGCCGGGGAAGAACGCCTTCTGGGCGAGGCGGAGCATGATCACCGAGTCCTTGCCGCCCGAGAACAGCAGGACGGGGCGCTCGAATTCGGCGGCCACCTCCCGGATGATGTGGATGGAGGCGGCCTCGATCGCCTGCACCTGCGACATCTGGTACTGGCCGGTGGCCACGCCCGCCTGCTCCCTGTCCATGACCGACCAAGTTACCTGATGGGTCCGGTGAAGAACAGGGGGAAGGCCCGCCGCCGGCGGGGGGCGACAGGACGGGACCTAGTGTGGGGGCCCGCAGCCGTCGGCCCGGGGAGCCCCGGTCCGCGGTGTCCGGAACATCGGGAGGGACGGCAGACGGTGACCGAGGGAGCACGGGGCGGGCACGGGCCCACGGGTGACGCGGACATCCCCGGCCCACCTCCCGTGGCGGCGACCACCGCGCCTACCGGGTCCACCGGGTCCACCGCGCCCACGGCGCGCACCGAGACGATCGTCGGCCTGGCCCTGGTCGTCGTCGTCCTCCTGGCCGCGCTGTGGTTCCGGCACCGCCCCGCAGCGGTGTTCCTCGACGACTGGGGAACCTCGCTCTTCCGTCCCGACCCCCACGGAGCGTTCTGGCGGCACATCACCGAGCTCCGGAGGATCCCGATCTTCGTCGGCGGATCGGTCCTGGCCGCGGCGGTCGTCGCCGGCCGGGACCGCCGGCGGGCGCTCGCCTGCGCGGTGGCGCCCGCCCTGGCGGTCCTGCTCACCGAGTACCTGGTCAAGCCGGTGATCGCCCGCCGGTACCTCGGCGCCCTCGCCTTCCCCTCGGGCACCACCACGGCCATCGCCTCGCTGGCCACGGCGTGGGCGATCGCGGTGCCCCCGAGGCTGCGCCCACCCGTCGTGGCCGTGGGCGCCGTCCTGGTGGGCCTGGCGTGCGCCGCCGTGACGGCGCTGCAGTGGCACCTCCCGACCGACGCCCTCGGCGGGGCGCTCTTCGGGGCCGGCGTCGTCCTGGTGGTGGACGGCGTGCTCCACCTGGAGCGCGGCCCGGGCGGAGCCCTCACCACCCGGCGACGCCGGTCCACCCGATCCGCGGTCACCGCTCCCGGACGTCGGCGGCACGGGCCTTCGACTCCTGGATGAGCTGGTGGACCCGGGACGGGCTCACGCCCAGCCGCTGCGCCAGCACCCGCACGGACCCGCCCGACGCGTAGGCGGCCGCCACCGCGTCCGCCCGGATCGACGAGAGTC
>DATLRE010000113.1:0-11314 GCA_035534835.1 Acidimicrobiales bacterium
GAGAAGATGAAGTCGGTCTGCTGCTCGGGAACGTAGGCCAGGTTGGTCTGGGCCCCCTTGAACAGTCCCTGCCCGAAGATGCCGCCGTGGGCGATCGCCGTCTTGGCCTGGTTGACGTTGTAGGTGACGTTGACGCTCGCGCTGTTGGGCGAGATGAAGCTGGTGAGCCGCTGGATCTGGTACTGCTTGACGAGCCCGAGGTTGAGGGCCAGGAGGATCACGATGATGGCCCCCACGATCAGCAGCACGAGATACCGGCCGGGCATCCCCGCGACGGCCAGCATGACGAGCAGGATCACGGAGCACACGATGGCGGTGCCGAGGTCGGGCTGCTTGATGATCAGGACGATCGGCAGCCCCGCCATCAGCAGCATGCGGACCAGGTCGCGGAACTCGAGGCCCTCGGGCCGCCGGGCGCAGTAGGTGGCGATGGCGATGATCAGCACCAGGGTGGCGAACTCGGACGGCTGGAGCTGGAGCGGTCCGAGGGAGAACCACCGCTGGGAGCCGAGCGCGTGGGAGCCGAGGGGCGAGAGCACCGCCAGCAGGGCGAGCACGATCCCGACGTACAGGATGGTCGCCAGCTGCTCCCACCGCCGGTAGTCGAACAGGGAGACGGCTACCAGCACGACGAGCGAGATGACGAAGAACGTGGCCTGGCGCTTCAGGTAGTAGCGGGGGTCCTCGCCCGCCAGGGCGAGCTTGCCCTTGGTGGCGGAGTAGATCATGACGATCCCGGTGAGCGAGAGCACGAGGGTGGTCACCAGCAGGATCGGGTCGATCCGGGCAGACACGTGCCGGGAACGCGTGGCGAGGGTGTCGGTGGCGTAGGTCACAGGTGGGCTCCGGACGCACAGGCTACCCGGCGAGTGCCGACCGGCTCCGGCGGACGGCGTCACCTTCCGCCATCCGTGCGGCCCCCGCTACCCGGGAGCGCCGGGTCCGGTGCGGTCGGCGACGGCCGCCCACATGGCGTCCACCGGCGCCTCCCGACCGGTCCACCGCTCGACCTGCAGTGCCGCCTGGTGGACGAGCATGCCGAGCCCGTTCTGCACGGTCGCACCCCGCCCGGCGGCGGCTTCCAGCCACGGGGTCACCGGCGGGTGGTAGACGAGGTCGACGACCACCTGGCCCGGGCCGAGGAGGCCCGGGTCGACCGGCCACGCCGCCGGGGCACCGTCCACGTCATCCATCCCCGCGGGCGTGGCGTTCACGATCAGGTCGCAGGAGCGAGCGTCCTCCGTGGTCCCCACCCGCCCCGCCGGACCGGCCAGTGCGGCGGCCGTGTCCGCCCGGCCGGGCGTCCGGTTGACCACGACGACTTCCGCCGCACCGGCGGCGGCCAGGGCGGCCACGGCGGCACGGGCCGCGCCCCCCGCGCCGACGACCAGACACCGGCGCCCCCCGGGGTCGAACCGACCGCCCCGGGCCAGTGCGGCCACGAGCCCGGCCCCGTCGGTGTTGTCGCCGAGCCACACACCGTCCTCGTCGGCCACGCAGTTGACCGCCGCCAGCTGTTCGGCCACCGGCGTGCGCACCGCCACCGCCGCGGCCACGTCCTCCTTGTGGGGCATGGTCACCGACAGGCCCGAGATGCCGAGTTCACGGGCACCGGCCAGAGCGGCGGCGGCGTGACCGGGGTGGACGGTGAAGCCGACCGACACCCAGTCCACCCCGAGGTGGGCGAAGGCGGTGTTGTGGAGCAGGGGCGAGAGCGAGTGGGCCACCGGGAAGCCGACGACGCCGACGACGTGGGTCGAGGCCGACAGCCCGGGGAGCGCCCGGCCACCCGGGCCACCCGTCCCGTCCCGCTCCGATCCTCCCGACGTCATGCCCCAGTCTGGCCCGGTCAACCCAGGCCGCGCTGCGATGCGAGGGCCTCGTTCGCCAGTTGGCCGGCGTAGGTGTCGGAGAACGCCTCGGTGCCGTCCTGGGCGACGACCACGAAGTACAGCCACGACCCCGCCGGCGGGTGCAGCGCGGCCTGGAGCGACGCCTCCGACGGAAAGCACGTCGGCGTCGGCGGAAGTCCCTTGTTGAGGTACGTGTTGTAGGGGCTCACGGTCTTGAGGTCGGCACTGGTGACGGGACCTCCGTCGCGACCGAGCGCGTACAGCACCGTCGAGTCCATCTGGAGGGGCATGTCCTTGGCCAGACGGTTGTAGACGACCCGGGCCACCGGCCCCAGGTTCTTGTCGAGCACACCCTCCTTCTCCACGATGGAGGCGATGGTGATCACCTGGTAGGGCGTGATGCCGAGGGCCTGGGCTCCGGCCGCCAGCCCGATCCGGGCGGCCTGGGCGTCGAAGCGGTCGACCATCGCCACCAGCAGGTCGTGATCGGTCTGGCCCGGGCGCACGATGTAGGTGCCGGGGGCGAGGAGGCCCTCCAGGCTCGTCACGCCGGACGGCTGCCACGGCGACGGCACCGACCCGTCGGTCGCCGTCCGGGCGAAGCCGGCGGCGCTGTGGCCGGGTAGTTGCCCCACACGGGTGGCCAGCTCCGTCACGGTGAAGCCCGGCGGCACGACCAGGGCGAACACGTTGGGACCGGCGGCCAGGATGGCCTGGGCCTCCCCGAACGAGGAGTTGGTCCGGAAGGCGTAGGAGCCCGACCGGATCCCGGGGAGGCTGTTGAATTGGGACCAGATCCGGTAGGCGAACGAGCTGGAGATGACGCCCTTGGCGGCCAGGAGCGAGGCGGTGGCGCTCTCGCCCGAGCCCGTCGGGACGGCGATCACCACCTCGGTGCCCTGCGGCCCCGAGGGATTCGCCTCGTGCTGCACCCACAGGTAGCCCCCCACCAGGACCACCAGTCCCAGCACGATCACGACCAGAGCGGCCACCCGCCAGGGATGGCGGCCTCGTCCGTGCCGGGCCCGCGCCGTCCGGGGGTCGACCGTGCGCGGTGAAGCGTCGCTCCCGTAGGGGACGGCGTCGTCGGCCGGTCCTCCGGCGGCCGCGTCGTCGGTGGGATCCGGGGGTCCGGTCACCGGGCCGCCCGTCGTCCGTCGAGCCACGCCATGAGCAGCACGGCGGCCGCCGTCTGGTCCACCACGGCACGCTGGTCGCGGCCCCGGGTCCCGCCCGCGGTCAGCGCCTGGTGGGCCGACACCGTCGTGAGTCGCTCGTCGAGGAGCTCCACCCGGACGCCGTCCCGCTCCAGGAGCCCGGCCAGGGCCTCGGCCTCGGCCTCGGCAGCCACCGCGGCGGGGCCCCGGGTGCCGTCGAGGGAGAGCGGGTGACCGACCACGACGACGACCGCCTCCTCCTCACGGACCAGGTCGACCAGCGCCTGCCGGTCCCGCACCGGGTCGCCCGAGCGGACGATCGTGCCCCGCGGGGTCGCGAGCGTCCCGGCCGAGTCACTCACCGCGATCCCGATGCGGCGCGCGCCGAGGTCCACGCCGACCGCCCGACCGGGGCGGTCCGGGGCGTGCTCAGGCACCGGCGGTGAGTCGGCGGGCCTCGTCGAGCGCCCCGTCGATCCCGGTCGGATCCTTGCCCCCGGCCACCGCCACCTCGGGTGAACCGCCCCCGCCGCCGCCGAGGAGCGGGGCGATGCGCTTCACCAGGTCACCGGCGTGGAGCTGCCCGCCCTCGTCGCCATGGGCGCCCACCCGGTCGGCGGCCACGGCCACCGACGCCTTCACACCGTCGGGGCTCCCACCCAGCACCACGACGCGCAGGTCGCCCTGTGCGCGGACGGCCTGGGCCAGGTCGCGCAGCTGGTCGGGTGGGAGCCCGTCCCGCCGCGCCACCACGGCGCCGTGCGCCGCCTCGGCGACCAGAGCGCCGGCCTCGTTGCGCAGCTCGCGGGCCCGGGCCTGTTCGAGGGACCGTTCGGCGGCCTTCTGGCGCTCCAACAGGCGCTCGATGGCCTCGCCGACGTGTTCGGGCTCGGTCCGTAGGAGGGCGGCCGCCTCGGTCAGCAGGCGCTCGCGCAAGGCCATGCGATCGAGGGCGCCGGTGCCGGTGACGGCCTCGATCCGTCGGGTGTTCGAGCCGATGGACGCCTCGGAGACGACGCTGATCGGCCCGATCATGCCGAGCGCCCCCACATGGGTGCCGCCGCACAGCTCGACCGAGTGCGGGCCGGCACGGACCACCCGGACCCGCTCGCCGTACTTGTCGCCGAAGAAGGCCAGGGCGCCCATCGCCTCCGCCTCGGCCTTGGAGGTCTCTTCCACGGTCACGTCGGCGTCGGACAGCACGTCGGCGTTGGCCATGGCCACGACCGCGGCGAGCTCCTCGGGCGCGACGGCGCCGTGGTGGCTGAAGTCGAACCGGAGGCGGTCGGGCGCCACGAGCGACCCCTGCTGGCGGACCTGGTCCCCGAGCACGGCGCGCAGGGCGGCATGCAGCAGGTGGGTGCCGGTGTGGTTGCGGCGCAGGGCATCGCGCCGGGGCCCGTCGATCGTGGCCAGGGCGTCCTGGCCGGCGAAGAGCTCGCCGGTCACGGTGGCCCGGTGCGACGTGAGTCCCGGGAGTGCCGACACGGTGTCGTAGACCAGTGCGGTGCCCGTCTCGGTCACGATGGTCCCGATGTCGCCCACCTGGCCGCCGGACTCGGCGTAGAAGGGGGTGCGGTCGAGGAAGACCTCGACCTGGCCGGCGTGCTCGGGATCGTTGTCGACCAGCACCGCCACGACGCGCGCCGGCGCCGAGTAGCCGTCCGGCGACTGACCCACGAACGTGGTGCGGCCCTCCATGTCGAGCACCGACCGGTAGGCCTCGTCGCCTGCCGCCACGCGGCCCGACCGGGCGGCGGCACGAGCCTGCGACCGCTGGCGGTCCATGGCCTCCTCGAACCCTTCCAGGTCGACCTTCGAACCCGCCTCCTCGGCGATCTCGACCGTCAGCTCGACGGGGAACCCGTAGGTGTCGTGCAGTCGGAAGGCCACCTCGCCCGGCACGGTCGCCTCGCCCGAGGCCAGCACCTCCTCGAGGATCGCCGAGCCGGTCGCCAGCGTGCGGAGGAAGCCCTCCTCCTCGCGGACGACGACGTCGGTGACGAGCTGGTGCTGTTCGGCCAGGCCGGGGTGCGCGGCGCCGAGCACGCCGACCGCGGTGTCGACCAGCCCGCCGGTGCACGGTTCGGACACGCCCAGCTGACGGGCGCGGCGCACGGCGCGGCGGATGATGCGTCGGAGCACGTAACCCCGTCCCTCGTTGGCGGGCAGCACGCCGTCGGCCACCAGCATGGCCATGGCCCGGCTGTGGTCGGCCAGGATCCGCAGTCCCACGTCGGTCCGCTCGTCCCGTCCGTAGGTCCGGCCGGTGATCGACTGCGCGGTGTCCAGCAGGGGTACGTACAGATCCGTGTCGTACAGCGAGTCGACCCCCTGGATCAGCGGCAGGATCCGCTCGAGGCCGGCGCCCGTGTCGATGCTCGGGCGGGGCAACGGCTCGGTCGAGCCGTCGGCCCCCCGGTTGTACTGCATGAACACCAGGTTCCAGATCTCGACGAACCGCTCGGTCCCGCCCGTGGCGGGGCCGCCGTCGGCACCGTACGAGGGGCCCTTGTCGATGAAGATCTCCGAACTCGGACCGCACGGACCGGTGTCGCCCATCTTCCAGAAGTTGTCGTCACCCAGGCGCTGGATGCGCTCGGGCCGGACCCCGACGGCGTCGCGCCAGATCGCCTCGGCCTCGTCGTCGGTCTCGTAGACGGTCACCCACAGGCGGTCGCCGTCGATACCGAGGACCTCGGTGACGAGCTCCCAGGCGAAGGGGATCGCCTCGGACTTGAAGTAGTCCCCGAAGCTGAAGTTGCCCAGCATCTCGAAGAAGGTGCAGTGGCGCAGCGTGGTGCCCACGATGTCGATGTCGACGGTGCGGAAGCACTTCTGGACCGACGTGGCCCGCGGCCACGGCGCGACCTCGTCGCCCAGGAAGAACGGCTTGAACGGCACCATACCGGCGATGGTGAACAGGACCGTCGGGTCGTGCGGGATGAGACTGGCCGAGGGGACGGCCGTGTGCCCGCGCTCGACGAAGAACCGGGTGAAGGCAGCGCGGAGGTCATCGGCGTCGTGCGCCGTGCCGGTGGTCACGACAGAAAATCCTACTTGCCCAGGTGGGAGGGCGATCTTCGGGACCGCCGCCGGGAGCGGTCGCGAGGGGTCCGGGCCACCGGTGGCTCGGTGGCGGCGTCGCCGGGAGCGGGGGGGACCGTCCCGCCGCCCGCGCCGGATCCTGACGGGTCGACGGCTGCCGCCCCGTCGGGCGCCGTCGCCGCACCCGACGCGGCCAGGTCGGCCCACAGCTCCTCTTCGCGGCGGTGCATGGTGGCGCGACCGGTGGACAGCGCATCGCGCACCCGCCCGCCGGTGCTGCGGGCCGCCCGCCTGGCCGTCCGCCCCACCTCGCCCGCCAGGGCATCGGGCTGCAGCCGGGCGGACGCTGCCTCCAGGGTGCGCCGGAGCCTGCGCTCGGCGTAGAGCGAGGACGCGGCACCGGCCACGGCACCGGTCACCAGCCACACGCTGCGGCGGGGCATCGCTACCGACTCCTGTCGCGCCGTGCGGCAGGTCCGGCGGGCGCGGTCCGCTCGGAGGTTGGGCCGCCGGCAAGGCGCCGGACGCCGCTGGCTGCACCGGCCCGGACGGCGAGGACCTTGACCACAGGATTGGCGAAGGCCCGGTACGCGAGCCGCGAGGCCGAGTCGACGGTGGCGTGGACCGACTCGGTCGAGTCGAGGACCGCGCCCACACGCTCCATCTCGGTGGCGGCCTGGTCCACCACGCGGTGCGCGTCGGCCACCAGGGGAACGGTACGGCGCTTGAGGTCGTCGGCCAGGGCGCCCACGCGGGTCACCTCGCGCCGCAGCGAGGCGAGTGCGACCAGGAGGCCGACGACGGCCAGTGCGCAGGCGATGCTGGCCACCAGGACGGCGATCTCTCCAGTGGTCATGATCGTGTCAGTGTAGATCGCCCCGCCCCCACCCCGTCGGGTCGGGTCGGGCGGGTCGGGTCGGCGGCACGGATCAGGTGGGGGCCATCCCGGTGATCGGCCGGTTGAGGACGAGGTTGCCGGTGGACCCGTAGAACGGGGCGTCGCCGAAGGCGAAGATGCCGCCGTCGCTGGCCGCCATCCAGTACCCCTGGTCGTCGGAGGTGGGTGCCAGGGCGACGACCGGTGCGCCGAGCGGCAGGGCGGCCGCGGATCCGTGGAACCCGGCGCCGCCGAAGGCGAAGATGCCGCCGTCGCTGGCCGCCATCCAGTAGCCGCCCAGCGCATAGGTGTAGCGGGCCTGCGCACCCGGCGTGCTGGTCCCGGACTGGGCCTGCACGAGCACGTCCACCGTGCCGGCCGCGCCGGCGGGGACCGTGGCGGTCAGTGCGGCCGACGAGTCCACCCGGAACGTGGCGGCACGCCCGCCGAACGTCACCGACTGCACCTGGTCGAACCGGGAACCGGTGATCACCACGGTCCCCCCGCCCGAGACCGGGCCCTTGGCCGGGGTCACCCCGGTGACCTCCGGGGCGAAGTACGTGTAGGTCGACACCGCGGTCGCCGGACTGGTCCCGCCGGCCACGGCGGTACCGCTCGTGACGGTCACGGCGGCGGGACCGGCCGCACGGGCAGGAGCGACCACGGTGACCGAGGTGCCGCCAGGATCGTGCGCGAGCACCGTGGCCGGGGTGCCGCCGAAGGCCACGCTCGGTACGGCGCTCCCGAAGCCCGATCCGGTGACGACCACCTGGTTGCCACCGACCGACGGGCCCGCCGCCGGGGTGAGCCCGGTCACGGTCGGGCAGCCCGACGCGGCACCGGTCAGCAGGTCCAGCAGGGCGACCGCCCGGGGACTGCCCCAGCCGGTGGCCATGTCGTAACCGGTGGTGGCGGGGAACGCCGTCGTCGACACCGCGGGCAGTGGCGGCAGCAGGTTGCTCCCCGTGGTGACGTCGTTGAAGTCCCCGGCGGCCCCCGGCTCGTAGAGCGTCGGATCGAGGTAGCCGGCCGGTGCCGCACACCCCTGGTCGATGTCGGCGACGAGGGCGGCCCAGAGGGGCGAGGCCATGCTGGTCCCACCGAACACGTACCAGACCCCGTTGAAGAAGACCACGTCGCCGTAGGCCCGGTCCGCCGACGCCGAGACGTCCGGGACCTCCCGGCACTGGAGGTTGGAGCCGGCCCCGCAGGTGTACGAGGTGAGCCCGGACCGGGCCGCCGCGACCTGCTGCCATGCGGGGGCGGCGAAGGTGATCGAGTTGCCGCCGCCACCGGCCCCGCCGCTGCTGGCGGCGCCGCCCCAGGCCACCTCGGTCGGATGGTCGGCGGCGATCCCGGTCAGCACGGTCCCCCCCACACCGGTGACGAAGGGCTGGACCGCGGGGTCGTCCACGGCGACCGCCGGGACGGGGTTCGTCGGGTAGCAGTCGCTCGACCCCGAGTCGCCGGAGGCGGCGACCACGGTCTGCCCCTGGGTGGCCGCCAGCTGGAACACCGTCTGCTCGGCCAGCTGCGCCTGCAGGGACAGCGCCGCGTTCGCCCCCAGGAGCGACTCGCACTGCCCCCAGCTGGTGGTGAGGACCTTGGCGGTGTCGTCCGCCACCATCCGCCGGTAGGTGTCGAGGGCACCGTTCGACCCGTCGTTCGGTCCGGTGTAGACGTGCACGGACGCGCCGGGGGCGAGGCCGACCACGACCTCGATGTCGAGCGCGGCCTCGCCGTACTGGACCGGGGTGCCGGCCCCACCGTCGACCAGCGTGTCGGTGACGGGCACGTCGGTGCCGAAGCAGGCCTGGTACGTGGCGATGTCGGCCGGCGTGTACTGCTCCAGCTCGAAGATCCCGACGGTCTGACCGGATCCGTTCCTCCCTCCGGCGAACAGCGAGGTGAGGCCGTAGGTGGAGGCCAGATCGGTCGCCGTGCGCGGACTGACGGTGCCCGGCGGACGGGCGGCGGAGGCGGCGGCACAGGGCTGGGGTCCGATCAGGTGTGCCCCCGCACCCGGGACCGGGCCGGCGGGCGCCGTGCCCAGCGGGACCGGGGCGGTCAGGTGGGGCCGGGCGATCGCCTGGTCCGACAGGCCGAGGACCCCTTGGAGCGCCGCCGCCAGGGTCGACGGGACCGACGGGTCCTTCGTGGCCAGGCGCACGGTGCGCCCGTCGGTCAGCCGGGCCTGGACCAGCGGCACGGCGAACGCCGATTCGAGCTGGGCGGCGGTCCCGGTCACCGGGACCACGAGGCCGTCGGGAGTCGTCGCTCCGACGGTCAGGCCGGTGGAGGCGAGCCAGTCCCGGGTGGCCTGCAGCGCCGCCGCCGTCGGTCCGAAGGTCGCGGCCAGGTGCCCGGCGGGCAGGTAGTGGTGGTAGCGGGGATCGCCCGGGGTGGAGACCCCCCGGGCGAACGCGGCCAGGGCCGCCGGGTCCCGGGGACGCAGCGCGACGTCGACCGTGACCCGGGTGGTGGGTGCCGTCGGGCCCAGTACCGCGGCTCCGGACGGGACCGGCGCCACGCTGCCGATGAGCGGCGTCCGAGGCCCGTTCCCGTCGGCGGGAGTGGCGGTGCCGGGTGCGGCCGACGCCGCCCGCGAGGTGCCGGCGACCGCGACCAGTGTGAGGGCGACGACGAGCGCGACCCGGACCGCTCGACCCGCCGTCGAACGGGAGCCGGACTTCCTCACCGGGCGAGTATTGCCCAACCGGGATCCCGGTGCTCGGCGCGGCCGTCCGGCGCGGACCCGTCCACTCACTCCTCGGACCCGGTCCCCCCGGCGCCGGGCGGGGCGTGATCGGGGGTGTCCGCCGATCCCACTCCCCCGGCGCGCCACGTCCGGAGCCGGTCCGCCACGACGGCCTCGTGGCCGCGGTCGCTCGGCTCGTAGTAGGTGGTACCGGCCACGGCCGCCGGCCGGTACTCCTGGGGGACGTACGCACCGGGATGGTCGTGCGGGTAGTCGTAGCCTTCGCCGTGGCCGATGGTGGCGGCGGACCGGTAGTGGGCGTCGCGCAGGTGGGTGGGCACGTCGCCCCTCGGCGCCTCGCGCACGTCGCGCCGGGCGCGGCCGAGGGCGACCGTCACCCGGTTCGACTTCGGGGCACACGCCAGGTGCACCACGGCCTGCGCCAGGTTGAGCTGTGCCTCGGGCAGGCCCACGAACTCCACGGCACGGGCGGCGGCATCGGCCACCACCAGTGCGAGCGGGTCGGCCTCCCCCACGTCCTCGCTCGCCAGGATGACCAGGCGCCGGGCGATGAAGCGGGCGTCCTCGCCGGACTCCAGCATCCGGGCCAGCCAGTAGAGCCCGGCGTCGGGGTCGGAGCCGCGCACCGATTTGATGAAGGCGCTGACCTGGTCATAGTGGGCGTCCTCGCCGTAGTGCTGGAGGCGTGAGTGGCGGGCCCGCTCCACGTCCTCGATGGTCACCGCCCGGGAGCCGGCCAGGGCCAGGGCCACCTCGAGGGTGGTGAGGACGGCCCGGGCATCGCCATCGGCCAGACCGACCAGGGCGGCCACCGCGCCCGGCTCGACCGACCCGCCTTCGGCGTCGGCACCCCGGGCCACCACCACCGCCAGTTCCTCCTCGGACAGCGGCTCCAACCGCCACAGGGTGGAGCGGGAGAGCAACGGGGCGTTCACCTGAAAGAACGGGTTCTCGGTGGTGGCGCCGATCAGCACCAACAGGCCCTCCTCGACGGAAGGGAGCAGGGCATCCTGCTGGGCGCGGTTGAACCGGTGCACCTCATCGAGGAAGAGGATGGTGCCCCGGCCCTGCTCGCCGAGGAGCCGCCGGGCACCGTCGACCACCTCCCGCACGTCCTTCACCCCGGCGCTTACCGCCGAGAGGGGCACGAAGTGCTTGGCGGTGACCGCGGCCACCACCGAGGCCAGGGTGGTCTTACCGGTGCCGGGCGGGCCCCAGAGGATGGCCGAGGTCAACCGGTCCGACTCGATGAGCGCCCGCAGCGGGGCCCCGGGCCCGATCAGGTGCTGCTGGCCGATGATCTGGTCGAGAGTCCGGGGCCGCAACCGGGCGGCCAATGGGGCCCGGGACGCCAAGCGCTGGTCGGCGGCGTCGGAGAACAGATCGTCAGCAGCCACCGGTGGGCGATCAGTCCTTGGCCGGGGCCAGCCGCAGCCCGACGTCGGCCAGCAGACCCGGGGCTATGGGCTTCGGGGCCCCAGTCATCGGGTCGGATCCCGACTGGGTCTTGGGGAAGGCGATGACCTCTCGGATGCTCTCCTCCCCGGCGAGCACCGCGGCGAGCCGGTCGATGCCGAAGGCGAAGCCTGCGTGCGGCGGAGCGCCGTAGCGGAACGCCCCCATGAGGAACCCGAAGCGGGACTCCGCCTCCTCGTCGGAG
>DATLRE010000114.1:0-30287 GCA_035534835.1 Acidimicrobiales bacterium
CGAGGTCAGGAGCGGGGCCCACGGGGTCGGCGGCCCCCGTAGATCACCAGGTCGAGCTGCTTCCAGTAGACGTCGATCGCCTCGAACCCGGCATCGCCCAACATGTCCAGCTGGGGGGCGAGGGGGATCATGTAGCGGACATGGTTCTCGTAGCGTTCCTGCTCCTCGGGAGAGCGGTTCAGCCGTTTGCGCGCGGCTTCGGGGTCCTCACGGTCGCCGGCGCGGAGCCAGGCCTCCTCGACGACGGTGTCCCCGGCGGTGACCGGGTCGTAGTTCAGGTACCAGGCCCCGGGGGCCAGGTGCTCCAGGATCTCGCCGAACAGCGCCCGCTTGCGCGGATCGGGGAGGTGGTGGACGCAGAGCGACGAGATCACGGTGTCGACCTCCGTGGGGAGCCCCTCGGGCCACGGGCCGCGGGCGAGGTCGAACTCGACGTAGGTGAAGCGGTCGCCGTAGGCGGCGAGCTCCCGCCGTCCCTGCTCCATCATCTGCACGGAGTAGTCGGCGAGGACGGCCCGGGACCCCGGGAAGCGGTCGAGGACCACACGGGCGGCGGCTCCGGTGCCGGCGCCCAGGTCGACGAAGATGAAGGGCTCGGCATCGTCGAAGGGAAGGAGTTCGGCCATCAGTCGGCGCTGGTCGACCCGGCGACGTTCGCGGTCCCCGGCCGTGGACACCCAGTGCGACACCCCGCGATCGGACTTCCAGACGGCGTCATTCGTATCGGCGTGCTCGGTCACGCCGGCACTCTACCGGCACGGCGTGCACAGGTTCCGCCGGCGCCCGTCGACCTCCTCCCCGACCCCCGCGTCCTCGCCGGCGCTCCCGCGCGGCTGCGCGTCACGTAGGTTCTTCGCGTGACCCACGGCACTCCTGCCGAGGCGGGCCCTCCCGGCCTCCGGCCGACCCCACCGCAGCCCGGCTCCGGAACCCCGAGATGACCGCGCCGCTGTGGAGCTGGTTCGCCGTCGGAGGGTTCATCGTGCTCCTGCTGGCGCTCGACTTCCTCAGCAACCGGGGGGACCACGAACCGACCCTGCGCAGAGCCGTGGCGACCAGCGCCGCATGGATCGGCGTCAGCGTGGCCTTCGGCGTCCTGCTCGGGGTGGTGTACGGCTCCGTCGTCGCCCAGGAGTACTTCGCCGGCTACCTGATCGAGAAGTCGCTCAGCGTCGACAACATCTTCGTCTTCGCCCTCCTCTTCGCCTCGTTCGGCGTCCCCGCCCGCCTGCAGCACCGCGTCCTCTACTTCGGCGTCATGAGCGCGCTCGTCATGCGGGGGGCGTTCATCGCCGGCGGTGCGGCCCTCCTCGAGCGGTTCAGCTGGATCCTCTATGTCTTCGGTGCGATCCTGGTCGTCGCAGGACTGCGCATGCTGCGCGGGGAGAGCCATGCCGACCCGAGGCGCAGCCTCGCCGTCCGAGCCGTCCGGCGGGTCGTCCCCATCACCCCGGACTACGTGGGCAACCGGTTCTTCACACGGATCGACGGGCGGCTGTTCGGCACGCCGCTGCTGGTGGCGCTGGTGGCGATCGAGGTCACCGACCTCATCTTCGCGTCGGATTCGATTCCGGCGATCTTCGGTGTCACGACCAACGTCTTCATCATCTTCACCTCGAACGCATTCGCCGTGCTCGGACTCCGGGCGCTCTACTTCGTCTTCGCGGGTGCCATGGACCGGTTCCGGTATCTCAAGTACGGCCTGGCCGTACTGCTCGTGTTCATCGGTGTGAAGATGCTGGCCGCCGACGCCGTCCACCTCTCGACCGCGGTCACCCTGGTCGTGATCGTCCTCGTGCTGGGGGTCTCGGTGGTGGCGAGCGCGGTCACGGCGGGTCCGCCGCCGGGCCCGGACGCCGGCCGGCCCCCACGTCCGTAGGGCGGAACGGCCCCGGTCACGGCTCCGGAGCCCGGAGGATGCGCCCGATGTCCGCCCGGTGGTGCCAGGCGTCGTGGGCGGTGGCGAGGACCACGTCCGTTCGCGTCAGGTCACCGCGCTCCGGATGCACGAGCACCGTGCCGGTGACGGGAGCGCGCCCGACCGCACTCCGCCAGTCGTCCACGGACCGGGTCAGGGACCACATCGCCGCCGGAAGGGGAATGGCCCGGTAGTTGCGGGCACGGGCCAGGTCGCGCTCGTCGTAGCCGCCGACGCTTGGCGACGCCCCGCCGACCACCCCCATGAGCCGCTCCGCCCAGATCCGGAGGTTGTCGGCCACGTGGACCACGTACTCCGCCACCGACCACGCCAGTTCGGGGTGGCGCTCGTGGCCCGAGTGCCCGGCGAGCGTCCCGGCCAGGGCGGGCGGCAGGCCGGAGACCAGAGCCACGGCGTCGGTGGGCGGCATCGTCCAGCGGAAACCGCACTCCCGGCACGGGTCCCCGTACACGAATGCCCCCCAGTCGTTCATGGGAGGATCCTGCCACGGCGGATCCTCCCCGGGTCGGAGCGGACGCCGAACCTGCCCACGCCCACGGCCGAGCGCCACGTCGGGGAGGTCCGGGTCGGGGCCGGGCCGACCTCGACCGGGTCCGGCCGGTGCCCACACCCGCTCAGCCCTCGACGAGCTCCTCGATCAGCCCCGGTCCGTCGTTGCGCACGTTGCCGACCTCGCGTCCGACGACCCGGTGGACCAGCGTGCCCGCGGGGGACGGGACGAGCAGCGATTCGAGTTCGGGCCCGTCCCGGTTCGCCGGATCGAGCCACTCGTCGAGCACGGCGGGATCGAGGACGACCGGCATCCGGTCGTGGATGTCGCCCATGTCGGGTCCGGCCCCGGTGGTGATGACCGTGCAGGTGCGCAGTGCCGGCCGCTCCCCGTCCGGCGGTGCCGCGGCGTCCCGACCTCCCCACCACTGCTCCCACAGCCCGGCGAGCGCCAGCGGCTGTCCGTCGGCACGGGTGAAGTAGTAGGGCTGCTTGGTCGCTCCGGGCTCTGACCTCCACTCGTAGAAGCCGTCGGCGACCACGGCGAGCCTGCGGGCGGCGAACGCGGCACGGAACGACGGTTTGGACGCCACCGTCTCGGCCCGTGCGTTGAAGGTCCGGTTGCCCATGGTGGGATCCTTGGCCCAGGACGGCACGAGACCCCAGCGGTAACGGCCGAGCTCCCGGTGGACGCCGTCACCGCCGGTCGACGACGGGCCGTCGGGCACCTCGGCGAGGCCCACGACCGACCGCATGGGCCCGATGTTCCAACTCGGTCGGGCGTCGGGCTCGACGCCGAGTGCCAGCTGGGCGTCGAAGACCCGGGCCAGGAAGTCCGGCTCCGAGTAGAGGGCGATCCGTCCACACATTGCGGAACCAGCCTACGGCTGGTCCGACGTCGATGTCCCGGCTACTTCCTCGGCGGGAAGTAGTAGTAGGGCGCGTCGCACCGGTAGCCGTGCGTCGGCCCGTTGACCGGCGGGTCGTCGAGCCGCTGGAACTTGCCCTGGACGATCTGGGAGATCACGTAGCAGCTGGCCGGGACCTTGCCCGCCGGATTCGCCGTGGCGATCAGGTTGTCGCCGTTGAACGACGTGATCTTGGCCAGTTGCTGGAGCACGGAACCCCGGGTCGGATGGGCGCCGGCGGCCCGCAGCCCCTGGACGAACAGCTGGCCCGACAGCCATCCGAAGAGCGTGTAGAGGTCAGGCTTGAACCCGGGCGACGCCTTCTGGACCCACGTGAGGAAGGTGTTCACCGCGGGGATGGTCGACGCGTCCTCGCCGAGGAACAGCGAGGTGAGGCCCTCCATGTAGGCGCCGTCGATGGCGGCCGCCCCGCCCGAGTCCGGGACCAACGACTCGGAGTAGGTGGAGACCCCGAAGACGACCTGCGGGTGGAAGTTCTGCTGGTCCAACGCCTTCACGACGGCGGCGGCGTAGTTGGCCGGCATCTGCTCGAGGAAGAGGATCTTGACGCCGGCCTGGCGCATGGCCACCACGTTCTGGGTGAAGTCCGTCTGCGTGATGTCGAACTGCGGGTCGTAGACGACCTTGTAGCCGATGGACTGCATGGCCGCCTTCTCGCCCCCCCACTTCGTGATGGCCGAGGGCTGGTCGGCGATGAGGGCGCCGGCACCCTTCACGTCCGCCGGGTACTTCGACTTGAAGTACTCGAGGGGGCCGAGCTGCCAGCCCACTGCGCCCGGGTCCGGGCTGAACAGGTTGGGCAGGTCGGACAACGTCTGGTCCAGCGGCACGGTCACGTCGGGGAGACCCGGGTTGGCGGCCACCACCGTCTCGCCGTAGCTGTCCTGCAGCGAGAACCCTCCGACGGCGGCGAAATCCTTCTGGAGCACCTGCTGGTGCGCCTGCTTGTTCGGAGCGCCCTGGTAGCCGTCGTCGTAGGAGTCGACGAGCAGCTGGCGTCCGTTGACCCCGCCCGTGGAGTTCACGTAGTCGGCGTAGGCCTGGGTGCCGACGAGGGCCCCCTTGAACAGGCCGGCGAACAGCGTCGACACGTTGCCGACCCGCACCGTCGACGCGGTGATGCCGGTGGTGTCGCGGAACGCCGAGGACGGGATGCCCGAGGACCCGACCGACGACGTGCTGGTCGACGCGGCCGGCTTGACGGTCGAGCAGGCCGTCAGGCTGCCGGCCAGGACGAGGACGGTGGCCGCCAGGACCGCGGTCCCGCGCCTCCGTTCCGTCGCCGGGTGGTGCGTGGCTCGTTGCATCGTCATCTCCCCCTGGTCGTTGCCGCACCGGCAGGTCTCGGACCCGTCCTCCCGGCGAGGTGCGCCGGGGGGAACTCTAGAGAACGGCGGCGGCCGCCGCTCGACGGGCGGTTCACCCCGCCTCGTCGTGGCGCGTGCGCATGCGGTGGAGGGCGGCGATCTTGTCCCGGTCGATGTTGACGAACTCCCCGACCGCCTCCACGGTCACCTTCCCGTTCTGCAGCAGCACGCCCCGGCTGTGGGTCCGGCGCTCGGTGACCTCGGTCACCTGGGACTCGAACAGCGACTCCACGCCGATGAGGGTCGGCCTGCGGTACCGGACCGTCAGCTCGACCGTCGGGCCCGCTGCGTCGGCCAGCACGTTGGCGGCCGTCAGGATGATGTCGAAGGCCGCGGCCAGAGCCGCCCCGTGCACCCAGCCGGGCGCCCCCTCGTAGGTCGGCGAGAATACGGCCCGGCCACGGGCCAGCGGGGGATCGAACCACAGCTCGATCGGCGGGGCCAGCGGATTGCACGGACCGGCCACCATGTCGAAGGGCATGGAGTCGGTGAGTCCGGCCCGCTCCTCGATCGCCACGTCGTACCCGGCGAACCTCGGCACCGGTTCGCTGTCGTCGGGGACGGCAAACTCCAGTGCGTCCGAGGCCGCTTCGACCCGGGAAGCGACCTCGGCCAGCACCCCCGGAGGGGGTGCGGACGTGACGGTCAGTTCCATGAGCCGCCGCACGGCGGCAGCCAGCTCCTCGCGTCCCCCTCCGCTCCACGGGCGGCCGGGCGGTCCGGTCCGACGGGGCTGCTCGTCCGGATCCGTCGGCATCCTTGCCGACCTGTCAGTCATGTGCACCACCGAACCGCTCCACGAATCCGGCGTGGCCGTCGAGGACGGCCAGCACCTCGGACCGGGTGCCCGCCGGCACCCGCAGGACCACCTCGTCGACGCCGAGCCCGGCGAGGTGCTCGAGCTTGGCATCGGTCGGGACGGTCCCGAAGGGGATCACCCGGGCGTCGGCCGGGTCGCGGCCGGCCTCCTCGAATGCCCGCCGCAGCGCGGGGACCGCCTCGGCCAGCCCCGAGCCGCCGATGGGCATCCACCCGTCGCCGTACTCGGCCACGGCGGCGAAGTTCCCCGGTGTCGCCGCGCCGCCCAGCAGCACCGGCACCCGGCCCCGGACCGGCTTGGGCCAGCTGTAACAGGGGTCGAGGTCCACGAACTCCCCGTGGTACTCGGCCTGCTCGTCGCGCCACAGGGCCTGCATGCACAGGACGTGGTCGCGGGCGACCCGCCGCCGGGCGGCGAAGTCCACCCCGTGGTCGGCGGCCTCGGCGCGGTTCCATCCGAAGCCGATGCCCAGCACGGCCCGTCCCCCGCTCAGGTGGTCGAGCGTGGCGACCTGCTTGGCCAGCACGATGGGGTCGTGCTGGGCGGCCAGCACCACGCCGGTCCCGAGCCGCAGCTGCATCGTCACCGGCACCGTCGTGGCCAGGGACACGAACGGGTCGAGGCTCCGCTTGTAGTCGTCGGCCCGGACCCCGTCCACGAGGGCCGGCGGGGTGTCCGCCCGCACCGGCAGGTGGGTGTGCTCGGGAACGAAGAGGGAGGCGAACCCGCGCTCCTCGGCAGCCGTGGCCAGCTCGGCCGGCGCCAGGTCGCGGTCGGTCAGGAAGCAGGTGACGCCCAGGCGCACGGCCGCTCAGTCCCCGAGTCCCGCGGCCAGGCGCGCCCCGGGGTTGATGGTGGGGTCGGCGAACAGGGCGGCGAACGCCGCCTCCTCGCGGCGCCGGGCGTCGGACACCGCCGTCCCCCGTCCGGCCAGCATCAGCCGTTTGATCTGACGCGTGGCATGGGGCGGGAACGAGGCGATGGTGCGGGCCAGTTCGAGGGTCTCGGCCAGGGCCGTCCCGTCCGGGCACGTCCGCAGCGCCAGCCCGGACGCCACGGCCGCCTCGGCGCTGATCCACTCCGAGGCGAGCAGTGCGGCCGCGGCCTGCTGCCATCCCATCCGAGCGGGCATCAGCACGCTGGAGCCGGCCTCGGGCGGCACGCCCATCTCGGCAAAGGGGAGCCGGAGCCGGGCGTGCTCGTCCAGCAGCACCAGGTCCACGTGGCCGAGGATCGAGCAGCCGAGGCCCATGCCGACCCCGTGGACGGCGGCCAGCAGGGGCTTGTCGAAGCGCATCAGGAGGTCGAGGAGCTCCGGGAACCCCAGGCCCGTGCCGGCGGCGGTGTCGCCGCCGGCGATCGCGACCATCTCCCGCAGGTCTTGGCCGGACGTGAACACCGTGCCCCGACCGGTCAGTACCACGGCGTGGACCTCGTCGTCCTCGAGGGCGCCGGACAGTGCGCCGGCAACGGCCCGGTACATGGCCGAGTCGAAGGCGTTGCGCGCCTCGGGCCGGTCGAAGGCGACGACCAGCACCTCGTCGAGGAACTCGAGCTCGATCCGGTGGTCGTCCGGACCGTCCGCCCCGACGGTCATCGGAGGGGACCCCCGGTCGGACTCACGGCCGCACCACCTGGCCGCCGTCGACGTTGAACACGTGGCCGGTGATCCAGGACGCCTCGTCGGACAGCAGGAACAGGCACATGCCGACCAGGTCCGAGGTCTGGCCCATCCGCTTGAGGGCGAGTCCGGCCAGGATGGGCTGCATGAAGGCGTCGGGCACGACGGTCCGCGACGCCTCGGTGTCGATCGGCCCCGGGGCGATGGCGTTGGTCCGGATACGGTCGCCGCCGAGCTCGTGGGCCAGCTGCTGCGTGATCGAGTTCACGCCGGCCTTGGCCAGGCCGTAGAACCCGGCGTACAGGTAGGCGGCGGTCGACGACTGGTTGACGATGGCGCCGCCACCCCGGGCCTTCATGGCCGGGTGGCACGCCCGGACGCAGTTCAGGGCGCCGAGCATGTTCACCGACAGGAAGCGGTTGAGGTACGCCCAGTCGACGGTGAGCAGCAGGTCGAGCTTCATCCCGCCGAAGATGGCGGCGTTGTTCACCAGGTAGTCGATGCCGCCGAACTCGGCGACGGCGGCCGCGGCCATCGCCTCCGCCGATACGGGATCGGCGACGTCGACCGCCACGGCGGTGGCCGAGCCGCCGGACGATCGGATCCCCTCGGCGACGGCGGCCGCCTTGTCGGCGTCGATGTCGGCGACGACGACCGAGGCCCCCGCCGCGGCCAGCGCCTCGGCGTAGGCCTGGCCGATCCCGCCGGCGGAGCCGGTGACGACGGCCACCCTTCCGGTGAAGTCGAAGGTGGTGGTGGGTGCGGCACCGGTCATGGTCGGGACTCCTCGGTCGGGGCGCCGGCGGCCGGAGCCGCGTCGGCACGCTGGGCGATGATCTTCTCGGCGGCGGCGTTGACCCCGGTGGAGAGCGGCCAGCCGATGTAGTGGGCCAGGTGCAGGACGATCTCGCGGACCTGTTCCACGGACAGCTCGCCCCGCTCGAGGGCGGCCCGGAACTGGATCTCGAGCAACGGTGCCTGGCCGAGGGCGGCCAGCACCCCGATGGTCAGCATCCGACGGTCCCGGACGTCCAGTGCCTCTCGGGTCCAGATGGAGCCGAACAGGTGGTCGACCGTGACGTCCACGTAGGGGCCCTCGACCGTGTCGGGGTCCACGCTGAACCCGTACACCTCGTCCATCTTGGCCCGGCCCGCGGCGCGTGCCCCTCCGGATGCTCCACTCATCGTGCCTCCACTCCTCTTCGCGCTCCGTGCTCCCGGTGCCGGACGGACGGCCGGGTCACGCCGGCTCGGCCAGCGACTTGGTCTCCAGGTACTCTTCGAACCCGGCCACACCGGACTCCCGCCCCACGCCGGACTGTCTATACCCGCCGAAGGGCACGTCGGGGCTGAACCACAGGCCGCCGTTGATGCCGACGGTGCCGGTACGGATCCGGTTCGCCACGCCGACGGCCCGGTCGCGGTCACCGCCCCACACCGAGCCGGACAGGCCGTAGGTCGAGTCGTTGGCCAGGGCGACGGCGTCGTCGTCCCCGTCGTGGGGGATGACGACGAGCACCGGGCCGAAGATCTCCTCCTGAGCGACGCGCGACGAGTTCGGCAGGCCCACGATGAGGGTCGGCTCCACGAAGAATCCGTGGTCGAGGCCCTCGGGACGGCCGCCGCCGAGCACGAACGACCCGCCCTCCTCCTCGGCCAGTGCCAGGTACCCCTCGACCCGGTCGCGCTGGCGGGCACTGATCAACGGGCCGCACATGGTCCCGGGGTCCGTCGGGTCGGCGGCCGGCAGCATGGCCATGACCTTGGACGTCGACTCGACGGCCTCGTCGAACCGGGACCGGGGTACGAGGAGCCGGGTGGTGATGGCGCACCCCTGACCCGCATGCGTGCACACGGTGAAGGCCGCCGTCGCGCACGCCCCCCGCAGGTCGGCATCGTCGAGGATCACGAAGGCCGACTTCCCGCCCAGCTCCAGGAAGACCTTCTTGATCGTCTCGGCGGCCGAGGCCATCACCTTGCGGCCGGTGGCTGTCGATCCGGTGAAGCTGACCTGGTCGACCCGCGGGTCGGTGGAGAGGATGGCCCCCAACGCGTGGTTCGACGACGGGACGACGTTGACCACGCCCGGTGGGATGTCGGTCTCCTCGGCGACGAGCCGGCCGAGCACGGTGGCGCACCAGGGGGTGTCCGGGGCCGGCTTGAGGACGACGGTGTTCCCGGCGGCCAGCGCGGGCCCGAGCTTGGCCAGGTTGATCTGATGGGGCACGTTCCAGGGGGTGATGGCGCCGACCACCCCGGTCGCCTCCCGTCGCACCCAGCGGTGGGACGGGATGCCGAGCGGCTCGGCCGTGCCGAGGTCGGTCTCCCACGCATAGGACTCGGCCAGGTCGGCGACCCATCCGAGCGAGCCGACCGGCACGTCGAGCTGGGCCGAGTAGGTGAACGACAGCGGCGAACCGGTCTCCGCCACGGTCAGGGCCCGGATGGCGTCTGCGTTGCGCTCGAACGCCTCCTGCAGCTGGCGGATCCCGGCGACCCGGCGGGCCACGTTGGTGGACCAGTCGGTGGTGTCGAAGGCCCGGCGCGCCGCACCGATGGCGTCGTCCATGTCGGTGGCGTCGCCGTCGGCGGCGACCCCCAGGACCTCGCCGGTCGCCGGGTTGACCGTCTCGAACACCGCTCCGGATCGGGCGGGCCGGAGGACGCCGTCGACCAGGAGTCGTTCCTCCCCGACCCCGGTAGCGCTGTCCGTCGTGCTCATCGTCCGTCCTCCTTCACTCCGGCAACGCCGAAGATGTCGTCGCAGTGTGCCTCGGTCATCGCCGCCAGGGGCAGGTCCAGGTCCAGGTCGGCGGCGAGCGACAGGGCCGCCCGCAGGTCCTTGTGGGCGAGCGCGGCACCCGAGCGCATGGCGCCCACGAGCCCGGCGTCGTCGTCCTCGGTGAAGGGCGCCACCGTCGCGCGGAACATGAGCGTCGAGGCCCCGCCGATGAGCACGTCGCTCGCCCGGACGACCTGGGCCAGCTTGGACAGGTCGATGCCGGCCGCCTCGGCGAGTACCTGCCCCTCGTAGGCGGCCAGCCATCCGCCGTACTGCACGAGGTTGCGGGCCAGCTTGGCGGCCAGCCCCGTACCGAACGGGCCCATGGTGACGGTCAGGGATCCGATGGCGTCGAACAGCGGCGCCAGACCGGCGATGACGTCGGGATCGCCCCCCGCCATGCACACCAGCCGTCCGGTGGCGGCGGCCGACGGTCCGCCGCTCACCCCGCAGTCGACCACGGGGACCCCGAGGGCCGCCGCCTCGGCGCCGATGTCGGCCACGCACGCGGTGGTGATCGTGCTCACGACCACGAAGGTGGTGCCGGGACCGCCGGCCGCCAGCGCCCCGTCGGGTCCCGACAGCACCGAGCGGACCTGCGCGTCGTCGACCACGGCCACGACGACGACGTCGGACGCCCGGGCGAGGTCGGCCGGCGATGCGGCCACGGTGGCGTGGCCGGCGTGTCGCCCGGTGGCCTCGGCCCGCACGTCGCAGACGACGAGCGGGAGCCCGGCGGCGTGGACGCTGGTGGCGACCCCGTCTCCGATGGCGCCGAGCCCGATCACCCCGATCGACGGAAGGGCGTCGCCGGTCGGCGCGTGCGATTCTGCGGACACTGGATCTCCCCCGTTGCTGGACACGTGTCTGGACTATAGTATGGACACATGACCGATTCCAATGCCCGGGTCGCGGGATGCCGCCCGTGACCGCCCCGGCCGCGCTGCCCGACGAGGACCTCCCCGAGGCCGACGTCGAGGCGACCCGTCGGCGGCTGACCGCCCGGCAGGCCGAGGTCGTGGCCAACCTGGTCCGCGCCGCCGAGGAGGAGACCGAGGAGGGAGGCTACGCCGGACTGACGGTCCGTACCGTGGCCCGGCGGGCCGGTGTCGCGCCGGCGACGGCGTACACGTACTTCAGTTCGAAGGACCACCTGCTGGCCGAGGTGCTCTGGCGCCGGATGGAGGCACTCCCCCCGGTCGACACCGACGCGGCGGTGCCGATGGCCGACCGTGTCGAGCGCACCATCCGCGACATGATCCCCTTCGCCGGTCAGAGCACCGCCCTGATCGACGCCTGCACGATGGCCCTCATCAGCCCGAACCCGGACGTCGCCCATCTGCGCGACCGGATCGGGGCACTCACCCACCGTCGGCTGGCCGCCGCCGTCGGTCCCGATGCCGACTCCCGGGTCGTCCGCGTGCTCGAGGCCTCCTATTCGGGCGCCCTGCTCACCGCGGGCACCGGCCACCGGCCGTTCCTCGACATCCCGGCCTTCGTGGCGGACGCGGCCGAGCTGCTCGTCGCCGGGGCGGCCGTCACGGCGGAGGGCGCACGGCGATGACGACGGTCGAACTCCCGGGTCCCGTGACGTACAACCCCTACGCCTACGACATGCACGAGGATCCCTACCCGACCTATGCGCGCCTGCGCGCCGAAGCACCCGTGTACCGGAGCGAGGAGTTCGACTTCTGGGCGCTGTCCCGGCACGAGGACGTGCTCGGCGCCTTCCGCAACGTCGACAGCTACTCCAACTCGTGGGGCGTGTCCCTCGACCCGTCCGCATTCAGCCCCGAGGCGCACCGGACCATGTCCTTCCTGGCCCTCGACCCGCCCAAGCACACCCGGATGCGCTCGCTGGTGGGCAAGGGGTTCACACCCACCAAGGTCAACGCCATGGAGGGCCGCATCCGCGAGATCACCCTCGAGCACCTGCTCCCCGCGCTCGAGCGTGGCACCTTCGACTTCGTCGAGGACTTCGCCGGCAAGGTGCCGATGGACGTGATCTCCGAGCTGGTGGGCGTGCCGGTGTCCGACCGTGCCGAGCTGCGCCGGCTGGCCGACCTCGTGCTGCACCGCGACGACGGCGTGTTCGACGTCCCGCCCGAGGGCATGGAGGCCGCACTGTCGCTCGTCGTCTACTACCAGGCCATGGTGGACGAGCGCCGCGGGCACCGCCGGGACGACCTCACCTCGGCCCTGCTCGACGCGGAGATCGACGGCGACCGCCTCACGGACGAGGAGATCGTCGCCTTCCTCTTCCTCATGGTGGTGGCCGGCAACGAGACGACCACCAAGCTCCTCGCCAACGCCTGGTACTGGGGGTGGCGCAACCCGGACGAGCGGGCGAAGCCGTTCGCCGACCCTGCCCGCGTGGGCGACTGGGCCGAGGAGACGCTGCGATTCGACACGTCGAGCCAGATGCTCCTGCGGGTCACGCGTCGACCCGTCGAGCTGCACGGGACGACCATCGCCGAGGGCGAGCGGGTGCTGCTGCTGGCCGGCTCGGCCAACCGGGACGGCTCGGTCTTCCCCGATCCCGACCGCTACGACCTCGACCGCGACACCTCGAAGCTGGTGAGCTTCGGCAGCGGGCGCCACTTCTGCATGGGGGCGCCGCTGGCCCGGCTCGAGGCCCGGATCGCCCTGGGCGAGCTGGTCGGCCGGGTGGCCGACTACGACGTCGACCCCGAGGGCATCCACCGGGTCCACTCGATCAACGTCCGGGGCCTCGCCGCACTCCCGACCACGGTCGTGCGGCGCTGATGCCGCGATTCCCCCCGAACCCCGACCTCCGGCCCGCCGTGGTCACCGGCGCGTCGTCGGGCATCGGCCGGGCCACCGCCGCCGCCCTGGCCGCACTCGGCCACCCCGTCGTCCTCGGGGCCCGCCGGGTGGCCGAGTGCGAGGACGCGGCGGCCGAGATCCGGTCCGCCGGCGGCGAGGCCGTCGCCATCCACCTCGACCTGGCCGACGACGCGTCCGTCGAACGGTTCGCGGAGGCGGCCGTCGACACCCTGGGGGCCGTCGAGATCGTGGTGTCGAACGCCGCCCGGAACATGGCGGGAGCCGTGCTCGACACCGACGCCGCTGCGCTCGACGGGGTGCTGTCCGTCAACATCACCGGCACACACCGGCTCGTCCGGGCCCTCCTGCCCGACATGGTGGGCCGCCGACGGGGAGACGTCGTCTTCGTCACCTCCGACGTCGCCGAGCGGCCCCGGCCCGCCATGGCCGCCTATGTCACCTCGAAATGGGGTCTCGAGGGCTACGTGCGCTCGCTGCAGATGGAGCTCGAGGGGACCGGCGTGCGGGCCACGATCCTGCGACCGGGGCCGACCCTGACCGGCATGGGGATGGACTGGGACCCGGACGTGACCGCCGAGGTCATCGAGCAGTGGGCGTCCTGGGGATTCGCCCGCCACTCGAACTTCATGCGGCCGGCGGGTGTCGCCCAGGCCGTCTGTGCCGTCGTGGGGCTCCCCCGCGGCGTGCACGCCACCGTCGTCGAACTGCAGCCGGAGGCGCCCCTCGCGCCGCCGGCCGACTGAGGAGAAGGAGCACACCATGGCCGTCGACACCGGAAAACGCCAGCCCACCCGGGTATCGGGAGGCGAGGGCGCCACCGGCCACCTGGAGGAGCTGCGGGTCGACCCGATCGGCCTGATGCAGCGGGTACGTGCCGAGTGCGGCGACGTCGGCATCTTCCGGCTCGCCGACCGGGACGTCGTCCTGCTCAGCGGGGCGGAGGCCAACGAGCTGTTCTTCCGGTCACCCGAGGAGGTGCTCGACCAGGCCGAGGCCTATCCGTTCATGACCCCGGTGTTCGGCGAGGGCGTGGTGTTCGACGCCTCGCCCGAGCGTCGGCGCGAGATGCTCCACAACCAGGCGCTCCGCGACAAGTTCATGCGAGGCCACGCCGCCACCATCGCCGCCGAGGTCGAGGAGATGGTCGCCGCCTGGGACGACGAGGGGGAGATCGACCTCCTCGACTGGTTCGCCGAGCTGACCATCTACACGTCGTCGGCCTGCCTCATCGGCCCCCGGTTCCGCCGTGAGCTCGACCAGCGGTTCGGCCGGCTGTACCACGACCTCGAGAAGGGCACCGACGCCATCGCCTACGTCGACCCGTACGCCGACATCGAGAGCTTCCACAAGCGCGACGCCGCCCGGCTGGGCCTCGTCGAGCTGGTCCAGGGGATCATGGACCGCCGGGCCGTCGAGCCGGCACCGGCCGACGAGGACGACCGGGACCTGCTCGACGTCCTCATGTCGATCAAGAACCCGGACGGCTCCGACCGGTTCGTGGCCGACGAGGTGACGGGCATGTTCATCTCGATGATGTTCGCCGGGCACCACACCACCTCGGGCACCGCTGCCTGGACCCTCATCGAGCTGCTACGCAACGACGGGGAGATGGCAGTCGTCGACGACGAGCTGGCCGATCTGTACGCGGGCGGCGCCGAGGTCAGCTACCAGGCGCTCCGCGAGATGCCGCACCTCGAGTCCGCCATCAAGGAGGCGCTCCGGCTGCATCCGCCGCTCATCCTGCTCCTGCGCGTGGCCAAGGAGGACCTCGAGTGCGAGGGCTTCGCCATCCGTGCCGGGCAGATGGTCGGGGCCAGCCCGTCCGTGTCCAACCGGATCCCCGAGGACTTCCCGGAGCCCGAGGCCTTCCGGCCGGCCCGGTACCTCGAACCCCGCGAGGAGGACCGGCTCAACCCGTGGACGTGGATCCCCTTCGGGGCCGGCCGTCACCGTTGCGTGGGCCAGGCCTTCGCCATGATGCAGCTGAAGGCGATCTTCAGTGTGCTGCTGCTCGACTGGGAGTTCGAACTGGCCCAGCCACCCGAGACCTACCGCAACGACCACTCGAAGATGGTCGTCCAGCTCCAGCAGCCCTGCGTGGTGCGCTACCGGCGGCGGACCGTCGCCCGCAGCGGCGGATCGGGTGCCGGCGACGGCGCGGCGGGCTGATGCGGGTCGTGGTCGACGCCGACCTGTGTCAGGGCCACGGCGTGTGCGAGTCCGAGGCCCCCGACGTGTTCGCCGTCGGGCGCGACCACCTGGTCGAGGTGCTCGACCCGTCCCCGCCGGACGGCCTCCGCGGCGCCGTGGAGGCCGCCGTCCGCTTCTGCCCCACCCACGCCCTCTCGATCGTGGACGACTGAGCGTCCTGCCCGACCCCAGCCGAACCACCCGAACCACCCGACCCGAACCGAACCACCCGAACCACCGACAAGGAGTTGCCCCGTGCCGTCGTACCCCCGCAGTGAGCTCGAAGAGACGATGCAGCGCTGGCTGGACCTCAACAGGAGGTGCGAGGAGGAGCTGAACTGGCTGCCACTCGCAGACATGTTCACGGAGGACGCCACCTACGGGTGGAACGTCGGACCGAACGACGAGTTCATGGCCGTAGGCCGCGACCAGATCCGCGAGTACGCCGTCGGCCTCGAGATGGAGGGCCTCGGCGGGTGGACCTACCCCTACATGCGGATCCTCATCGACGAGGTCCAGGGGGAGATCCTCGGGCTGTGGAAGCAGGTCGCCGACGCCACGCGACCCGACGGCAGCCACTACGAGATCGCCGGCCTGGGGGGCAGCTGGTTCCGCTACGGCGGGAACCACCAGTGGAGCTGGCAGCGCGACTTCTTCGACGTGGGCAATGCGACGGCCACCTACATCGAGATGATCCAGGACGACGCGCTCAGTCCCGGCATGACGGCCCGCATCGAGAAGATGTCGTCCGGTCGCCAGCCCGGCCACTACCCGGTCGGCAAGGCACCGGTCGGACTGTGGGACGGCGTCGAGCCCACCGTCCTCGGGGGGAACTGACCCGTCGGAGGTGGACCGCCGGACCGGGGAGGCACGACCGGGCCGGGGCCGGTACCGTCCTGCGGTGACCTCTGTTCCCCTCGACCGGCCGGTCCGGGCCGCGTTCGTCGGCCTCGGCCGCATCTACGACCTCAACGTCCTGGCCTACCGGGACAACCCCGATGTCGAGGTCGTGGCCCTGGTCGACCCCAGCGAGGAGCGCCGCAGCCAGCGCGGTGCGGACTGGCCGGAGGCGGCGGTCTTCTCCTCGGTGGACGAGCTGGCCGCCAGCGGACTCGACGTGGACGCCGTGGAGGCGCTCCTGCCCATCCCCCTGCACTGCGACGAGGTGGTCGCCATGCTCGGCCACGGCTGGCACGTCAACGTGCAGAAGCCGATCGGCAACGACCTGGCCGAGGCCGCGCGCATGGCGGAGGCCGCCGCCGCGTCGGGACGCATCCTGCGGGTCATGGAGAACTACCTCTTCTACGAACCGCTGCAGCGGCTGAAGGAGGTGGTCGACTCCGGCGAGATCGGAGAGGTCGGGGGCTATCACCTGAAGATGGTGGCGAGCGGGCTCGGTGGATGGGACGTGCCCGGCGACACCTACCGTTGGCAGTTCGAGCAGGCCGGACGCGGCCGGGGCACGCTCCTGTTCGACGACGGCTGGCACAAGCTGTCGACGGCGCTGTGGCTCTTCGGTCCCGTCCGCGAGGTGCGGGCCTGGGTGGGCTCCACCGAGGTCGTCCCCGGGATCGCCGTGGACGCGCCCACCACGGTGATGTGGGAGCACACCAGCGGGGTACGCGGCATCTGGGACATCACCCTCGCCGTCGACCTCTACCTGCGCTCGGACTACTACACCAATGACGAGCGGTGGGAGGTCACCGGACGGCGCGGCTTCGCCCGGGTCAACCGGTGCACGGCACGGGGGATCCAGCAACCGAGCCTGGAGGTCTACCGCGACGGCGAGCTGCGCGCCCACCACGCCCTCGACGACGACTGGGCCAGCAGCTTCCGGGCCTCGGGTCATCACTGGCTGCGGTGGCTCCGGACCGGCGACGGACCGCTGCTGTGGGGCGCGGACGAGGCCACCGAGGTGCTGCGGATGGCGCTCGCCGCCTATGCGAGCAGTTCGGCGGGCGGCATCGGGGTCGACCCGGCGGGCCTCGGGGCGGGCACGGCCCCGCCCGCCGCCGGGTCGCCGGCGACCGCTGCCACCGGCGCGGGGCGGGACGGGGCATGACCGGGGGTCCGTTCGCCGCAGCCACCGCGGTCACCCCGGCGGGCCCGTCCGCGTGGCAGGGGGAGATCCGACCCGGGTGGGACATCGGGGGCAACGCCAACGGCGGCTACCTGCTCGCCATCGGCGCCCGGGCGTTGCTCGCCGCCACCGGCCGAACGGACCCGGTCACCGTCACCGCCCACTACCTGGCCCCCGGGCGGCCCGGCCCGGTGTCCGTGGAGACCCGCGTCCTGAAGGAAGGCCACCGGTTCACCGACGCGTTCGCCCTGCTCGCGGCCGGGGGCCGACCCCTGCTGTCCGTCCTGGGTACGTTCGGCGACCTGGACGGGGAGTCGGTCGACCTGCTGGTGGACGGCGCGCCTCCCGAGCTCCCGCCGCCCGACCGGTGCGTGTTCATCGAGGCGACCGAGACGTTCCCCCCTCCCTTCATGGCCAACGTCGAGCTCTACCTCCATCCCGACGACGCCGGCTTCGCCACCGGGCAGCGGAGCGGCGTCCCGCGGGTGCACGGATGGTTCCGGCTGCCGGACGGCGAGGCGGTCGACACCGTGGCGCTGCTCTGCGCGCTGGACGCCTTCCCGCCGACCATCTTCAACGCCGACCTCCCGGTGGCCTGGACGCCGACCGTCGAACTCACGGCGCACGTCCGGGACCGCCCGGCCCCGGGATGGCTCCGTTGCCGGTTCACGACCCGGTTCGTCACCGCCGGGTTCCTGGAGGAGGACGGCGAGATCTGGGACGAGCGGGGTCGCCTGATCGCCCAGTCGCGCCAGCTCGCCCTGGTGCCGCGCGGCTGAGCCGGACCCGCCCCGGGCGACGGTCGGCCGCCGCACCGCCCCGACGGGACCCGGGCACCGGCGGCCCCGGGCCGGTCCCCGGTCGTGGCCGGCACGGACCGGCGCGCGTAGGTTGTCCGGCATGGCGGACCGCCTCGCAGCCCCGGTCGAGGACCTGGAACGGGTGAGCGAGGCGGAGTCGCGCCTGTTCGCGTCCGTCCGGGCCCTGGACGACGCCGCCATGCGATCGCCCTCCCTCCTGCCCGGCTGGACCATCGGCCACCTGCTGACCCACCTGGCCCGCAACGCCGACAGCCACGTACGGCGCGCGGTGGCCGCCGTCGAGGGGCTGGTCGTCGACCAGTACCCGGGCGGTCTGGCAGGACGCGCCGCCGAGATCGAGGCCGGTGCCGACAGACGGGCCGCCTCCGTCCTCGAGGACCTGGCCATGTCGTCGGCGCGGATGCTCGGGGCGTGGGCCGCCGCTCCGGACCGGGCCTGGACCGGCATCTCCCGCGACGCCAACGGGCGGGAGCGACCGCTCGCCGAACTGCCGGGCCGGCGCTGGCTCGAAGTAGAGGTCCACCTCGTCGACCTCGGCACCGGACCGACGCGCCGCGACTGGTCCGACGCCTTCGTCGCCGCCCACCTCCCCCAGATGCGTGCCGGGACGGCCGTACGGATGCCCGGGGGCGGCACGCCCCCGCCGGAGGGTGCGCTCGACCCCCGCGACGAGCTGGCCTGGCTCTACGGGCGGCTCGCCCGACCCGAACTGCCCGTCCTCGGCCCCTGGGCGTGACGCACCCCGACCGCCGGGCCGCCCGGCCCCGACGACGCCGGGCGCGGGGAGTGCCCCGGTGACCATCGCCGAGATCCTCGGGCTGCTCATCGGGATCGTCGTGATCGCGACGGTCGCCGACCGCCTGCGGATCGCCTACCCGATCCTGCTGGTCATCGCCGGACTGGTAGTGGCCATCCTGCCCTTCGCCCACCGGGTCCAGCTCGAACCCGACCTCGTCCTGCTGGTGTTCCTACCGCCCCTGATCTACGACGCGTCCCTCGACACCTCGGCTCGCGAGCTGCGCACCCACTGGCGGCCGATCCTCCTGCTGGCCGTCGGCCTCGTGCTCGCCACCATGACGCTGGTGGCCGTCGTCTTCCACCTGCTGGTCCCCCAGTCGGGCTGGGGCGAGGCCTTCGCCCTCGGGGCGATCGTGTCGCCGCCGGATTCGGTGGCCGCCACCCAGATCGCCGGCAAGCTCGGGCTCCCCCGCCGGCTGGTCACCATCCTCGGCGGCGAAGGGCTCATGAACGACGCCACCGCACTGACCGCCTACCAGCTTGCCGTGGCATCGCTGGCGACCACCTTGACCGTGGCCGACGTGGCGGCCCGGTTCCTCTTCGCCGTGGCGGCCGGCGTCGGCATCGGCCTTGCCATCGGGTGGGCCGGCACGCGGCTGCTGCGGGTCACCGAGACGCCGGTCATCGAGAACACGATGCTCCTCATCCTGCCCTTCGCCGCCTACCTCCCGGCCGACAAGGTGGGTGCCTCGGGCGTGCTGGCCGTGGTCGGGTGCGGCCTGTACTTCGGCCGGTACGGCTCCCGGTCCCTGACCGCCGGGGCCCGGCTGCAGCAACGCGAGATCTGGGAGCTCATCGTCTTCCTGCTGACCGGACTCTCCTTCCTGCTGGTCGGCCTCGAGCTCCGCCCCGTCCTCGAGGCACTGACCGCACGGTCGTCGGAGTCCCTCGTCGTCGAGTCCCTGTCCGTGGTGGGTGCGGTCGTGGTGCTCCGCCTGGCGTGGATGTTCGGGGTCCGGCTCCTCCCCGGCGGCAGGCACCTGCTGAGCACCGGCCAACGGACGCCGTCGACCTGGCGGGAGACGACCGTGGTCGGGTGGGCCGGGATGCGGGGTGCCATCAGCCTCGCCGCCGCCCTCGCACTTCCGGCGAACTTCGCCGAACGGGACCTGGTCCTCTTCCTCACGTTCGCCGTCATCGTCGCCACCCTGGTCGGCCAGGGCCTCACCCTGCCGCCGCTGATCCGGAGGCTCGGCCTGGTCAGCCAGGGCGAGCAGGACCTGGTGCTTGCGGCCGAGGCGCGACGGCGGCTGATCGTCCTGGCCCTGACCCGGATGGACGCCCTGGCCGCCGACAGCGGGACGCCCGACGACGTCACGGAGCGGCTGCGGACCGGGTACGAGGCACTGCTCGACCACGTCGACCGGCGCCTCGACACCCTCGGCGACCACGGGGACGACGGGGGTGCCGGCGCCCCGCGGCCCGACGGCGGCACCGGTGAGGTCACCCGTCCCACGCTCGACGCCGAGGTGGTGCTGCGCCGGAAGGTGATCGCCGTCGAGCGGGACGAACTCGACCGGCTCGTCGCCCGGCGCAAGGTCGGCCGCCACGTGGCCGACGAGGTGCGCACGGCGCTCGACGTGGACGAGACGACGATGCGCCCCTGACCCATCGGTCCGGCGTCCCGGGGGCGGGGCGCGCCGATCGGCGCTTCGGGGGCGGGACGCGCCGATGGGCGCCTCGGGAGAGGCGCCCATCGGTTTACGGTTGCTGCGTTGGACACCGGGAGCCCCGTGAGGCGCCGGATGGGACCACGGTCCGGCTAGGTCGCCCGGTGGGTGTCTGGCTGGGATTCGCCAGGTGGTACAGCGAGCCGCCTCAGCGGCCAGCCACCTCCAGGGTCCCGAAACGTTGATCGCTCAGTTGGACCACCTCCTCTCTCTGGTCCGCTCATCGTACCAACGGCGCGTGCGGAATCGGGTCATCCGGGACAGGTGGGAACCCCGTGGATCCCGGAGGTCACGCCTTCCGTCGCCGGCGCGCTCCCGCGCCCCGACACCTGTCGACCGACCCGAAGTGGACACCTGTCCAGCAATGCGTCTGGACACGTGTCCAGGTCGGCCCTACCATGGCGGCGTGATGATCGAACGAGCACTGTCGTGACGTCGGGTCCGGGCCTGGACCGCCTGAGCCGCGAGCAGCTGGCGCGCCTCGTCCCCGAGTACCTGCTGGCCGGCCACCTCATCGATCGGGCCGGCATGCCCCATCTGATCGGGGCATTCGGCCGCGACGGCATGCGCGACATCGCCATCGAGGAGTGGATGGGGGCCAGCCCCGTCTACACGCGGCGGGTGCAGCAGGCTCTCGGGTTCGAGGGTGACTCGGTCGAGACGATCTTCAAGGGGATGCAGATCGACGTGGGTGCACCGCCCCAGTTCATGGACTTCCGCTTCGTGGTCCACGACCACGACCACGGCGAGTTCTGGCTGGACCACTGCGGGGCGCTGATGGACGTCGAGCCGATGGGCCCCGACTACGTCAAGGCGATGTGCCACGACATCGAGGACCCGACCTTCGACGCCACCGCCACCGCGTCCAATCCCCGAGCCCAGGTCCGACCGGTCCACCGGCCACCCCGGGTGCCGTCCGATCGCTCGCCGCACTGCGCCTGGACGGTCACCATCGCCGACGACCACCCGGCCGTGCCGGTGCCCGAGGAGACGAAGGCGATGGCCGTGACCCGGGCCGCGACCCTCGAGCTGGCCCCCATCGACCCGGACGACCCGGGCCGGCACGACTACGCCGGTCCGCTCCTCGCCGACCTCGACTTCGCCGACTGGTCGGCCTCCGCGCTGCGGCGCATCACCGACGAGGTCTGCCTGCAGGGCCACCTGCTGGCCCTGTCGTTCCGTGCAGCCGTCGCCGCCCGGACCGCGCTCCCCGAGGACGCCGTCGACTTCGGCCGGCACCAGTTCACGGGCGTGGCCGGCGTGGCCGCCGAGCGGTTCCGGGACGCCCTCGGCCTTGCACCGACGTTGGAGGGTGCGGCCACCCTGCTTGGCCTGCATCCCGGGCTGCTCCCCTACGGGTACGTGCGGTGCGACGTCGATCTCGGTGACCGGCTGACGGTCCGCATCGGCCGGGACACCGGCGCCATGGCCGACGGGGCGTGGCCCTCCATGCTCGACGCCGACCACCTCGGACCGCTGGACGCCATCGTGCGCGTGCTCGACGACCGCTTCCGCTGCCAACCGGTGGAGGACGACGACGCCGGCCTGGTCGTGGAGGTGGTCCGCGGCGCCGAACCGGTGCCCGAGTCGGACGACGTGCTCCTGACCAGGTTCAGCACCGGAGCGGCATTCGCGTTCGAGGACCGGGGCACGCCCGTCGAGCTGCGGCCCGGCCGCCCGTAGCCCGCCGGGCCGTTCGTGCCGGGACTCAGGCGGACTTGGCGATGAAGCCGCCGTCGCACCGGTAGCCGAACGTGGGCCCCGTGACCGGCGGATCGTCCGAGCGCACGAATTGGCCGTTGACCACCTTGGCGATGAGGTAGCAGGTCGCCTGCTTGCGTTCCGCGGGATTCGTGGGAGCGAGCAGGTGCGAGGCGTCGAAGGACGTGATCTTGCGGAGCTGCTGCTGCACGGACCCCTGGGTGGGATTCTTCCCGGCCGCCTGGAGCGCCTGGACGAACAGCTGCGTGTTGGCCCAGCCGGCGAGCGTGTAGTAGTCGGCCTTGAAGCCCGGCGACGCCTTCTGCACCCACTTCAGGAACGTACCGACGGCCGGGATCTGCGATGCGTCCTCCCCCAGGAAGAGCGCGTTCGGCATCTCCATGTTGCTGCCGTTGACGGCTGCAGGACCGCCCGCAGCCGACACGAGCGCCTCGCTGTAGGAAGCGGTCCCGATCACGAGGACGGGATGGAAGTCCTGCTGGTTCAGCGCCTGCAGCAGCCCGCCCGCATAGTTTTCGGGGAGCTGGTCGATGTAGACCAGCTGGACGCCGTCCTTGCGCATGTCGACCACGTTCTGAGTGAAGTCCGTCTGGGTGATCGGGACCTCGGAGTAGTAGGCGAGGTGGTACCCGGCCTGCTTCAGGACCGGCTTCTCGAGGTTCCAGCTGGCGAGCGCCGACGGGAACGCCGACGAGAGGACCGCGGTGTGCAGCGCCTGCGTCGGGTACTTCTTCTTGAAGTACTGGAGCGGTCCGGTCGGCCAGCCCAGTCCGGTCGGGTTGGCGCTGAACGTGTTCGGCAACATGATCAGTGCGGGGTCGAGTGTCGTCGACACGTCCGGCACCTGGGGGTTCTGCGCGAGCACCGTCTCGCCGAAGCTGTCCTCGAGCGAGAAGCTCCCGACCAGGGCGAAATCGTTGTCCACCGCGACCTGGGTCTGCTGCTTGTTCTGGGCTCCCGTGAACTGGTCGTCCAGCGAGTCCACGACCAGCTTGCGTCCGTTCACCCCACCCGTCGAATTCACATAGTCCGCGTAGGCCTGTGTGCCCACCAGCGACCCGGTGAACAGGCCGGCCGTCTCGGTGGAGACGTTCCCGATCTTCACCGTCGAGGACGTGAGTCCGGTCGTGCTGGTGAAGGCCGACGCCGGTATCGGCGCACGGGACGAGCTGCCGGACGACGAGGACGACGCAGCCGTGGTGGCGGTGCTCGAACTGCTCGTCGAGGAGCAGGCGGTCAGCGTGCCGCCCCCGATGGCGAGCACCGCCAGCGCCAGTGCACCCCGGCGACGGATGCCACTCCGGGCCCGGCGCTGCTCCGTACGATCGATCCCCATCTGTCTTCCCCCTGATCCGCACTGCTCGTCGTGACCCTGCCGGCCCGGGACCACCCCGTGCCCTCGCCAGCTCCCCCGAGCAGCGTCCCCCGGTGCGTCGTAGACCGGCGCCACCGAGACACTACGACACCGGTGCGCCGGGTGCCGGACCCCGCCGGATGGCCGGCCGTCAGGGCCGCAGCAACACCTTGACGCACGCGGCGCTGCGCTCGGCCACGGCGGCGTACGCCGCGACGGCATCGGCGAGGGCGAATTCGTGGGTGAAGATCCCGTCGGTCCGGAGACGTCCGTGCTGCACCAGCGGGACGAGCTCCTTCCACGTCCGGTGCACCGGTGCGGTGGTCAAGCGGAACGTGATGCTGCGGAACAGTGCCGCGAGCGCGGGCAGCGGGTAGGGCTGGAGGTCGTGGACCCCGAGGACCGATACCGTGCCCCCGGCCCGCACGCAGGACAGCGCGTCGTCCAGTGTGGCGTCGTGGGCCACCGCATCGATGACCGCGTCGGCCCCCCGGCCACCGGTCGCCTCGAGTACGGCCTCGACGGTCGGGCCGTCCACCGGCTCGGCCCCCGAGTCGGCGGCACGCTCCCGCCGTCCGGCCACGGGGTCGACGGCCAGGACCCGCGCTGCGCCCAGGACCAGGGCGGAGCGCACGGCGCAGAGCCCGACCGCACCGAGGCCCAGCACCACGACCGTGCCCCCCGGCGGGATGTCGGCCCGCTGCGCACCGGCCCAACCGGTCGCGAGGTTGTCGGTCAGCAGCAGGGCGGCCTCGTCGTCCATGCCGTCGGGGATCCGCATCAGCTGGAAGTCGGCGGCCGGAACGGCGACCGCCGTGGCCTGACCGCCGGGGAGCATGCCCGAGCCGAAGACCTTGGGCCCCTCGACGCACAGGACCGGGTCGCCGGTGGCGCAGCCGTCGCACACCCCGCAACCGGCCACGGATGCCGTCAGCACCCGGTCCCCCACCTGGAACCGCCGGACGTCGGGTCCGACTTCGAGCACGGTGCCGAGGAATTCGTGACCCACCGGGATCCCCGTGCCGAGGTCGATGTCCCCATCGTAGAAGTGCATGTCGGAGCCGCAGATGGCGGTGGCGTCCACCGAGACGACGGCGCCGCCCGCCCCGGGCACGGTCGGCTCGGGCGCCTCGGCCACCCGGACGCTCCCCGGTCCTTCGATCATCACGTGCAGCACGGTCCCCCCGGTCGGGTCGTCGGCGGACCCGGGTCGCCGGGTCGGGTCGTTGAGTACTGTGGCACACCGATCCGACCCGGTGGCGTGGAGCAGCACCGGCCCCGGGTCACCAGGAACCCCGCGAAAGGTCCGGACATGCGCAACCCCCACGCCGGTGAGCCGTTCGACACGCCGGACGAGGAGATCGCCCAGGCGCTCCTCGACGTGAGCATCCCCACACTGCTGCTCTCCCTCGTGCACATGTCCGGCGATCCGGGGATCATCCGGGGCCGGCTCCGGCCCGCCGGGCTGTTCCTCAACGAGGTCCAGGGCTACATGACCGACGAGGACAGGGCCGAAGCCCGTGCGCTGGCCCTCGAGGTGATCCGGGACTACCGCGACCGGGGGTGCCCCGAGCCGGAACCGATCTCGGCCGACCTGCTGCACGAGATGATGACGTGGCTGGTGTGCGAGGAGGTGCCCGAGGAGTACGTGCCGCTCCTGATGGAGGAGATGGAGCTCGACGGGCGCGACGCCCGCCGGGTCGAGCCGGTGGGCGACCCCGATGCCCGCGCCGCGTTCCCGGTCGTCGTCATCGGGTGCGGCCAGTCCGGACTGCTGGCCGGGATCCGCCTGCAGGAGGCCGGCATCCCCTTCACCATCGTCGAGAAGAACGCCGGCGTGGGCGGGACGTGGTGGGAGAACTCCTACCCCGGGGCCCGGGTCGACGTCGGCAACCACTTCTACTGCTACAGCTTCGAGCCGAGCGACCACTGGACCGAGTACTTCGCCCGGCAGCCCGAGCTCCAGCGCTACTTCGAGTCGGTCATGGACAAGCACGGGATCGGCGCCCACGTCCGTTGGGAGACGGAGGTGCTCGGGGCGACCTGGGACGACGGGTCGGCCACGTGGTCGGTGCGCACGCGTGCGGCCGACGGGTCCGAGGAGGTGCTGACGGCCCGGGCGGTGATCTCCGCCGTCGGCCAGCTCAACCGACCGAACGTGCCCGCCATCGACGGGGCCGACACCTTTGCCGGTCCGGCGTTCCACTCCGCACGGTGGGACCACGACGTCGACCTGACGGGCAGGCGGGTGGCCATGATCGGGGCCGGGGCCAGCGGGTTCCAGATCGCCCCGACCATCGCTCCGACGGTCGGACACCTCACCGTGTTCCAGCGGACGGCCCAGTGGATGTTCCCGAACCCGAACTACCACGCCGCCGTGGGGCCCGGCGTGCGGTGGGCGCTGCGCCACCTCCCCTTCTACGGGCGGTGGTACCGGTTCCTGATCTTCTGGCCCGGGTGTGACAAGGGGCTCGAGGCCGCCCGCGTCGATCCCGACTACCCCGACCAGCAGCGGGCCGTCAGCGAGACGAACGAGTTCACCCGGCAGATGTTCACGGACTGGATCGTCGGCCAGGTCGGCGACGACCCCGAACTCGTCGCCAAGGTGGTTCCCGACTACCCGGCCACCGGCAAGCGGACCCTCCAGGACAACGGTGCGTGGCTGGGCGCGCTCACCCGCGACAACGTCGACCTGGTCCGTACCGCCATCGACCACGTCGAGCCCGACGCCGTGGTGACCGTCGACGGCGTGCGCCATCCGGCCGACGTACTCGTCTACGCCACCGGATTCCAGGCCACGCGGGTGCTGGCCCCGATGACGATCGTCGGGCGGGACGGGGTGGACCTCCGCGAGATGTGGGGCGAGCGGCCCGCCGCCTACCTCGGGATCACCGTGCCCGGATTCCCCAACTTCTTCTGCATGTACGGGCCGGGCACCAACCTGGCCCACGGCGGCAGCCTGATCTTCCACTCCGAGTGCCAGATGCGCTACATCGCCCAGTGCCTCGACACCCTGATCGCCGGCGGCCACCGCACGATGGAGCCGCGCCGTGAGCGCTACGACGACTGGCACGAGCGGTCCCAGCGCGAGATGCAGGGTCTGGTGTGGTCGCAACCGTCGATCGAGCACTCGTTCTTCAAGAACTCGGCCGGGGAGATCCACGTCCTGAGCCCGTGGCGGATCGTCGACTACTGGGCGTGGACACGGACGCCCGACCCGGACGACTTCGTCCTGGGGTAGCGGGACGCCGTGCGGGGCCGATGGTCGACCCGGCGCCCGTCCCCGGTCGCCAGACCTAGGGTCGTGGCGATGACGGAGCCCGACGCCAGCCTCCCCCACCCCCTGGCCGACCTCGGTTTCGACGGCGGGCGCGTCGCCGAGGCGGTGGCCGCCGGCACGGACCCCGGGACGGCCGCACGCGTCGTCCGCATGGACCGGGGCTGGGCGACGCTGCAGGACCGGGACGGCACCCGCCGGGTCCGGCTCCACGACTGCCCGCCGATCGTGGTCGGCGACTGGCTGGTCCGCGGCGCCGACGGGACGCTGCTCCGGCTCGACCGACGCAGCCTGCTGGTCCGCCGATCCGTGTCCGGTCGCGACGAGGCGCAGGAGATGGCGGCCAACGTCGACATCGTGTTGGTCACCTGGGCCCTCGACACCCGGGTGGGCAACGCCCGCCTGCGGGACATGCTCGTCCTGGCCCGGGAGTCCGGCGCCGTACCGGTCCTGGTGCTGGCCAAGGTCGACACCTCGGCGTCGGTCGAGGGGCTCCTGGCCGAGCTCGACGGCGTCCTCGACGGGATCGAGGTGGTGACGACCAGCGCCGTGACCGGCGAGGGCATCGACCGGCTCCGCGAACTCGCCTCGGGCGCCACCATCGTCCTGCTCGGCTCGTCGGGTGCCGGCAAGTCCACGCTGACAAACGAACTGCTGGGCGTGGAGTCCCGCGAGACGGCCGACGTGGGTCGGAGCGGCGAAGGGCGCCACACGACCACCAACCGGGAACTCCTGCCGCTCCCCGGCGGCGGCGCCATCATCGACACCCCGGGCATCCGGGCGGCCACGCCGTGGGAGGACGAGGAGGAGGACGACGCGGCCGAGTCCCGCTTCCCCGACCTCGACGAGCTGGCCGAGGAGTGCCGTTTCAGCGACTGCGCCCACCGGGACACGCCGGGCTGCGCGCTCGACCGGGCCGTGGCCGCCGGCGAGCTGACGCGCGCCCGGCGGGACGGGTACCTGGACTATGTCGCCGAGCGGTCCGCCCGCGAGGACGTGCGGGCGGCCGCCGGTCGCCAGCGCGTCCGGGACAAGGACCGGGGCAGCCGGTCGTAGGAACTCCCGGCGTCGTCAGGTCGGGGTCGTCGTCCGATCGGGTGCCCGTCCCACCGCCTGGGCGCGACCGGCGGCTCCGTCCTCCGCCGCACCCGCTCCTGACGCTCCACGACCGCCAGGTAGAAGGCCATGGCGAAGGCGAGGCTCGTGAACAGGCTGACGACGAAGAAGATCCACGGGGACCGGATCCCGCGCCGCCGGCCGTCGACGACGGTCCACAGCGGAAGGAGCACGACGTTCACCATGATGTAGTCCTGGGCCGCCGAGTCGGCGGCGAAGTTGGCGAACAGGGCCTTCGTGTAGGCGACGTAGCTCGCCTGCGAGCCGACGTGGTGGGTGTAGCGCACGTTGAAGTACCACCCGATGCACACCGAGACGACACCGGACACGTAGAAGGCGGCCTCGATCACGCCGACCGAGCCCGCCCCCTGCTCCCCGAAGAGCCACCGGTTGGCCCAGACGGCGTAGGCCGTCGTCAGGACGCCGAGCACCCCGAACACCAGGAGCTGCGTGGTCATGGTTCCCCCTTGGGCACCCGTCCGAGGGGCGCTCCGCGCAGTGTAGGCCCGCGTCCGTCGAGCGGCCCGGGACCTGGGGACACCCGGGTGCCGTCGAGGACCTCCGGTCGGGGCCGGTGGAGGCGGACGACGTGGTCCCGTCCCGTGTTGACGTAGCGGGAGTTGTCCGCGTCGGCGGGCCCGGGCCGGAACTCCCCGGTCGGCGCACCGTGGCCGTCCTCGCCATACTGGGGAGGTGGACGAGGCGCTGGCCGGCGGGGTGGCGAACGCGGGCCGGGTTGTCCGGCGGGGGGCGTACGTGATCCGCCCGTCGAACCCCCACTCGGCGACGGTGCACGCGTTCCTTAGGGAGCTCCGGGCCACCGGGTTCGCCGGTGCGTCGCTTCCCGTCGCGGTCGAGCCCGACGGCAACGAGCGGCTGGTCTTCATCGAAGGGGACGTGCCGATCCCTCCGTTCCCGGCCTGGGCGCAGGCCGACGGGGCCCTGGCGTCGGCCACCGCACTCGTCCGCTCGTTCCACGAGGCGTCGTCCCGGGTCGGGATCCGTGGCGGCCCCTGGAGCGACGAGCTGGCCGATCCCGAGGGCGGTCCGGTGGTCTGCCACAACGACGTCTGCCTCGAGAACATCGTGTTCCGCGACGGCGAGGCCGTCGGACTGCTGGACTTCGACTTCGCCGCTCCGGGTCGACCCGTCCACGACCTGGCCGCCTTCGCCCGGATGTGCGTCCCGGTCGACGACGACCTCAGTGCCGGGCGCCTCGGATGGGGACCGGTCGACCGGCCGGCCCGCCTGCGGCTGGTCGCCGACACCTACGGACTCGGGCGGACCGGCCGGGACGAGCTCCTCGCGCACCTCGACCGTTCGATGGACGGCGGAGGGTCCTTCGTGCAGCGGCGGGTCGAGGCCGGCGACCCCGCCTTCATCCGGATGCTGGACGACATGGGCGGCATGGAGCGGTACGAGCGGAGGCGCCGCTGGTGGGAGGCCAACCGGGCGGACGCCGCCGACGCGCTGGCCTGACGGGTGGCGGGGCCCACCGGCGTGGACCGGGAGCGCTACCGTCGGCGCTGGCGGGCGTCCGTCACCGACGGCGGGGCCCAGCCGGGGTCGGCGCCGCCGACGTTCTGTCCGGGGGGTGCGATCCCGTCGATCCGGTCGAGCACGTCGTCGCCGAGGGTGATGTCGGCCGTCACCAGTTGGGACTCGAGCTGGTCCATGGTGCGCGGGCCGATGATCGGGCAGGTGACGTCCGGGTGCGCCTGCACGAAGGCCAGTGCCAGCTCGAGCAGCGAGTGGCCGGCCTCGTCGGCCACTGCCTGGAGTTCGATGACGGCCGCCAGCTTCTGCTGGTTCATCGGGAGCGACAGGTCGTAGCGCTCGGGCAGCATGGCCGAGCGGCGCGACGTGTTCTTCCGGCCCTCGCCGAACGCTCCCGACAGCCAGCCGCCGGCCGGCGGGCTCCAGCTGAGGACACCCATGCCGTACTGCCGGCAGACGGGCAGCAGGTCGGCCTCGATCCCCCGGGCCAGCATCGAGTACTGCGGCTGCTCGGTGCGGAAGCGCTCGCGGCCCCGGCGCTCGGCCACCCAGTGGGACTCGACCACCTGGTGGGCCGGGAACGTGGAGCAGCCGGCGTAGCGGATCTTGCCGGCGTGGACGAGGTCGCTGAGCGCCCCGAGCGTGTCGTCGATGTCCGTCTCGGGCGACGGCCGGTGGATCTGGTAGAGGTCGAGGTAGTCGGTGCCGAGCCGGCGAAGGCTGTGCTCGCACTCGGCCACGACCCACCGCCGTGAGTTGCCCTGGGCGTTGGGGTCGCCCGACATGGGGCCGTGCACCTTGGTGGCGAGCACGATGTGGTCGCGCTCGAGGCCCCGGAGCGCCTTGCCCACGATCTCCTCGGACTCGCCGAAGGAGTACATGTCGGCGGTGTCGATGAAGTTGATGCCGGCGTCGACGGCCCGGTGGATGATCCGGACCGAGTCGTCGTGGTCGGGGTTGCCCCAGGCGCCGAACATCATCGCCCCGAGGCAGAGCTGGCTGACCTG
>DATLRE010000115.1:0-13585 GCA_035534835.1 Acidimicrobiales bacterium
CGCAGCGGGCCCCGGCCCGGCCCGAGGAGCACCCGTGGAGCCCACCCGAAGCCAACGCATCCTGGTCGTCGACGACGAGCCGTCGATCGTCGACGCCGTCGCCACCTCCCTGCGCTACGAGGGCTTCGAGGTGACGGAGGCGACCAACGGCCGCCTGGCACTGGCCGCCGCCCAGGACGACCCGCCGGACCTCATCGTGCTCGACGTGATGCTGCCCGACCTGGACGGGCTGGAGGTGACCCGTCGGCTGCGGGCCGACGGCATCCGGGTCCCCGTCCTGTTCCTGACCGCCCGCGACGCGGTGGACGACAAGGTGGCGGGCCTCACCGTCGGCGGCGACGACTACGTGACCAAGCCGTTCGCGCTCGCCGAGGTCGTCGCCCGCGTGCACGCCATCCTGCGGCGGATGGGCGCCGAGCCCGAGGAGGGAGGCATCCTGCGGTTCGCCGACATCGAGATGGACGAGAACGCCCACGAGGTGACCCGGGCCGGGCAGGTCATCCCCCTGACCGCCACCGAGTTCAACCTCCTCCGCTTCTTCCTCCTCAATCCGCGCCACGTCCTGTCCAAGTCCCAGATCCTCGACCACGTGTGGCACTACGACTTCGGTGGCGACGGCAACGTCGTCGAGACCTACGTCAGCTACCTGCGCAAGAAGCTCGAGGTGGCTGGCCCGCCCGTCATCCACACGGTGCGCCTCGTCGGCTACGCGCTGCGCGAGCCGGCGACCGACTGACCGTGTCGCTGCGCGCCCGGCTCCTGGTCACCATCGGCGTCATCGCCGTGGTCGCCCTGGTGATCGCCGACCTCGTCACCTATTCGGCGCTGCAGTCGTTCCTCTACCAGCGGGTCGACCAGCAGCTGACGGCGTCCCAGGGCATCTTCCAGCGTCAGCTCGACCACGGCGGGAGCATCCCGTGCTTCGCGGGACCCGGCCAGGGTCCGAACGGCGGATCGGGAGGCGGTCCCGACGAGCCCTCCAACGCCGTCCAGCGACAGGCCGTGGAGATCCGCACCGCCTCGGGGGCCCTGGTGGGCGGCCCGGGCTGCCCCACCTACGTCGACGGCCACGCGTACACGCCGGCGATCACCTCGCCCGTCACCGGGTTCTCGACCGCCCCCGACGGTGCCCGGACGGCGTTCTTCGACGCCCCGTCCGCCCAGGCCGACGGGCCCACCTTCCGGGTCCTGGCCTCGACGCTGTCGAACGGGGACGTCCTGATGGTGGCCGAACCCCTGGGCGACACCGAGAGCACGCTCCACCGGCTCCTCGTGGTCGAGCTGCTGGTTACGGCCGGCGCCGTGCTCGTTGCCCTGGCCGCCGGATTCTGGCTGGTCCGGATCGGGCTGAAGCCGCTGCGCGACATGGAGACCACCGCGGAGTCCATCGCCGCGGGCAACCTGACCGAACGGGTCCCGGGGGAGAACGACAGGACCGAGGTCGGCCGGCTGGCCCGGACGCTCAACGTGATGCTGGCGCGCATCGAGTCGGCGTTCAGCGCCCGGGTGGCGACCGAGCACCGGCTGCGCGAGTCGGACGCCCGGCTCCGGCGATTCGTCGCCGACGCCTCCCACGAGCTGCGCACGCCGATCGCCGCCGTGTCCGCCTACGCCGAGCTGTTCGGCCGAGGGGCCTCCGAGCAGAAGGAGGACCTGGAGCGCCTGATGCGCGGGATCGTCGCCGAGACCGGACGGATGGAGCACCTCGTCGCCGACCTCCTCCTGCTGGCCCGGCTCGACGAGGGACGCCCCATGGAGGCACAGTCGGTCGACATCGTCGCCCTGTGCGCGGAGGCGGTCCAGACCGCCCGGACGGTGGGCCCGGCCTGGCCGGTCCGCTTCACCGCCACCCGCCCGATCGAGGTCGTCGGGGACGCCACCGGCCTGCGCCAGGTCATCGACAACCTGCTGGGCAACGTCCGCGCCCACACCCCGGAGGGCACCTCCACCGAGGTCTCCGTCGCCGCCGAGGACACCGCCGCGGTGATCGAGGTGGCCGACACCGGGCCGGGCATGTCCCCGGACCAGGTCGCCCACGTGTTCGAGCGCTTCTACCGATCCGATCCGAGCCGCTCCCGCCTCCACGGTGGCGCCGGCCTGGGCCTGTCGATCGTGGCGGCCATCGTCGCCTCCCACGGCGGCACGGTATCGGCGCGCAGCGTCGAGGGCGAGGGCACCACGCTCACGGTGCGCCTGCCGCTGGCGCCCGCGCCGGGGGCCCCGCTCGCGGGGCAGCTGCCCGCTGGCCCGGTGACCGCAGGCCCGATGTCCGCAGGCCCGGTGTCCGCAGTGGGCGCCGGGCCCGCTGCGGTGCCGCCGGACCGGCGGTGACCACGTCGCCCGGTGCGTCGTCGCTCAGCGCGCCGGGCGGGTCATGGTGAACAGCGGGGGCCCGCCCCTGGCCGGTGTCAGCCGGTCCGTCTCCTCGAACCCGAACCGACGGTAGAAGGCGAGGTTGTCCTCCTTCTGGGTCTCGAGGTAGCAGGGCAGGCCGTCCTCGTCGTTGCGCTCGAGGGAGGGTTCGAGCAGCCCGGTTCCCACGCCGCGCCGCCACGCGATGGGGTCAGTGGCCAGCAGGCAGAGGTACCAGTGCTCGTCCTTCGTCCGGGCCTTCTCCATGGCCAGCGTGTACCGCAGTCCCGTGAGCAGCGATGCCGGTCGCGGGATCATCGCCCGCACCGAGCCACCCATCTCGCGCACCTGGCGCCCGAGGGGCAGCGGATAGGTCCCCGGCTTCTGCCACACGCAGACCCCGACGAGCAGGCCGGCGGCGTTGCGGGCTCCGGTGGCCACCGCCGTGTCGCCCAGGGCGACCAGGTGGCTGCGCATGAAGATCGCCAGCCCGCGGGCCCGCAGCCGGGGCTCCCCCGACAGGTGCACGAAGAACGGGTCGTCGAAGAACGCCCGGGCCCCCAGCGCGGCCACCTCGTCGAGGGTGCGCCGGTCGAGGGTGAGCGGCGAGTACGTGAACGGTGCCGGTGTCATGGCGCGCACAGTAGCGCCGTGCCACCCCCCGGTCCGGCCGCCCGGTGTGCCGCATCCCGGCCGCGGCGCACGCCGACCGGAGGCCGGCTCCGCCGACCTGGGCCATGATGGCGGGAGCACCCACAGCCGTCCGACCAAGGAGACCCGCATGGCGATCAACGTGACGCCGATCCCCGGCCTCGACCCCGCCGTCAACGACGTCCGCCGCCGCACGGCGGACTTCATCAACGCCGAGATCCTCCCGAACGAGGAGATCCTGTGGCGCTCCCGACGGGCCGGCGAGCTCGACGAGGAGGAGCGGGAGCGGGCCCGCCACCAGAGCATCGAGCTGCGCGAGGAGATCAAGGCCAAGGTCAACGAGGCCGGCCTGTGGGCGCCCCACCTCCCCAAGGAGTACGGGGGGATGGGCCTCGACTTCCTCGAGCTCGCCTACATGTACGAGATCCTCTCCTACGCGGTCGGCGCCGCCACCCTGTTCGGGATCGCCGCGCCGAACTCGGGCAACGCCAGCGTTCTGGTCAAGTACGGGACCGAGGAGCAGAAGAGGAAGTGGCTGCTGCCGCTCATCGAGGGGGAGATGGAGTCGGGGTTCTCCATGACCGAGCCGGACCATGCCGGATCCGATCCGCGGTCCATCACCACCGAGGCGGTCCGCGACGGCGACGAGTGGGTCATCAACGGCCACAAGTGGTTCACGTCGAACGGGATCGACGCCGACTTCTTCATCGTCATGTGCCGGGCCAACGACCCGTCGGGCGAGCTCGGAGCCCCCGGCAAGATGACCCAGATCATCGTGCCCACGGCCACCAAGGGTGTGAACATCGTCCGCGGCATCGGCATCTTCGGGCATTCGACCTCCGACCACTGCGAGATCCGGTACGAGGACGTCCGGGTCCCCGTCGAGAACACCCTCGGCCTCGTCGGCCAGGGGCACCAGGCCGCCCAGGACCGCCTCGGGGCCGGCCGCGTCTACCACTGCATGAACTCGGTCGGGCAGATGTGGCGGGCGTTCGACCTGATGGTCGACCGCACCCTCACCCGCGAGGTCCACGGCGGGCTACTGAAGGACAAGCAGTTCATCCAGGGGTTCATCGCCGAGTCGTACATGGACGTGCAGTCGGCCCGCCTCATGACGATCAACGCCGCCGAAAAGGTGGCCAACGGCGACCCGGACGTGCGCACCGCCATCTCCGCCATCAAGGTCTTCGTGCCGGCCGCCTACCACCGGGTCGTCGACCGTGCCATCCAGGTCTGGGGCGGAGCCGGGGTCAGCAACGACCTGCCGCTGGCCGGCATGTACCTCACCGCCCGGGTGCTCCGACTGGCGGACGGGCCCGACGAGGTCCACAAGATCCTGATCGCCAAGAACATCCTCCACCACTACGAGCAGGGCGAGGGCTGGAACTTCGGCAACTGATTCCCACCGGGGAGTGGTCGCCACGTTGGGGCAGCGCAGGATCAGGGGTCGTCCACTACGCTTACCGTCGTGGATATGCCCCGGATCGACCAATCACGTCGAATCGTGACCGAACTGCCCGGACCGCGCTCGACGTCCATCGACGCCCGCCGGCGGGCCGCCGTGGCGCAGGGGGTCAGCTCCGTCTACCCGCTCTACATCGAGCGCGGCGAGGGGGCGATCCTCGTCGACGTCGACGGCAATTCGCTGATCGACCTCGGCTCGGGCATCGCCGTGGTCGGCGTGGGCCATGCCGCCCCGCCGGTCGTCGAGGCCGTCGCCGACCAGGTCGCCCGGTTCGCCCACACCTGCTTCATGGTCAGTCCCTACGAGCAGTACGTGGAGGTGTGCGAGGCGCTCAACGCGCGGACCCCCGGCGACCACGGGAAGCGGAGCGCGCTGTTCAACTCCGGCGCCGAGGCCGTCGAGAACGCCGTCAAGATCGCCCGCCACGCCACCGGACGGCAGGGCGTCGTGGTGTTCGACCACGCGTACCACGGCCGGACCAACCTGACGATGGCCCTGACGGCCAAGAACATGCCGTACCGCAACCGGTTCGGACCCTTCGCGCCCGAGGTCTACCGGGTCGCCATGTCCTACCCGTACCGCGACCCGGAGGGAATGACCGGGGCCGAGGCGGCCGCCCGGGCCATCGAGCAGATCGAGCGGCAGGTCGGCGTGGACAACACGGCGTGCGTGCTGGTCGAGCCCATCCAGGGCGAGGGCGGGTTCATCGTCCCGGCACCGGGGTTCCTACCGGCGATCGCCGAGTGGTGCCGGGCCAACGGCGTGCTGTTCGTGGCGGACGAGATCCAGACCGGCTTCTGCCGCACCGGCGACTGGTTCGCCTGTGACGACGAGGGCGTGGTGCCGGACCTGATCACCACGGCCAAGGCCCTGGCCGGCGGCATGCCCCTGGCTGCAGTCACCGGCCGGGCCGAACTCGTGGACGACGTGCACGTCGGCGGGCTCGGCGGGACCTACGGTGGCAACCCGGTGTCCTGCGTGGCCGCCCTCGCCTCGATCCGGATGATGGAGGAGCTCGACCTGGCCGGCGCGGCCACCCGGATCGGCGCCCGGATCTCGGCGCGCCTGGCGGCGATGCAGGCCGACCACCCCGGGATCGGCGACGTCCGCGGCCGGGGGGCCATGATGGCGATGGAGCTGGTACGGCCGGGCACCACCGAACCGGACCCCGACGCCGCCCGACGGATCGTGGCCGCCTGCCACCGGGCCGGCGTGATCACGCTCTCGTGCGGGAGCTACGGCAACGTGCTGCGTCTGCTGCCCCCGCTCGTGATCGAGCCCGAACTGCTCGACGACGGGCTCGGCGTCCTGGCCGACGTGGTCACCGCCGAGCGCTAGGGCTCCCGCCCCGGGTTCACCCCGGTGCCCCGACGTCGGAGGGGGCCGGGCCTATCCGGGCAGCGGGGGAAGGCCGGTCGACCGCGGGGACACCGCGCCGGCCGCCCGGAACGACGCCAGGCCGGCGTCGAGGTACGTGCACTCGTTGCGGGCGTCCTCGGTCAGCTCGCGCACCCGCTGGCCGCTCGCCTCCCCGGCCGACGCCACCGCCGCCTGCTGGACGTCGTCGGCGGCGCGCAGGACCTCGACCACCTGGTCGCACAGGGCGGCGGGGAGCCGGGCCGCCGGATCCACACGCAGCACCTTGTCGAGGTCGGTGGCGGCGTCCTGGAGCCGCCGGCACAGCGACGGGAGTTCGGCCGTCGGGGCGCCCACGACGTCGGCGGCCCGCACGGCGGAGGCCGCCCGGTCGACCGATCGCCACATCTCCTTGCGGACCCGCGTCGACGACCAACCCGACACGTCGGCCGCGCCGGCGGGCACGCCGCTGCGGTTCCACCGGTTCGACGCGGCCGCCTTCCACACCGCGGTGGCACCGAGGACGGCCCCGTGCGACCGCAGGGCCCGGACCCGGCGACGCGCGTAGCGCCACAGCAGGTACCCGCCGACCACGACGGCGAGGGTGACCAGACCGACCGCCACCACGACGCCGAGGGCGAGGGTCTCGAGGATCGAGGCGTCCATCCCCCCAGCCTACGACCGGCGGCCACGGCGTGGGCATCCCCCGCCCGGGGCGACGACCCGATTGCATGTCGATCGGACCTCGGCCAGACTCGTGACGCACAACCGATCGTGGGCGGATCGGCCCGGCGGACCAAAGGGGAAGACCATGACCATCCAACGCGTGGCGCGCCTCGCCGGCGTCGTCGCACTGGGAGCCACCGGACTCGGAGGTGCGGGGATGGTGATCCCGGCACTCGGGGGGAGCGGCATCGCCGGCGCCATCCCGGCCTGCACGGCCGCCGGAACCACCGGACTGACGGCGAAGGTCGTCATCGACTCGGGCTCCGCGCCCTACAGCGGCCAGACCGTCGACGCCACCGGTTGCGACCTCGGCATCTACGTCGGTCCGGGGGCCAGCAACATCACCCTCGACAGCGACACGGTCACCGGCGCCAACGACCACGGGATCTTCGCCCAGGACACCTCGGGGCTGACCATCAGTGGTTCGACGGTGTCGGGCAACGGGGTCGCACCGACCGCGGGCATCGCAGAGAACAAGGGCATCGAATTGGTCGGCGTGACGAACTCGACGGTCACCGGCAACACCGTGACCGGCAACCTGGCCGACGGCGGGATCGGGATCGCCGACGACGGCCCCCTCGATCCCGGCGCCCCGAACCCGGGGACGCTCACGGCCACCGACAACGTGACCGTTTCCGGAAACCACAGCGACGGCAACTACGGCGGGTGCGGCATCGTCATCGCCGCCTACGATCCGGGCGCCGGTGTGACCTCGGCCACGGTGACCGGCAACACGGTGACCGGCAACATCGGGCAGTTCGGACCCCACGGCCCGGTGATCGGCGGGATCGTCGTGGCCGCCGACACCCCGGGGACCTCGGTCTCCTCGGTGACCGTGCACGGCAACACGGTGACCCAGTCGTTCATCCCCGGCATCGTGGTGCACTCCAACGCGCCGAACGACCACGTCAGCGGCATCGCCCTGGACGCCAACACCCTCGCGGGGGATGACTGGGGCTCGGTCGACGGGCCGCCGCAGCCGGCGGGGATCATCGTGGCCGCCACGACCATCCCGGGCCCGATCGCACCGACCCTGACGGGCACGACCATCACCAACAACTCGATCAGCCAGGAGTTCTACGGCGTCTGGCTGGCGGGTGACGAGGGGACCACGCTGACCGGCAACACGATCTCGACGCTCCCCGGCGGGCAGGCGGTGTTCCACGTCCCCGTGGCCGGAACCGGCTACTGGATGGCCGCCTCGGACGGCGGCGTGTTCAACTTCGGCAGTGCCGGATTCTACGGTTCCATGGGGGGGAGCCGCCTCAACTCCCCCGTCGTGGGACTCGCCCACACGTCCGACCAGGGCGGCTACTGGGAGGTCGGCGCCGACGGCGGCATCTTCAACTTCGGCGACGCCGCTTACCTCGGCTCGATGGGCGGCAAGCACCTGGACGCCCCGGTGGTCGGCATGGCCGCCACCCCCTACCAGTCGGTCGTGCCGCCGGATCAGCCCGACCCGGCCGGCAAGGGCTACTGGATGGTGGCGTCCGACGGCGGGGTCTTCGCCTTCGGCGATGCCGTCTTCCACGGCTCGATGGGCGGGACGCACCTCAACTCGCCGATCGTGGGCATGGCGGCCACGCCGGACGGACACGGCTACTGGCTGGTGGCATCCGACGGCGGGGTCTTCGCCTTCGGCGATGCCGTCTTCCACGACTCGATGGGCGGGAAGCACCTCAACTCGCCGATCGTGGGCATGGCGGCCACGCCGGACGGCAAGGGCTACTGGCTGGTGGCGTCCGACGGCGGGGTCTTCGCCTTCGGCGATGCCGTCTTCTACGACTCGATGGGCGGGAAGCACCTCAACTCGCCGATCGTGGGGATGACGGCCACGCCGGACGGCAAGGGCTACTGGCTGGTGGCGTCCGACGGCGGGACGTTCGCCTTCGGCGATGCCGTCTACTACGGCTCGATGGGCGGGACGCACCTCAACTCGCCCGTCGTCGGTGCCGCATCGGTGGCGGTCACCGTGGCCGCCTGACCCGGTCCCCGTCCCACCGGGTTCGGGTGCCAGACTTCCCCGGCGCCCGAACCCGGTGGGGCGCGGCCGGGTAGTTGCCGGGTGCCGACGCAGGTCCTGGCGGCTACGGGGTCAGCGCTCCGGCTCGAGCACCAGGTCGACCAGCCGGTCGAGCGCATCGGCCGGCACGCCGGCACCCAGCGCCCAGGACCGGGCCCCGCCGTGACGTGCGGCGAGGCCGTCGAGGAATCCCACCATGGTGTCCGCCTGCACGCCGAACCGGGACGGCGGGACCCTGGCCATCCGCTCGGCGAACCCGGGATCGGCCCGCCAGCGGTCCAGGAGGAGCCGGATCCGCTCGGCGGTGATCACGTAGTCGGCCACGATCACCTCGCGGTCGACCCCGACCAGTTCCAGCACCAGGGCGGCGAGCACCCCGGTGCGGTCCTTACCCGCCGCGCAGTGGAACACCAGCGGGTAGTGGTCGGCGCCGCCCAGCAGGGTGAGGGCTTCCACCAGGGCGCCGCGGCCGACCTCGAGGTACCACAGGTAGCGCTCGGTCAGGTCGTCGCCGGGTGGGGCCGGGGCGGCCACGGACTCGCCGTCGTCGCCGGCGGTGCCCGACGCCGCCTCCTGCACCACGGCCAGGTGGTGGAAGGCCACCGGTTCCGGTTCGAGCGGCCCCCGACCCGACGTCTGCAGCTCGCGTCCCGTGCGCAGGTCGACCACGGTGCGCAGGCCGAGGGTCCGCAGCAGCGCCACGTCCTCGGAGGTCAGCTCGTGGAGCGCGTCGCTCCGGAACAGGCGCCCCCACCGGGTGAGGCGGCCGTCGCGGCCCCGGTAGCCGCCGAGGTCGCGGAAGTTGACGGCTCCGGCCAGTGGGACCAGTCGTGGTGGGGCGTCCATGACGCACATCATGGCCGGTCCGGGGCCGCCGTCCCCGCGGTGCGCGGGGACGGTTCGCGGATGAGCGACAATGGGGCACCCGCCGGACGGGCCGCGCCGATCACGTCGCCGGCCCACCACCGCTCCCCCCGGTCGCCGACGGGCACCATCGACCCGCCCCCGCCTCGAACAGGAGCCCCCCTCGCATGAAGTCCCTCGCCACCTGGTGCGTCCGCCGCCGAGTCGTCGTGGTCGTCCTCTGGCTGATCGCGCTCGTCGGCATGTCGCTGCTGTCCCGATCCGTGGGGACGGCGTACTCCAACAGCTTCTCGCTCCCCCACACCGAGTCGACGCAGGCCCTCGACCTGTTGAAGGCGGCCGCGCCCCGTCAGTCGGGCGACCAGGAACGGATCGTCTTCCACACGACCGACGGCACCCCGGTGACCGACTCCTCGGTCCGGGTGCCGATCGAGGCGATGATGGCCAAGGTGGAGCAGTTGCCGCACGTCACCGTCGTCGAGGGCCCGTACACGACGGTCGGGGCCCACCAGATCAGCGCGGACGGGCGGACCGCGTTCGTCAACGTGACCTTCGACGTCCAGGGACAGAACGTCACCGCCACCCAGGCCAAGCAGTTCGTCAACACGGCCCGGACCGCCCAGGACAAGAATCTGCAGGTGGCGGTCTCCGGCCAGATCGCCGAGCAGGCCGACCGGCAGTCACTGGGCGGCACCGGGCTCGGCATCCTGCTGGCCGGCGTCGTCCTCCTCCTCGTCTTCGGCTCGCTGTTCGCCATGGCGCTGCCCCTGGTGACGGCCATGGCGTCGCTCGGCACCGCCATCGGGCTCATCGGGCTCCTGAGCAACCTGTTCAAGATGCCGGAGTTCTCGACCCAGCTGGTCCTGCTCATCGGGCTCGGGGTCGGGGTCGACTACGCCCTGTTCATCGTGACCCGGCACCGGCAGGGACTGATCGCCGGGAACGACGTCGAATCGTCCATCGTCAACGCGGTCAACACCTCGGGGCGGGCCGTGCTGTTCGCCGGGATCATCGTGTGCATCGCCCTGCTCGGGATGTTCGCGCTCGGGGTGTCGTTCCTGTACGGCCTGGCCGTGGCGGCGGCGATCGGCGTGTCGTTCACCATGGTCGCGGCGCTGACCCTGCTGCCGGCACTCCTCGGCTTCATCGGCCCGAAGGTGCTCAGCCGCAGGCAGAAGAAGGACCTGGCGACCAACGGCCCCCGGGTCGTCGGCGCCGGGTCGAAGGGCTTCTGGCCGACATGGGCCGACTTCATCCAGCGGCGCCCGATCGTCCCCGCCGTCGTCGCCCTGCTGGTCGTGCTGCTCGTGGCCATGCCGTTCTTCTCCCTCCGGCTCGGCAACTCCGACCAGGGCAACGACCCGACGTACACGACGACCCGCCAGGCCTACGACCTGCTCTCGTCCGGCTTCGGCCAGGGGTTCAACGGCCCCCTGCAGGTGGTGGCCGCCCAGAAGGGCCAGCTCGACACCGCCACCGTCGACCGGTTGGCCGCCGAGATCCGCACCCAGCCCGACGTGGCCGCCGTGGTGCCGCCCGTGGTCCTGCCCCCGCACGGAGGCCAGCAGGTCGCGCTCCTCAACGTGTACCCGGACTCGGCCCCGCAGGCCTCGGCCACCACCGACCTGATCAATCACCTGCGGGCGACCACGATCCCCACGGTCACGTCGGGAAGCGGGGTCACCGTCTACGTCGGGGGGACGACGGCGATCTTCGCCGACTTCGCCAAGGTGCTGTCGTCGAAGCTGCCGCTCTTCATCGGGCTGGTCGTCGTGCTGTCGTTCCTCCTGCTGGCCATCGTCTTCCGGAGCCTGGTGATCCCCCTCACTGCCGCGATCATGAACCTGCTGTCGATCGGGGCCGCCTTCGGCATCCTGGTGGCCGTGTTCCAGTGGGGGTGGGCCGGCTCGGTGTTCCAGGTGAACAAGACGGGTCCGATCGAGGCCTTCCTGCCGGTGATGATGTTCGCCATCCTGTTCGGGCTGTCGATGGACTACGAGGTCTTCCTCATCACCCGCATCCAGGAGGAGTACCTGAAGTGCGGCGACAACCGCACCGCCGTACGGAACGGGCTCGCCGCCACCGGCAAGACCATCACGGCCGCCGCGCTCATCATGATCCTGGTCTTCGGCGCCTTCATCCTGGGCGGGATCCGGGTGATCAAGGAGTTCGGCCTCGGGCTGGCCGGCGGCATCCTGATCGACGCCGTCGTGATCCGCATGGCCGTCGTCCCGGCGGTGATGCTGCTCCTCGGCGAGTCCAACTGGTGGTTCCCGAAGTGGCTCGACCGCATCGTTCCGCACGTGACCGTCGACCCCGACCTGCCTCCCGGGCCCGGCGGTCCCGACGGCACGCCGCCCACACCGCCCGCGTCGCCCGACCCGGAGCCGCTGAGGGTGTGAGGCCCCGTCGGACCCGGATCCCCCCGGGCGGCGGGCCCGCCCGGGACATCCGCCACTCCCGGGGGTACATTCGCGAGGGAGACCGCACAACGCCAGGGGGATCGCCATGTCCGACTTCGTCATGACCATCGGTGGGGACTCCGTTCCGGCCGCGGACTCGTTCGGGGTGGTCAACCCCGCCAATGGCGAGGTGTTCGCCCATGCACCGGAGTGCACCCGGGAGCAGCTGGACGCCGCGTTCGACTCGGCGGCCAAGGCCCAGCGGGACTGGAAGCTCGACGAGGCGGCACGCCGGGCGACGCTGCTGGCGATGGCGGACGCCCTGTTCGCCGCCGCCGGCGACCTCGCACCCGTGCTCACCGCCGAACAGGGCAAGCCCCTGGCCGAGGCGAACGTCGAGGTCTTCGCCTCGGCCATCTGGTGCCAGTACTTCGCCAACCTCGCCACCCCGCCCCAGGTGATCCAGGACGACGACGAGGCCTACGTCGAGGTCGTCCGTCGACCCGTCGGCGTGGTGGCGGCCATCACCCCGTGGAACTTCCCGCTCACCCTGGCGTTCTGGAAGATCGCACCGGCGCTGCTCGCCGGGAACACCCTGGTGCTGAAGCCCTCGCCGTTCACCCCGCTCGCCACCTTGAAGGTGGTCGAGGCGCTCCGCGACGTGATGCCGGCCGGCGTGCTCAACGTGGTCAGCGGCGGCGACCGGCTGGGCTCCTGGATGACCGGGCACCCCGTCCCCCGCAAGGTCAGCTTCACCGGGTCGATCGAGACGGGCAAGCTGGTGGCCCAGTCGGCCGCCCCCGACCTCAAGCGGGTCACCCTCGAGCTCGGGGGGAACGACCCGGCGATCGTCCTGGACGACGCCGACCCGGGCCAGGTGAGCCGGGCCATCTTCGCCGCGGCCTTCGCCAACAACGGGCAGGTCTGCTCGGCGGTGAAGCGGGTGTACGTGCCCGAATCCCTCTACGACGACGTCCTGGAGGGCCTGACGGCCCGCGCCGCCGAGGTGAAGGTGGGCGACGGGACCGAGGCCGACTCGAAGTTGGGACCGATCAACAACGCCCCGCAGTTCGAGCGGGTGAAGGAGCTGGTGGCCGACGCACTCGCCCACGGCGCCCGGGCCACCACCGGAGGTCGGGCCATGGACCGTCCCGGCTACTTCTTCGAGCCGACCATCCTGACCGACGTGCACGACGGCACCCGGATCGTGGACGAGGAGCAGTTCGGCCCGGCCCTGCCGGTGATCCCCTACCGCGACCTCGACGACGTGGTCGAGCGGGCCAACAGCACCCACTTCGGCCTGTCGGGATCGGTGTGGGGTGCCGACGCCGACCGGGCGGCCGCCGTGGCCGGCCGGCTCGAATGCGGCACGGCGTGGGTGAACACCCACCTCGCCCTCGGGCCGTCGCAGCCCTTCGGGGGCTTCAAGTGGAGCGGGATCGGCGTCGAAAACGGACCCTGGGGCCTGTCCGAGTTCACCGAGGTCCAGGCCGTCCACCGCTCGAAGGGCGACGGGCTCAACGTGTCGACCGCCGGGATCTACTCGTAGGGCGGGCACCCGGACCCCGGGCCGGTCGACGGCAGGTCGCTAGCCGCCCGGTCGGCCGGCATGGGCCGCGAGCACCACGGCCAGTGCGCCGGTCAGCCGCTCGGCCGTCGGCAGGTGGAGCCCCTCGTCGGGCCCGTGCGCGTTCGAGCCCGGACCGAGGACGCCGGCCGCCAGGATCTGCGCCTCGGGGAACCGCT
>DATLRE010000116.1:0-12935 GCA_035534835.1 Acidimicrobiales bacterium
CTCACGCTCTTCGGACGCGACCCGGACGTGGACGAGCTCCGCCAGCTCGCTTCGGGCCCCGGCCCCGACGGCCGATCCGACGGTACGCGTGTCCGCGAGTCCGACGACACGGGCGACCGCCCACTCGAGGACTGACCCCGCTACCCTCCTTGCATTCCTGCGTGGGTCGTGCTCGTCTTGTGGAGGCGAAGCCGGATCCCGCCATCCGGCTTCGTCCGTCAGGTACAGGTTCCGCCACCTGTCCTGCGCGGAAGGGGCACTCCTCGGAGTGCCCTTTCCGCGTCCGGGCCCCGGACACGGTCGGGTCGTCGGACAGGGGGAATTCGCGGCAGCGCCCGTCCGCGGAGTTGTCGGTAGGCTGCGGGCCGGTCGGCCGGTCGAGGCGATGGAGAGGAGGCCGAGCGTTGGCGATCCCTCGCCCGTCACCGTCGAGGAGCGACCGCAGGTGAGCGGACCCGTCACGGACGGTTCCCGACCACGCCGTGCGACCGGCCGCGGCGAGGCCGGCGCGCAGCCGCTCACGCCGCTCCACTTCTCGGTCCTCGGTCCGCTCGTCGTCCGGAACGGAGACGGGCCGGTCCCCCTGACCGGAACGCGCCGGAGGACGATCCTCCTCCGGCTCCTCATCGAGCGCGACCGCACGGTGTCGCTGGCACGTCTCGCCGAGGACACCTGGGGCGACGATCCGCCACCCGGCGCCGCCTCGACGCTCCGGAGTCACCTGTCGGCCCTCCGCCAGGTGCTCGGTCCCGGCCGTCTCTACAGTCGGAACGGATCCGCCGTCCTGGAGCTCCGTCCGGGGGAGCTCGACGTCGAACTGTTCGACAGCGGATGCACCGACGGTCGCGATGCGCTCGCCCTCGGCGACGCGGCTTCGGCCCTCGAGCTGTTCGAACGTGCACTCGGCCGGTGGCGCGGGCCCGCACTGGCCGACGTGGACGGATGCCCGTGGGCCCTTCCCGAGATCGCCCGTCTCGAGGAGCAGCGACTGGGGGCGTTCGAGGGACTGCTCGACGCACGGCTCCGCAGGGGACAGCTCCAGCGCGTCGTCACCGATGCGGAGGCCGCCGTGCGCGAACACCCCTTGCGCGAGCAGCTGTGGGCCGTCCTCATGTCCGCCCTGTACCGGTCCGGGCGTCAGGCGGACGCGCTCCGCGCCTACCAACGTCTGCGGCACCACCTGGCCGACGAGCTCGGGATCGAGCCGTCGCCCGGCCTGCAGGAGCTCGAATCGGCCGTCCTGGAGCAGCGCCTCCCGCTCGACGGGTCCGACGCCCGGAGCCCCTTCCGACCGGCCGCGGTCCTCGGGGCCACCGCGGCACCATCGGCCGTCCGCCCGCCCGACGCCGGGACCGAGCACGTCGCGTCGGGCCCCTCCGACCTCTCCTGGCTGCCGTCCGCGACCGCGCCTGCGTTCATCGGCCGGACCAACGAGTTCGCGCTGGCCATGCAGGCGCGGACCCGGGCGGCCACAGGCGGGCTGGCGTTCGTCGCGGTCGCCGGCGAGCCCGGCATCGGAAAGTCGAGGCTGGCCGCCGAGGTCGCCCGGGCGTGCGCCGCCGAGGGTGACCGGATCCTCATCGGACGCTGCAACGAGGACCCGTTGTCCCCCTTCGAGGCGTTCCGCACCGCGTTGCGGAACATCGTGCGGGAACCGGCCGGCCGGGAACTCCTGGAGGAGGACGGCGCGCCGATGGATGCACTGGCCCAGGTGGTCCCCGAGGCGTCCGCCCACCCCGGTCCGCACCCGGACCACGTACAGGGGACGCCGGAGGCGGAGCGCTTCCAGTCCTTCGAGGCCGTGGCGTGGCTGACCGCGTCGCTGGCCCGCCGACGCCCCGTGGTCCTCGTCCTCGAGGACCTGCACTGGGCGGATGCCCCGGCCCTCTCGCTGCTCGAGCACGTCCTCCGGTCGAAGGTGGACGCGCCCGTGCTGATCATCGGCACCTGCCGCGATACCGAGACCGCCGGCAGCAACTGGCTGGCAGAGGGACTGGTCGGCCTGCGTCGGGTCGCCGACATCACCCGGATCGACCTCGACGGGCTCTCGCCCGCCCTGTCCCTCGCCCTCGTCGAGTCCGCCGTCGGCGGTCCGGGCACGGCCCTCGGATCGACCGCCTCGCGCCTCCGCGACTACACCGGCGGCAACCCCTTCTTCCTCCAGGAGGTGGCGTCCGACCTCGTGGCGAGCGGTGGTCCCCTCGAGGGGGCGCTCGCCTCCGAGCCGCTCGCGTCCGCCACGTCCACCATCTCCGACCGGCTCCGGGACCTCGTCCGGTGGCGACTGTCGAAGCTGTCCGAGCCGTGCACGCGGGTGCTGTCGATCGCCGCCCTCCTCGGGCTGCAGTTCCCGGTCGGCGTGCTCCTGTCCACGTGCGACGACAGCGAGGAGGACGTCCTCGCCGCACTCGACGAGGCCCAGTACGCCGGAGTCGTCACCGAGCTCACGGACTCCGACGACACCTACCGGTTCGTCCACGACCTCGTCCGCGCCGCGCTCGACGCCGGGTTCGGTTCGGCCCGTCGCGTCCGGACCCACCTCCGGATCGCGCGCGAGCTCGAGGCCCGCCACGGACAGGATCCGGGACACGCACCGGAGATCGCCCTGCACTACCTCCACGGGATCGGCGCAGGCGGTGCCGATCGTGCCCGCCACTACTGCCGCCTCGCCGGATCCGAGGCGCTGGCACGCGTGGCCTACGAGGCGGCGGTGCTCCAGTTCGAGCATGCGCTGGACATCAGCACCACCCACTTCCCCGAGGACCACGACGCGCGGTGCGAGCTGCTGCTGCTGCTCGCGGACTCGATGGTCAAGGCCGGCCGACTCGTCGAAGCGGACGAGCGGTTCACCCAGGCGTTCGACGAGGGGCAGGCCCACGGGCGCCACGACGTGGTCGCCGCCGCCGCACTCGGCTACGGGGGCGTGCTGCCCGCGGGGGCCGAACCCAGCGAAGACGGCCGGCGGCTGCTGCGCACCGTGCTGGACGATCTCGGCCCGGGCGACTCCGCCGAGCGGGCGCTGGCGTTGGGACGCCTGGCCCACTGGGGCCACTTCTCCGATCCCCGCGGAGCGCGGGAGTCCCTGGCCGACGAGGCCATCGACGTGGCACAGCGCCTGGAGGACCCCGTCACCCTGGCCGCCGCGATCGAATACCGGTACTGGGCACTCTGCGGTCCGGACGACGTGGGGCGCCAGGTGGACGACGGCAGGCGGATCCAGGAGATCGGACGGACCGTCGGCGATCCGGAGCTGGTCCTGCGAGGCATGAAGTGCGAGCTCCACGCCCAGTTCGAGTCGGGTGACTTCGCCGCCGCGGACGCCATCGCCACGGAGATGCACGAGCTGGCGGCCCGGATCGGACTGCCCGAGTACCTCCGCCTGGGGTTCATGTGGGACAGCCTCGTGTCCGGCATCCAGGGCCGCTTCGACGACGCGGAGCTGTCCGCGGATCGGGCCTACGACATCTTCCGGCGGAGCGGCCACTCCCAGTCCCAGGCGATCGCCGTCGGACTGGGCCTGACCTGGCTCTGGTTGCAGGGCCGGATGTCCGAGTTGGGGCCTCTCCTCGAAGCCGGCCGCACGGGGCGCTCGTCGATGGGCGAGAAGGCCCTGGCCGCCTGGGTCGCCGTCGAATCCGGCGACCACGACGCCGCCTCCGGCATCCTGGCCGGGCTGACACCGGAGTCGGTGGCCGCCGCCGAACGGAACTTCCACTGGTGGTTCATGATGGCCGGCCTGAGCCACACGGCCTGCGCCCTGGACGAGGTGGAGTGGGCGGACGCGCTCTACGGGCTCATCGCTCCCTTCGAGTCCCACAACTGCCGGGTGGGCCAGGCCAGCTTCCTGGGCACCGCCACCTTCTACCTCGGGAGCCTGGCCCGAGTCGCCGGACGGCCCGCTCAGGCGGTGGCGCACCTGCAGGACGCGCTGGCTCGCCACGGCGCCATGGGAGCGGTGCCCTTCGTCCGGCTGACCGAGCACCAGCTCGCCCTGGTGGAGTCGGACGACGCCACCGCCGACGAGGCAGGACGGGGCGGCGGGAACCGCTAGACGACCGCCAGTGCCGGCCCGGGGCGGACCGGCGGGGCGACCGGGGTACGGACGTCGCCGGAATTGCGGCAGCCGGCCCAGTACTGGGCCGGCTGCCGCTCAGGTCCCGCCAACGTTTCGACTGCCACCACGTCCAGGACGTGTGCTGCCTCGGAACCGAGCGTCTCATGGCGCTGTCCACTTCTTGTCCAGCCGCTGTCCGGCGGCAGGACGGCACCGGTCCGGATCCCCGGCCGGATCGCGGTCCGGTCCGGAGTGGCGACGGTCGGGTCCCCCGGGGATACGCTCGCCACATGTCCATCACCTGGCTTCGCCGCCTCGGAACCCTCGGGCTCACCGCCGCAGTCCTCGCCGGTTGTGCATCGACGGGTGCGTCGTCGGGCACCAACGCGTCGAACCCGGCGATGAAGGTCACCATCACCCGGGACAGTGCCGGGATCCCCCACATCACGGCGTCCAACTTCACGGCGCTCGGCTACGGGGAGGCCCTCGCCTTCGCCCGCGACAACTTCTGCACCCTGGCGCAGGACTTCGTGACCGTCAACGGGCAGCGTTCGAAGTACTTCGGGTCCAAGAAGCTCGCCCTCAACTACTCGGCGGGCACGTCGGACACCAACCTCGACTCCGACCTCTACTGGACCCGGGTGAAGGACAGCGGCGTGCTCACCCGGGAGTTCCATCAGGCCCCACCGCTCGGCCCGACCCCCCAGGTGGTCGCCGTCTACCGGGGCTATGTGGCCGGCTACAACCGGTACCTGGCATCCGGGAAGCTCACCGACCCGGCATGCAAGGGGAAGCCATGGGTGCGGCCGATCACCCTCGACGACATGTACCTGCGCGGCTACCAGATCGTGACCGAGGCCTCGAGCGCCCAGGTCGTCGGGGCCGAGGTCCAGGCGGCACCGCCGGCGCACCCCGCCACCAAGCCCGCCACCAACCCCACCACCAGCACCGCCCCCCACACGGCGACGACCACCGCGGCGGTCACCGCAGCCCCGGACCCCGCCGCACTCACCGCCGCGTTCGGCTCGAACGGCGGGGACAGCCTGGGCTCCAACGGAATCGGCATCGGCTCGCAGGACACCGCGGCGGGCGACGGCATGCTCCTCGCCAACCCCCACTTCCCCTGGCAGGGGACGGAGCGCTTCTGGATGGCCCAGCTCACCGTGCCCGGCCAGTACGACGTCGAGGGCGGGACGCTCATGGGCTTCCCCCTCATCGGCATCGGATTCAACCAGCACGTGGCGTGGACCCACACGGTCTCGACCAGCTTCCGCTTCACCTTCTACCAACTCCAGCTGGCGCCGGGGGACCCGACGTCCTACGTGGTGGACGGGAAGACCATCCCCATGGGCCGCCAGAACGTGAGCGTCGACACCGGTCACGGCGTCGTGCACCACACCTTCTACACGACCCAGTGGGGACCCGTCGTCGTGGTCGACCAGGCCCACTACCGGTGGACGGCCACCACGGCCTACGCCGTGGACGATTCCATGGGCAACGACGCCTACCGGGCGGCCGACCAGTACATGGCGATGGGACGGGCCACGTCCGCCCAGGACCTGCTCGACATCGAGTCGACGTATCTGGCCATCCCCACCTTCAACACCATCGCCGCCGACGACACCGGGCACGCGTACTACGGCGACGTGGGCAACACGCCGAACGTCCCGGCCTCGCTCATCGCCTCGTGCACGCCGACCGGCCTGGCCCAGCTCGTCTACCAGGCGGCCGGCGTGGTCACCCTCGACGGCTCCCGGCAGAGCTGCGCCTGGCAGGACGACCCCGGTACGCCGGTGCCGGGCATCTTCAACGCCTCGCACATGCCCCACACCATCCGGACCGACTACGTCGAGAACTCCAACGACTCCTACTGGTTGGCCAATCCCAGCGCGCCGTTCCCGGCGTTCTCCCCCATCATCGGGAACATCGACGTCCAGCAGGGACTGCGGACCCGGCTCGGCAACCAGATGATCGCGGCGCGGGTGGCCGGCACCGACGGGCTCGGTCCGCCCAAGTTCACCCTCGGCTCGCTGCAGGCGATGTGGCAGTCCAACCAGTCGCTCGAGGCCCAGCTGGTCCTGGGCGCCCTGGTCGGCGCGTGCCGGGCCACACCGTCGGCCAAGGCCTCGAACGGAACGACCGTGGACCTCACGGCGGCATGCACGGCCCTTGCCGGCTACGACAAGACCGGCAACCTGGGTGCGGCGGGCGGATGGCTGTTCTCCGAATGGGCCGCCTACGCCCCCAGCAAGGGGCTGTGGTCGGACAGCTTCGACCCGGCACATCCCCTCACCACGCCCTCGGTGCTCGACACGGCGAACCCGGCAGTCCTCCAGGCGCTGGCCGACGCCGTGGTCAACCTGCAGAAGCACCACGTCCCCCTCGACGCCACCTACGGACAGGTCCAGCACGTCGTGCGCAACGGCACGTCCATCCCGATCCCGGGTTGCGACACCGGCTGCTTCAACGCCATCTACGCCGCCGACGGCCAGGGCGGACCGCTCAACGCGTTCCCCTACGGCGTCGTCTACGAGGGCTCGTCGCTGGTGATGACCACCGAGCTCACCCCCTCGGGGCCCGTCTCCCAGGGCATCCTCACCTACTCGCAGGCGACGGACCCGACGTCGCCCTGGTACGCCACCATGACCAAGCTCTACTCGCAGAAGCGGTGGGTCCCGCTCGCCTACACGCCCGCCCAGCTCGCCGCCGAACACGGGACGTCCACCCAGGTCGCCTACGCCCCCTGAACCGACCCGCAGCCGGTCGCCGGCGTCCGCCCCGCCGCCGCCCCGGCCCGCCGGCAGGCCACGGATGACGGTGGGTCGACTGCACTATGGTGCCGCGATGGTCGGCCCCGGAGGATCGGAGGGAGTCGCGGCGCCCGCACGACGAGCCTCCCGGAGACCGACATGAACCCCGGCCTGTCCGTGTGCTGCAGGACCGACGGCCCCGCGGCGCGGGTCGTGGCCGTGCTCGAGCAGCTGCGCGACGTGGCCGACGAGATCGTGGTCGCCGCCGACTCCCGTTTAGGGGACGCCGACGTCGCCCAGCTCGACGCCGTGGCCGACCGGCTCGTCCGCTTCGAGTACGCGCCTCCGATGGAGCGGTCGCTCGCCTGGCTCCACTCGCTGTGCTCGCACGGATGGATCCTGCACATCGACGGCGACGAGGTCGCGAGCCGCTCGCTGATCGAGGCCCTGCCCGGCCTGGTCGCGGCACCCGACGTGCTCCAGTACCACCTCCCGCTCCGTTGGCTCTTCCCCGACGGGGGGCACTGGCTCGACGGGCGCCCCTGGTGGCCCGACTTCCAGCCCCGTCTCGTGCGCAACGATCCCGCCGTCCTGCGCTTCGGTGGCCCGCCCCACTCCCCGGTCGTGCCCACCCCGGCGAGGCGGTTCGTCGACCTTCCCCTCTACCACCTCGACTGCGTGGTGACGACGACCGAGCAGCGCCGGGCGAAGGCGGCCGCCTCCGAGGCCCGGGAGCCCCGGACGACGGTGGGATCCGCCGACGCCAGGTTCCTCCCCGAGGAGCATGCCGAGCGACCTCCCGCGCCGGTGCCCCCCGAGGACCGGGAGGCCATCGACCAGGTGCTGCGGGCCACTCCGAGGCGCGTGACCCGGGTCGTCACCGCGCCGTACGTCGGGCGCACCGCGATCGACCGGTTCTGGAACCGCCGACTCCCGGCCGGCGAGGAGTACCGGGCCTCGATCGCCTGTTGGGAGGCGGACGTGCGCGTCGAGGCCGGCGTGGAGCGCACGGTGTACTTCCAGGTGGAGAACCTCGGAGACTTCCCGTGGTACGACCTCCCCGCCGACGTCCGCCTCACCTGCCGCTGGTGGCGCGACGGCGGGTTGGTGGCCGGGTACGGCCCGGGATCGCCCCTCCCGGCGACGATCGATCCCGGCCGGTCGGCGATCGTGCCCCTGGACGTGACGGGTCCCGCGACCGGTGGACCCCACGTCCTGGAGATCGATCTGGTGCACGGCGGTGTGCGCTGGTTCGGTGCCCCCTGCCGGTTGCAGGTGGACGTCGACGGCATGCCGTCCGAGGAGCGGTCGGCGGCGTTGAGGCACCGGCCGGCCGAGGCGGAGCACGACGTCGCCCAGGCGGCGTCGGCGGTGACCTCGCTCGAGGGAGAACTGGCCGAGGCGGACGGACGGGCCCGGCGGCTCGAGGAGGAACTCGCCGCATTCGGCGCCCGCCGTTCCGTCCGCGCCGCGGTCGCGGTCGCCGACGCCGCCCACGGAGCCCGGGCACGGGCACGGGCGCGGGTGCTGGCCCGGGCACGGGCGCGGGGAGCGAAGGCGGCCCCCGCCTCCTTGGATGCCGACCCCCGCCCGACCTCCGGCGGCCAGGAGCGCACCACCGGCAACACCGCCAAGTGGCAGTCCCTGTACGCCGGCGTCGAGTCCCCCCGGGCGTACGACGACAGCGTCACCTACCGGCTCGGGGCCGAGTTCCTGTCCGGGTGCGAGACGGTCGAGGACTGGGGATGCGGCCTGGGGTGGATGCGCAACTTCGTGCCCGCCGACCGCTACATCGGCGTCGACGGTTCCTACAGCCGCTTCGCCGACCGGCTCGTCGACCTCGAGACGTACACCAGCAACGCCCCGGGGATCTTCATGCGGCACATCCTCGAGCACAACTACGGCTGGGAGCGGATCCTGCAGAACGCGCTCGCCTCGTTCGGTGAGCGGTTCGTGCTCGTCACGTTCACCCCCTACGGCGAGACCACCCGGGAGATCGCCTTCCACGACGACCCGGGGGTCCCCGACATCTCGTTCGCCAAGGACGACCTCACCCGGCACTTCGCCGGCCTGACGTGGCGTGACGAGACCCACGCCACGGACACCCAGTACGGCACGGAGACGATCTACTTCATCGAACGACCCCCGCGGTCGGCCTCCGGCCGACATCCGTGAGTCCGGCGCGTCGCACCGGACGCCGCGCCCTGCGCCACACCGGAGGCGACCTTCCCTCGACCCCTGCGCTATCGTGCGCGGGTTCGACTGCAACCACCGATGAGGACCGAGAGACTGAGATGACCCGCTTCGTCGAAAGCACGATCACGTTCCCCTACAAACGGTCGCTCGGACCGGTGGTGGGCGCGTTCATGACGGCACTGACCGAACAGCGGATCCTCGGCATCCGCTGCGACGACCGCGTGATCGGTCCTCCCCTGGAGTGGGACCCCGCCACCGGTCGGGAGCTCCCGCACGAGTTCGTCGAGGTCGGCCCGGCGGCCACCGTGGAGTCGTGGACCTGGGTACCCACTCCGACGGAGCAGCACCCGCTCGACCATCCGTTCGCCTTCGCGTTCGTCCGGCTCGACGGCGCATCCACACCGCTCCTGCACGCGGTCGACGCCGGGACGCCGGAGGCCATGGCCGAGGGGATGCGGGTAGCCCCCCGCTGGAGGGGTGCACGGGTGGGACGCATCGACGACATCCTCTGCTTCGCCCCCGGAGAGACCCCGACCACCGAGGGCGAGGACACCGGTGCATCCGCCGAACCGGTGACCCGCATGGACTACCTCGCCTCGATCACCTACCGGAACCCGGTGCCCGAGGCCGCCGACCGGGCGATGGCGGCGTCCCGTGACCGTCGGCTCCTCGGCCTGCGCTGCCCGGTCTGCGACGAGGTGTACGCCGGCGGCAAGGGCTACTGCCCGATCGACTCGGTCGAGCTCGGCCCCGGGTGCGAGGTGGACCTGCCCCACACGGGCACGATCACCAACTTCGCCGTCGTCACCCCCGTCCAGTACCCGGGCCAGACCGAGACGGAGCCGTTCGTCCGGGTCTTCGTCCTGCTGGACGGCACCGACGTGATCATCCCCTACGCGGCGGTGTTCGAGCTGCCGGCCGACCAGGTCCGGGTGGGCCTGCGGGTCGACGCGGTGTGGGCGTCGCCTGCAGAGGAGGTCGACGATGCCGGCGGCATGGGTGGGAGCTGGGGCTCCCTGCTGGGTTGGATCCCCAACGGCGAGCCGGACGTCGAGGACCCCGATCTCGTGAACCGGATCTTCTGATGGCGGAGACTCCCACCGCGGGCACCTCCCCCCGCGACATCGCCGTGGTCGGATGGGCCCAGACCCCGATGGTCCGCCGCACCGACAAGTCGGAGACCCAACTCCTCCTGGACGTCATCACCGACGCCCTGACGCCGCTGGGGCTCACCCGGGCCGACGTGGACTTCACCTGCCTGGGGAGCTGCGACTACATCACCGGCCAGGCCTTCTCCTTCGTGTCGAACCTGGATGCCATCGGCGCGTGGCCGCCGAAGCGGGACTCGCACGTCGAGATGGACGGTGCCTGGGCCCTCTACGAGGCATGGCTGCGGCTGCACGAGGGGGACATCGACATCGCCGTGGTCACCGGATCCGGCCGATCGTCGACGGGCGACCCCTCCCTGATCTATCCGATGGAGATGGACCCCTACTTCCTGGCCCCCCTCGGCGCCGATCCGCTCACGTTCGCCGCCCTCCAGGCCCGCGCCGTGATCGCCGCCGGGATCGCCGACGAGCGCTCGATGGCCGAGGTGGCCGTCCGGGCCCGGGGCACCGGGGACGTCGACGCCCTGCTGGCCGAGGACTTCCTCCGCCAGCCCCTCCGGCGCCACGACGTCCCGCCGATCACCGACGGCGCCGCGGCCATGGTGCTCGCCACCGGCGACCGGGCCCGCCAGCTGGTGGAGCGCCCGGCGTACGTCACCGGGTTCGACCACCGGACCGAGTGCCACAACCCGTCCTTCCGGGCCCTGGACGACTCGCCGTCGACCCGCATCGCGGCCGAGGCCGCCGGTCTCGGCGACGCCCCGGTCGAGGTGGCTGAACTCCAGGCCGCCTTCACGCACGAGGAGCTGCTGCTGCGGCGGGTGCTCGGACTGGGCGACGGCGTGTCCGTGAACCCGTCCGGTGGGGCCCTCCGCTCCAACCCGATCATGGCCACCGGACTGTGCCGGATCGGGTACGCGGCCGACCACATCTTCGGAGGCGGGAACCGAGCCCTGGCCCACGCCACGTCGGGCCCGTGCCTCCAACAGAATCTCGTATGCATCCTGGAGGGCCGGTCGTGAGCACGCCACCTGTTGCCGTCGTCGGCGTGGGCCAGACCCACCACAAGTCCCGGCGGCTCGACGTCTCCTTCGGCGGTCTCGTGCGCGAGGCGGTGTTCCGGGCCCTCGACGACGCCCACCTGACCCTCGCCGACATCGACGCCGTCGTCCTCGGCAAGGCCCCCGACCTCTTCGAGGGCGTGATGAAGCCCGAGCTCTACCTGTCCGACGCCCTCGGCGCGGTGGGCAAGCCGATGTTCCGGGTCCACACCGCGGGTTCGGTGGGGGGGACGACCGCCATCGTGGCGGCGTCACACGTCCAGGCCGGCAAGCACCGGACGGTGCTCGCGGTCGCGTTCGAGAAGCAGTCCGAGGGCAACGCCCAGTTCGCCCTCGGCAGCGGAAAGGGAGCCTCGCTCGGAGCGGGCGGCGCCTTCGCACCGTTCATCCGCGCCTACATCCAGCGCAGCGGCGCGCCTGAGGACATCGGCTGGAAGGTCGCGGTCAAGGACCGGCTGAACGCCCTCAAGAACCCCTACGCCCACCTGAAGATCGAGGACATCTCGATCGAGAAGGTCAAGGCCTCACCGATGATGTGGGAGCCGATCCGGTTCCTCGAGTCGTGCCCGTCCTCCGACGGGGCCTGCGCCATGGTGCTCACCGACGAAGCGGGCGGGAACGCTGCAGCGGCGGACGGGCGGCCGCCGGCCTGGGTCCTCGGCTCCTCGTCCCGGTCCGAGCCCCCGAGCTTCCCCGGCCGGGACCCGGTCCGCCCGGCCGCCGCCCTCCAGTGCGCCGCCGACGTCTACGCACTGGCCGGAATCACCGATCCGCGCCGCCAGATCGACACGGCCGAGCTGTACGTCCCCTTCTCCTGGCTGGAGCCCATCTGGCTCGAGGCGTTCGGCCTCGCCGAGGAGGGGGAGGGTTGGAAGCTGGTCGACGACGGCGTCACCGAGCTGGGAGGATCCCTCCCGATCAATGCCTCCGGCGGCGTGCTGTCGAGCAATCCGATCGGTGCCTCGGGCCTGCTCCGGTTCGCCGAGGCGGCCAACCAGGTACGGGGTGCGGCCGGCGAGCACCAGGTCGACGGGGCGAAGGTGGCCCTCGGCATGGCCTACGGGGCGAACAACCAGTACTTCAGCACCTGGGCCGTCGGGAGCTCGCTCCACCCGTTCGACTGATCCCGGCGGAAGGCCTCGCGACTCGCGGCTCGCGACTCGCGGCTCGCGGCTCAGCGATTCGGCCCGGCACGTCCCGACGGCGGCCGAGGACTTGGGGACGCGGGCTCGCCGGTCACGACGACGCCGTCGTGCATCGTGATCTCGCGGTGAGCCACGTCCGCGACCTCGGCATCGTGGGTGACCATCACGACCGTCATCCCGTCGTCGTTCAGCCGGTGGAGGAGATCCAGGAACCGCTCGGTCGACACCGAGTCGAGGCTGCCGGTCGGCTCGTCGGCCAGGAGGATCCGGGGCCCGTTGGCCAGGGCCCGGGCGATGGCCACCCGCTGGCGCTCGCCGCCCGACAGCTCCGTCGGGAGCCGGTGCGCGCACTCCTCGAGGTCGACCGCCGCCAGGAGCTCGAGCGCCCGGGCCGTCCGCTCGGACGGCGACCGGTGCGTCCCGAACATCGGGAGCTCGACGTTGGCCGCCGCGGGCAGCTGGGGCAGCAGGTTGTGGAACTGGAACACGAGTCCCACCTCGTTGCGCCGGTAGGCACTGAGGTCGCGGAGGTGGGCCAGGTCGTTCCCGGCCACCGTCACCGAACCCGACGAGGGGGTGTCGATCCCGGCCAGGAGGTGGAGGAGGGTGGACTTGCCGCA
>DATLRE010000117.1:0-9129 GCA_035534835.1 Acidimicrobiales bacterium
ACGGCCAGCCCGTAGCCCTGGTCGGCGACGGACGCCTCGATGACCCCGAGCTTGGCCAGGAAGCCCGTGGTGAACGGGGCGCCGGCCTGTCCCAGCAGGAGCACGGCGAACGCCAGGGCCAGCAGCGGCTGGCGCTTGGCCAGGCCGCGGTAGTCGGTGATGGACGAGCGGGTGTCGCCCGGTCCGGCGACCACGGCGATCACGGCGAAGGTGCCGATCACCAGGAACGTGTAGGTGAACAGGTAGTAGAGCGCGGCCGACACGCCCCGGGCCGAGACCGCTTCGACCCCCAGGAGGATGAAGCCGACGTGGTTGATCGACGAGTAGGCCATCATCCGCTTGACGTCGCGCTGGGTGAGGGCGACCACCGCACCGAGCACCAGGCTGAGCAGGGCGAGGACCCACACGACCGGCTGCCAGTCGGCCCGGACGGTCGGGAACGAGGTCACGAACACCCGCAGCAGGGCGGCGAACGCCCCCGCCTTGGCCACCGCCGCCATGAACCCGGCGATGGGCGACGGCGAGCCCTGGTAGACGTCGGGCGACCAGAGGTGGAACGGCACGGCGGCGATCTTGAAGGCGAAGCCCACGAGCAGCAGGGCGAGGCCGCCGAGCAGCACCCCGTTGTGGACGATCACGTGGCGCGACAGGTAGTCGGCGATCTGGGGCAGGTTGGTCGTCCCGGTGGCGCCGTAGGTGAGGGCGATCCCGTAGAGGAAGACGGCCGACGAGAACCCGCCGAGCACGAAGTACTTGAGGGCCGCCTCGCCGGACTCGGCCCGGCGGTGGTTGAACGCGGCCAGCACGTACAGGGCGATCGAGAGGATCTCCAGGCCGAGGAAGACCACGATGAGGTCGTTGGCCGCCCCCATCATCATCGCCCCCGACGCCGACACCATGGCCAGGACCTGGTACTCGGGGCCGTCGATGCCCTCGCGCCGCAGGTAGCCGTCGCCCACCAGCGCGGTGAGCAGCACGGCGATCGAGACGGTGATCTGGACGAACACGTCGAACCCGTCGAAGGCGACGGCCCCGGCGATGGTCACCGACGGACCGTGGGTCATCACGTGGTCCCACTGGACGAGGGCCGCGACCAGCGCGGCGACCGAGACGGTGGCGGCCACCAGCGTGCCCGACCGAACGTCCAGGATCCGCCGCAGCAGCGACGACACCAGCATCAGCGCCAGCGCGCCGCCCAGCATGATGAGCATGGGGAGGATGCTCAGGTAGTCGATGTGGGGCACGTGGATGGTGGGTGCCGCCGACGCCGCGAGGATCGTCACCTCGAGCCCCCTGTCCTGCCGGCCGGGTGCGCCGGAGCGGCGGCGTTCCCCGGGGTGCGGACGGCGACCAGCGGCGTCCGGCGCAGGTCGGCCGGGATCGGCGTGCGGGTGACCGTGTCCACGTGGACGACCAGCTGGTCCACCGACGGCGTGATCCGGTCGAGCACCGGCTTCGGGAACACGCCGAGCAGCACGATGAGGACGACGAGCGGCGCCACGATGAGGCGCTCGTTGAGCGACAGGTCGCGGGTGGTCGAGTCGGTCTCGGTCGGCTCGCCGTGGAAGACCTGCTGGTAGGCCCAGAGCAGGTACACGGCGGCGATCACCACGCCGGCGGTGGCGGCCACCGCCCACCAGCGGTGGGCCACGAAGGTGCCGAGGAGGATCAGGAATTCGCCGACGAAGCCGTTGAGCCCCGGCACGCCGATCGAGGCCAGCATGGCCAGGGTGAAGACGCCGGCCAGCACCGGGGCCGGCGACTGCAGGCCCTTGAGGGAGCCGATCTGCCACGTCTTGCGGCGCTCGTAGATCCAGCCCACCAGGATGAACAGGGTGGCGATGACCAGGCCGTGGTTGACCATCTGGAGCACCCCGCCGCTCAGTCCCTGACTGTTGAGGGCGAACGTGCCGAGCGCGATGAACCCGATCTGGGCCAGCGACGAGTAGGCCAGCAGGCGCTTCAGGTCCCGCTGGGCACAGGCCACGAGGGCCCCGTAGGTGATGCCGATGACGGCCAGCGTGAGGAGCAGCGGGGCGAGGGTGCGGCTCGCCTGGGGGAACAGGTTGAGGTCGAACCGCACGATGCCGTAGGTGCCGAGCTTGGCCATGACCGCCACCAGCAGGATGGCGACGGCCGTCGGCGACTCGGCGTAGGCGTCCGGCGACCAGGTGTGGAAGGGGAAGATCGGTGCCTTGACCGCGAAGGCGGCGGTGAAGGCGAGGAACAGCAGGACGCCCTCGGTCCCCGACAGGTGGGTGTGCATCAGCGCCGGCAGGGCGAAGGTGAGCACCCCGGTCTGCGACTTGTGGATGAAGGCGATGGTGACCACGCCGACCAGCAGGAAGGCCGATCCGGCGAACGTGTACACGAAGAACTTGATGGCGGCGTACCCGCGCCGGGCGTAGCCCCATCCACCGATGAGGAAGTAGGACGGCACCAGGGTCAGCTCGAAGAAGAGGAAGAACAGGATGAGGTCGAGCGAGACGAAGCTCCCCATGCAGGCGGACTCGAGCAGCAGCACCCAGGCGATGAACGACCGCGGGTCGCGTCGGGCCCGGGCCCCCAGGATGGCGAGGGGGAAGAGCACGGCGGTGAGCACGACCAGGAAGAGCGAGATCCCGTCGATGCCGACCGACCAGTGGATGCCGAGGCTCGTCGCCCAGACGTGGGTGCTCACCATCTGGTAGGCGCCGGTGCCGGACTTGAAGGCGACCAGCACGGCGGCGGCCACGCCCAGGGTCAGCACGGTCACGACCACGCCGACCGCCTCGTGGAACCAGGCGGCGACGGTCTTGCGGGGGATCAGTGCGACCACCCCCGCGCCCACGGCGGGCAGCAGGACCAGGGTGGTCAGGTAGGGGAACGCCGTGGCCGTCATCCGCCCCACCACATCCTCGTGAGCATGAACCCGAGGACCACGACGGTGCCGAAGGTGATCCCGAGGACGTAGTTGCGCACGTACCCGGTCTGGGTCTTGCGCAGCAGCGTCCCCGTGCCCCGGAAGGCCCCGGCCACCCCGTCGACGGCACCGTCGATCACCTTCGGATCGACCACGTCGGCGCAGAAGGCGGCCAGGCGCTCGCTCGGCCGGCCGAACACGGTGTCGTAGAGCTCGTTGATGTACCAGGCCGCCCGCAGGAACGAGCCCTCGAGGGCCGGCCGCTCCGAACGCTCGGACCACAGGCGCAGCCCGATGGCCACGAACGCGATCGCCACCACGGCGTCCACGATGGCCAGGACCCACAGCGCCGTCGAGGACAGGTTGTTCTGGTAGAGGCTCGACCCGAAGACGGGGTCCACCCAGTTGGCCAGCGAGAAGTTGCTGCCCGAGATGGCCATCACCCCGGCGACCGCGGCGAAGAAGGCGAGGATCCACAGCGGCACGGTCATGATCCACGGCGACTCGTGGGGCTCCGACACGGCGCCGTCCGCGTGGTGGGCATGGGCGGCATCGAGCTCGCGGCTGTCGTCCCCGGACTCGGACCACCGGTCGGAGCCGAAGAAGGCCAGGCCGGTCAGGCGGCTCATGTAGTACGCGGTCAGCGCCGCGGTCACGATGCCCACGACCCACAGGCCCGGGTGGGCCGCCCACGTGTTGTCGAGCACGTCGCCCTTGGCCCAGAAGCCCGACAGCGGGGGCACCGCGGCGATGGCCAGCCAGCCGATGGCGAAGGTGACGGACGTCACCGGCAGGTAGGCCCGGAGGTTGCCCATGCGCTTGAGGTCCTGCTCGTCGTGGAGCCCGTGGATCACCGAGCCGGCGCCCAGGAACAGCAGGCCCTTGAAGAAGGCGTGGGCCACCATGAGGAAGATCGCCGCCGTGTAGGCGCCGATGCCGATGGCCAGGAACATGTACCCCAGCTGGGAGACCGTGGAGTAGGCCAGCACCTTCTTGATGTCCTGCTGGGCGCAGGCGATGGTGGCGGCCATGAACGCGGTGGCGGCGCCCACGATGGCGACGGTCAGCGCGGCGTCGGGCGATGCGTGGAGCAGCGGGTTGACCCGGCACAGCAGGTAGACGCCGGCCGTCACCATGGTGGCGGCGTGGATGAGCGCCGACACCGGGGTCGGGCCCTCCATGGCGTCGGCCAGCCAGGGGAAGAGCGGGATCTGCGCCGACTTGCCCATCACGCCCACCAGCAGCAGGAGGCAGATGGCCGTGATGTTGGTCGAGCCGATCTCGCCGAGGTGGGCGAAGACGTACTGGTAGTCGAGCGAGTGGACCTTGTCGTAGACGAGGAAGATGGCGAGCAGGAAGCCGACGTCACCGATCCGGTTGTAGACGAAGGCCTTCTTGCCGGCGCTGGCCGCGGACTCCCGGGTGAACCAGAACGACACCAGCCAGTACGAGCAGGTGCCCACGCCCTCCCACCCGACGAAGGTCACCAGCAGGTTGCTCCCCAGGACCAGGATGAGCATCGAGGCCACGAACAGGTTCATGTAGAGGAAGAACTTCGGGTAGTCCTTGTCGCCCTTCATGTAGCCGATCGAGTACAGGTGGATGAGGGTGCTGATGCCGGTGACGAACAGCACCATGGTCATCGACAGCGGGTCGACGTAGAGCGCGGCGTGGACCTGCAGCCGGCCGACGGGGATCCACGTCCACAGGTCCTGGCCGTAGTGGCGCACCGGCTGGTGCTGCCCCAGGAGGGACAGGTACACCCCGACGGAGACCACGAACGAGGCACCGACGGCACAGGTGGCGACCACGCCGGCCGCCGGGTCGCCCAGGCGCCGGCCGGCGGCCAGCAGCACGCCGAAGCCGACCAGGGGCAGCAGGATGATCAGGTAGGTCACGTGGAGCATGGCCCGCTCAGCCCTTCATCAGGTGGAGGTCGTCGGCGTTGGTGCTCGCACGCCTGCGGAAGATGGCCACGACGATCCCGAGGCCGACCACGACCTCGGCGGCGGCGACCACGAGGACGAAGAAGACCAGCACCTGGCCCCCGATGTCGTGGAGGGTGCGGGCGAAGGTCACGAAGGCCAGGTTGGCGGCGTTGAGCATGAGCTCCACGCACATGAACATGATCAGCACGTTGCGCCGCACCAGCACGCCCAGTGCGCCGATGGCGAACAGGACGACACTGAGCGACAGGTACCAGCCGGGGCTGATGCTCATGCGTCCACCCCGGCGTCCCCGGTGCCGTCGCCCCGCCGCGTGGTGGCGGGTTCCGGCCGGACCGGGTCGGCGTCCGACCCGTCGGGTGCGGAGCCCGTCGCCGTCCCGGTGGCCGCCGCCGGTGCGGTGGGCGCCCCGGGTGCGGGCGCGGATCCGGCGTCGAGGGCGGCATCGGCCTCCTCGACCTCCGACGACGAGGTGGCCGACGGTGGGCGTCGGGCCAGCACCACGGCCCCGACCACGGCGATGATCAGCAGCGCCGAGGTCGCCTCGAAGGGGAACAGGTAGGTCGTGTACAGCGACTTGCCGATCAGGTTCACGTTGGGGGCACCGGAGTCGGACCCGGCCACGTGGGGCTGCCCGGTCGTCCACCGGGACACCTGACCCAGCAGGAGGAGTCCGGTCGTGCCCAGCGCCACCAGGCCGACGGCGAGGGGGCGCTGACCCCGGAGCGGCTCGGCGGCCACGTTCTCCTCCTTGTCCACGCCCAGGAACATGATGACGAACAGGAAGAGGACGACGATGGCCCCCGCGTAGACGATCACCTGCACGGCGGCCAGGAAACTGGCCTGCTGCAGGACGAACAGCACGGCCACGCCGAACAGGGTCATGACCAGCATCAGCGCCGAGTGGACCGGGTTGCGGGCCACGACCACGCCGATGGCGCCGGCCAGGACGATGGCGGCGGACACGGCGAACACCCCGACGTCGGGGATCGTCGGATGGGGCAACGAGGTGACGAGCACGCCGAGGAGGGCCGTCATGCCCCGCCCCCGTCCGCACTCCCGCCGGTGCCGGCGGCGGTCCCGGCGTCGCCGGCCGGGTCCGGGGCCGGCAGTCGGTCGCGCTCGGTGTTGCCGGCCCGCTTGGCCTCCGCGTAGGCGGCGTCCGCCTCGACGCGGTGCTTCCTCCCGAAGCCGGGGCGGAAACGCTCGGCCTTCTCGAGGGCGCGGCCGAGGGCGCCCCGGGGGCCGCGCTTGGCCGCGGGCAGGTCGGCCGGGCGCAGGTGGCGCTCGAGCGTCTGGCGCAGCGGCATGCTGCCGGTGGTGGCGTCGTCGCGCACCCCGCTCTGGCCGGACTCGGGGGCGCGCACGCCGAACCCGAGCTCGCCGGACCACTGGACCTGGCCCTCGAACGCGGCCGCACCCGCCGGCGACGTGGCCCGCATCCAGCCCGAGGTGTGGAGGTCGTCCCCCTCGCGCCAGTCCTCCCACGGCAGGTGCTGCGGCCTGCCGTCGTCGTCCACCAGCAGCTCGGACTTGGTGTAGATGGCGTCGTTGCGGTTGGTGAAGGAGAACTCCATGAGCTTCGACTCGGTGATGGCCTCGGTCGGGCAGGCCTCCACGCACATGTCGCAGTGGATGCACCGGAGGAAGTTGATCTCGTAGACGTAGCCGTACCGCTCGCCCGGCGACACCGGGTGGTCCGGCGGGTTGTCGAGACCGCGCACGTAGATGCAGTCTGCCGGGCACACGCCGGCGCAGAGCTCGCAGCCGATGCACTTCTCCATGCCGTCCTCGTACTTGTTGAGGACGTGCCGGCCGTGCTGGCGCGGCTGCTTCGGGCGCTTCTCCTCGGGGTACTGGCGGGTGACCGCGGGCCGGCCGAGGTGCTCGAGGGTCAGCTTGAAGCCGCCGAGGAAGTTCTGGCGGCCGTGGGGCGGCTCGGGGAGCGCCATCAGCGTTCGCCTCCTTCGGTGGGTGCGGCGGGGGGCTGCTGCTCGGCGCGGGACCACAGGCGCATCCCGACCGGGGGCACGACGGCCCGGGTCGCCTCGCGCTCGGCGCCGATGGAGAAGGCCCGGGACAGGAGCACGGAGCCCACGAGGACGGCGGCCACCATGCCCACTCCCCACCAGCCGTCGACGACGAAGCCGGCCACGATCAGGAGCCAGCCCAGCGACAACGGGATCATGCGCTTCCACCCGAGGTCCATCAGCTGGTCGTAACGGAGGCGGGGCAGTGCGGCCCGCAGCCACACGAAGATGAACAGGAACACGATGGTCTTGCCCAGGAACCACAGGATCGGGAAGATCCACTCGATGTGGGGGATGTGGGGGACGGGCCCGTCGGGGCCGCCGAAGAACAGGGTCACCGTGATCGCCGACATGGTGATGGTGTTCATGAACTCGGCCAGGAAGAAGAGGGCGAACCGGATCGAGGAGTACTCGGTGTGGAAGCCACCGACGAGTTCCTGGTCGGCCTCGACCAGGTCGAAGGGCGGGCGGTTTGTCTCGGCGACGACGGCGGTGAAGAAGATCAGGAAGGGGACGACGGCCAGTCGGATGGCGTTCCACTGCCACAGGTGGCCGGCCTGGGCGTCGACGATCGTGCGGGTGCTGAGCGAGCCGGAGATCAGCACGACCATGACCACCGTCATGCCGAGGGCCGCCTCGTAGGAGATCATCTGCGCCGAGGCCCGCACGGAGCCGAGCAGCGGGTACTTCGAGCCCGACGACCATCCGGCCAGCATGATGCCGTAGACGGCGATCCCCGACATGGCGAGCAGGAAGAGGATCCCCATGGCCGGGTCGGCCAGCTGCAGTTCGAACGTGTGCCCGAACAGGGTCACCTCGCCGCCGATGGGCACGATGGCGAACGCCAGGAAGGCCGGGATGATCGTCAGGTAGGGCGCCAGCTTGAAGACGAACCGGTCGGCCTTGTCCGGGATCAGGTCCTCCTTGAAGAACAGCTTGATCCCGTCGGCCAGCGTCTGGGCGATGCCGAACGGTCCGGCCCGGTTGGGTCCGATCCGGCTCTGCATGTCGGAGATGACCTTGCGCTCGAACCAGATCATCAGCATGACCGACACCATGAGCGCGCCGAACACGACGAGGACCTTGACGGCCACGATGGCGAGCACCACCCAGCCCACACCCTTGGCGTAGAGCGGATCGGTGGCGAGCAGCGCGCCGGCGTGGGTCACAGCGACTCCATCCGCAGGTCCACGACGGGGAACGCCCGGTCGATCAGGTCGGCCACGGTGCCGTCGCCCAGCGGCACGTTGAAGTCGGCGGCCACCACCCTGCGGGGCAGCGACGGGTCGGGCTCGACGGGGACGACCAGGGTGGCCGTGGTGGACCGCAGCCGCACCTCGTCGCCGGCGGTGACGCCGAGGGCGTCGAGGTCGTGCGGGTTGGCCCGCAGTGCGCCGCTGCCCACCAGTCCGGCGAGTGCCGGCACCGCGTCGACGGCACTGCCGCCGTCGTAGAGGACCCGCGACGCCACCAGGCGGACGGAGTAGCCGTCGGCCGGGGACACGTGGGGCACGGGGAGGTCGGGCACGCCGGACAGCACCGGTGGCCGGGCGGGGCCCCCGTCCGCGTGCCCGGTGGCGACGGCCACGGTGCCGGCGTTCGGCGACGACGCCAGGCCGGCCTGCAGGCTCGCGCCCTGCCGCTCGACCGACTCCACACCGGGCACGGCGATCGGGTCCAGCGGGGGGCGGCGGCCCAGCGACACCGGGGCGGCGCCCAGCGGAGCGACCACGCCGTCGGCGGCGCCATGCGCGTCGAGGACGGCACGGGTGATGCCGCGGTGGGACACCGCCAGCTGCTCGATCTCGTCCCACACCGTCCCGACCGAGTCGAAGCCGAGGTCGTGCCCGAGGTGCACGGCGAGCTCGCCGGCGATCATCCAGTCCGGCCACGCCTGGCCCGGCGGCACCAGCTTCTGGCCGAGGCGCGAGATGCGCCCCTCGATGTTGGTGGTGGTGCCGGGCCGCTCGTGGGCCTCGGCCGCGGGCAGGACGACGTCGGCGTGGTCGAGGACGTCCCCGGGGGCGGTGGCCACGGCCACCACGAAGCCGGCGGCCTCGAGCGCCCGCCGGGCCAGGCGGCGGTCGGGGAAGTCGCGCAGCGGGTCGCTCCCGAGCAGGACGAGCGCCGTCACCGGCGCGCCCTCGGCCTGGTCGCCGGCGGCCGCGGCCAGGATGTCGGCGGTGCCCCGGCCCCGCACCTCGGGCACACTGCCCCATGCCGCCTCGAACCAGGCCCGTCCGTCCTCGAG
>DATLRE010000118.1:0-9517 GCA_035534835.1 Acidimicrobiales bacterium
CGGGCGACGGCCCCCGGACCCGTGGCGCCCGCCGGGCTACACTGGTGCGTAATCCGCTTTCGCAACGGAGGAGTGACGCGTGCCGGCAACCGTCGTCGTCGGGACCCAGTGGGGTGATGAGGGCAAGGGCAAGCTCACCGACCTCCTGGCCAGGGAGATGGAGCTGGTCGTCCGGTACCAGGGCGGCCACAACGCGGGCCACACCATCGTGGTCGACGGCGAGACCTTCGCCCTCCAGCTGGTGCCGAGCGGGATCCTCTACCCGCACATCACCCCGGTCATCGGCAACGGGGTCGTCGTCGACCCCACCGTCCTGCTCGCCGAGGTCGACGTGCTCGAGTCCAAGGGCGTCGACACCTCGAACCTGCTGGTCAGCGGCAACGCCCACCTGATCATGCCGTACCATCACGAGCTCGATCAGCTGGCCGAGCGCTACCTCGGCAAGAACAAGCTCGGGACGACCAAGCGGGGGATCGGCCCCGCCTACGCTGACAAGTCGTCGCGGGTCGGGCTGCGGGTCCAGGACCTGCTCGACCCCAAGATCTTCCGCCAGAAGCTCGACGTGGTGCTGAAGGAGAAGAACCAGGTCCTGGCCAAGGTGTACAACCGGCTGCCCCTGTCGGCCGACGACATCTGCGGGCTCTACCTCGACCAGCTCGCCCCGCGGATCGCCCCGATGGTGGCTGACACGGTCGGGGTGCTGCACGACGCGCTCGAGCGCGGTGCCAACGTGCTGCTCGAGGGCGCCCAGGCCACGTTCCTCGACCTCGACCACGGCACGTATCCGTTCGTGACGTCGTCGAACCCGGTGGCCGGCGGGGCGTGCACGGGTGCCGGCATCGGCCCCCGGTACGTCGACGAGGTCATCGGCATCGCCAAGGCCTACGTGACCCGGGTGGGCAGCGGCCCGTTCCCCACCGAGCTGACCGACGAGATCGGTGACGCGCTGGTGGACCGGGGCCACGAGTACGGGGTCAACACCGGACGCCGCCGGCGACCGGGCTGGTTCGACGCCGTCATGATGCGCCAGGCCGTGCGGCTCAACTCGCTGTCCGAGGTGGCCCTGACCAAGCTCGACGTCCTCGACGCCTTCGAAACGGTCAAGGTGTGCGTGGCCTACGAGGCCGACGGCGAGCGCTTCACCCACCCGCCATACCACCAGTCGGTGTTCCACCAGGTGACGCCGGTCTACGAGGAGCTCCCGGGGTGGAAGACCGACATCTCGTCGGCCACCGAGCTCGGCGACCTCCCCCAGGCCGCCCGCGACTACGTGCACTTCCTGGCCGGGCAGATCGGCGTGCCGGTGCGGCTCGTCGGCGTGGGCCCCGGCCGCGAGCAGTTCGTCCGCTTCGCCGCATGAGCCGGGCGGCTCCTCCAGGTCCGGTCCCGTCGCCCGGACCGATCCGGACCGTCTGCGTGGTCGGCTCCGGGGGTCGCGAGCACGCCCTGGCCACCGTGCTGGCCCGCACGGCCGACGTCGTGGTCACGCCCGGCAACCCGGGGATCGCCGGGCGGTCACCCGAAGGGCACACGATCACCTCGACGACCGCGGATCCCGAGCAGGTCGAAGCCGACCTGTACGTCATCGGCCCCGAGGCGCCACTGGTGGACGGACTGGCCGACCGGCTCCGGGCCGCCGGTCGCCTCGTCTTCGGCCCCGGCGGGGACGGTGCCCGCCTCGAGGGGTCCAAGGCGTTCATGAAGGAGCTGCTGGCCGAGGCCGGGGTCCCGACGGCCCGCTTCGGCGTGTTCACCGAGGTCGGTCCCGCCGTCGGGTTCCTCCGCTCGCTCGACGGGCCGTGGGTGGTCAAGACCGACGGCCTGGCCGCCGGCAAGGGCGTCCTCGTGACCGACTCGCTGGCCGAGGCCGAGGCCGACGTGACCGCCAAGCTGTCGGGCGACGCCTTCGGCGCGGCCGGCCGCCGGGTGGTCATCGAGGAGGGGCTGACCGGGCCCGAGTGCTCGCTCCTCGTGCTGTGCGACGGCGAGCGGCTCACCCCCCTCGCCCCGGCGCAGGACTTCAAGCGCCGGGACGACGGCGACCGTGGCCCGAACACCGGGGGCATGGGCGCCTACTCGCCGGTCCCCCTGGTCGACGACGCGCTCGTCCGGTCACTGGTGGACGAGGCCGTGGCCCCCCTGCTGGTGGCGCTGCGGGCCCGGGGCATCGACTACCGGGGCGTCCTCTACGCCGGGCTCATGCTGACGCCGTCGGGACCGAAGGTGCTCGAGTTCAACGTGCGCTTCGGCGATCCCGAGGCCCAGGTCGTCCTCCCCCGCTTCGACGGGGACCTGTGCGCCCTCCTGGCCGAGGTGGCTGCAGGTGCGCTGGTGTCGACGCCGCGCTTCACCACCGAGGCCGCGGTGTGCGTGGTGCTGGCGTCCGAGGGCTATCCCGAGCACCCGCGCACCGGGGACCCGGTCACCGGTCTCGCCCGGGCGACCGGACTGCCCGGGGTCACCGTCTTCCACGCCGGAACGGCCCCCGACCCGGCGGGTGACGGAGTGGTCACCTCCGGCGGCCGGGTGCTCGGGGTGACCGCCCTCGGGGACTCGCTCGCCGAGGCGCGGGCCCGTGCCTATGCCGGGGTGGACGCCGCCGCCTGGCCGGGCATGCGCCACCGCACCGACATCGCCCTCGAGGCGGCCCGCTCCGGCGACACGTCCCCGGTCCGACCGGCCGACGTCACCTCCCCCCGTCCGAAAGCAGAGGCACCCCGATGATCCCCCGCTACGCCCCGAACGAGATGGCGTCGCTCTTCTCCGACGAGGCCCGGTTCGCCATGTGGCTCCGGGTCGAGCTGCTGGCCACCGACGGCTGGGTCGAGGTCGGCGACGTACCCGCCGACGCGGCCGAGTACTGCCGGTCGCACGCCCCCGTGGTGGACGCCGCCTTCGTCGAGGCGGTGGCCGAGCGCGAGCGGGTCACCGACCACGACGTCGCCGCGTTCGTCGACGTCGTCCAGGACGCCATCGGACAGCCCCAGGGCTCGTGGATCCACTACGGCCTGACCTCGTCCGACGTCGTCGACACCGCCCTGTGCGCGACCCTGACCCGGGCGGCCGACCTGCTGATCGAGGCGGCGGGAGGGCTGGTGCGCGCCTGCAAGGCGCGGGCGCTCGAGACCATCGACGTGCCGGTGACGGGCCGGACCCACGGCATGCACGCCGAACCCACCACGTTCGGCGCCAAGTTCGCCCTGTGGGCCCTGCAGGCCGACCGTGACGTGCAACGGCTGCGTGCCGCCCGCGAGCGGGTGGCGGTGGGCAAGCTGTCGGGCGCGGTCGGGACGTTCTCCAACATCGACCCGCGGGTCGAGGCCCACGTGTGCTCGGCACTCGGGTTGGCACCGGTGCCTGCCACCCAGGTGGTGGCCCGCGACCGGCATGCCGAGTTCCTGTGGGCGTGCGCCTCGGTGGGTGCCACCATCGAGCAGATCGCCACCGAGGTACGCCACATGGCGCGCAGCGAACTCGGTGAGGTGGAGGAGCCGTTCAAGCCCGGCCAGAAGGGCAGCTCGGCCATGCCCCACAAGCGCAACCCGATCCTGTCCGAGCGCCTGTGCGGACTGGCCCGGGTGCTGCGCGGCTACCTCGGGGCCGGGCTGGAGGACGTGGCCCTGTGGCACGAACGGGACATCTCCCACAGTTCGGTCGAGCGGGTGGTGCTCCCCGACGCCAGCACGCTCACCCTCTACATGCTGCAGAAGGCGACCGGCCTGGTCGAGGGCCTGGTCCTGCACCCCGAGCGGGCGCTCGCCACCCTGACCGAGGGGAGCCACGGGCTGGTGTTCAGCCAGTCGGTGCTCCTCGCACTGGTCGCCGGAGGCCTCGGCCGCGACGCCGCCTACCGGATCGTCCAGCGCGACGCCCGGGCGGCGTGGGAGGAGGGCCGCAGCTTCCGGTCCGTCCTGGATGCCGATCCCGAGGTCACCCTGTCGCCGGCCGAGCTGGACGACGCGTTCGATCTGTCGCGTACCCTGCGTCACGTACACCGGTTCACCGACGCCCTGGAGGAGCTCACCCCATGACACCGTCCCCCCTGCCACTGCTGTCGTCCGGCAAGGTCCGCGAGCTGTACGACGCCGGCGACGGCCGCCTGCTGATGGTCGCCTCGGACCGGATCTCGGCGTTCGACGTGATCATGGCCGAACCGATCCCCGACAAGGGGCGGGTGCTGACGGCCATGACGGCGGCATGGTTGGAGGAGCTGTCCGACCTCGCGCCGAACCACCTGGTGAGCGCCGACACCGCCGACTTCCCGGAAGGGGCGGCGTCGCTGCCCGGCGGGCTGGACCACCTGGCCGGGCGGTCGATGCTGGTGCGGCGGGCCGAGATGCTCGACATCGAGTGCATCGTGCGGGGCTACCTCGCCGGGTCGGCCTACAAGGAGTACCAGCGCCAGGGCACGGTCCACGGCATGCCCATGCCGGCCGGCCTCCTCCACGCCCAGGCCCTGCCCGAGCCGATCTTCACCCCGTCGACCAAGGCCACCGAGGGCCACGACCTCAACATCGGGATGGCCGAGGCCGTCGACCTGGTCGGCAAGGAGGCCGCCGAGGCCGCCGCCGAACTGTGCCTGGCCGCGTACGCGCGCGCCGCGGCGCGGGCCGAGGAACAGGGCATCGTCATCTGCGACACCAAATTCGAGCTCGGCTACATCGACGGCCGGCTGTCGCTGTGCGACGAGGTGCTCACACCCGACTCGTCCCGGTTCTGGCCGGCCGACGACTGTGCACCGGGGACCAACCCGCCGTCGTTCGACAAGCAGCCGCTGCGCGACTGGCTGGAGGCCCAGCCGTGGGACAAGCAGCCTCCGCCGCCGACGCTGCCGCCCGAGATCGTGGAGGCCACGTCCGCCCGGTACGTGTCCGCCTACGAGCGGGTCTGCGGGCGGTCACTGGCCGACTGGTACGGTGCCTGACATGGGCGACCCCCGTCGGTTCTCGGTGCAGGTCGAGGTGCTCCTGCGCGAGGGCATCGCCGACCCGCAGGGGGCGACCATCGAGCGGGCCCTGCCCGCCCTCGGGCTCGACGGGGTGACCGCGGTACGGGCCGGAAAGTCCTTCCGGTTCGACGTGGCCGCCACCGACGACGCCGATGCCCTGGCCCGGGCCACGGTCGTGGCCGACCGCCTGCTGGCCAACCCGGTCATCGAGGAGTCGGTGGTCACCGTCCTGCCCGCCCGGACACCGGCCTGATGGCGCCCCGCATCGGCGTCGTCCTGTTCCCCGGCACCAATTGCGAACACGACGCCGTCCTGGCCCTGACCCGGATGGGCGCCGACGCCGAACTCGTCTGGCACGGGGCCACGACGCTCGGGCACTACGACGCGCTGATCCTGCCCGGCGGATTCGCCCACGGCGACTACCTGCGACCCGGCGCCATCGCCCGGTTCTCCCCGGTGATGGGGGCGGTTGCCGACTACGCCGCATCCGGCGGTCCGGTGGTGGGGATCTGCAACGGCTTCCAGGTGCTCACCGAGGCCGGCCTGCTGCCGGGTGCCCTGCAGAAGAACCGCGGACTCCGGTTCGTGTGCGCGACGGTGGCGGTCCGGGTCGAGCGCGACGACACCGTACTGACCGGGGGCGTGCCGGTCGGGACCGAACTGGCGATCCCGATCAACCACTTCGAGGGCAACTACACCTGCGACGCCACCACCCTGGCCCAGCTGCGGGACGAGGGACGGATCGTGCTCCGCTACGTCGACAACCCGAACGGCTCGGTCGACGACATCGCCGGTGTCTGCAACGCCGGGCGCAACGTGGTCGGTCTGATGCCCCACCCCGAGCGGGCGTCGGACCCGCTGCTCGGTTCGCAGGACGGCACCGTGCTGCTCGGAGCGCTGTTGCGGTCCGCCGGCGCCGCCGCTCCCGCCGCCTGAGCGGCGGACGACCGACCCGACCGACCCGGTCGGGCGCAGCTCCGGCTCAGCTGCGGGTCCGGGGGATCTTGGCCTGCTGCAGCACCGGGGCGCTGACGCCGACGGTACGCCAGGCCGAGTAGGAGATTCCCTTGCGCTCGCCGTACTGGCGGGCGACCTTGACGAAGGCCTTCTCGAGGGCGGCGAGATCGACGGTGTCCCCGCTGTGGGCGAGCTCGGCCTCGAGCCGTTGGCGTTCCTCGACGAGGTGCAGCCGGTTCAGCGGCTCGGCCTCCGGCAGCTGGTTGTCGATGGTGGACAGGCGCTTGCGGATCGACTCGGGGGTGCGCTTGCGGCCCCGGCGCGGCTTGGTCGACTCGAGTGCTTCGAGGTACTGCCGCACGATGCGGCCCTCCTCGCGGCCCTTGGCCAGCGCGGCCTTGTGCTCGGCCGACATCGGGGTCTTCTTGCGGGATTTGGCGGTGGTGGCGGTCGGCATGTCGTCGCTGCTCCAGAGTCGGGTATTTAGGACAAATAGAGAGGTTACTTCATTGGGGATGATTATCAATCGCGCCCCCACAGGCGTCCGTGTGGCGGGATAAATCGCACCGCGACCGGGTGATCGGGGCCGTAATGGAGCAAGCCGTCGCGGCCGACCGGCGCGGGTGCTCGTCCGTGGGATTTGGGCGTACGGTCGGCCGGCTCCCTGCGGGTCACTGGCTGCGCGGATCCCGATGCCCGGCGCGGATAGGAGGGAAATGGACACCCGCACCGGCGACGGGTGGACCCGGGACGCGGACGGTGTCACGCACCGGGCGGACGACGGCGGGGCCGGGCATCTGCGGGCCAGCAGGGTCCGGGTACGCTGCGCACCATGGACCCGAGCGGAGACGAGCCGTCCGACCTGGCGACCGGTGCGGGGGTGCCGCTGCACCGCGCCCTCGGGCTGACCGACGGGGAGCGCGACGAGGTCGTCGGCATCCTCGGACGGGAGCCCAACCACCTCGAGCTGGCGCTGTTCGCCGTCATGTGGAGCGAGCACTGCTCTTACAAGTCGTCGAGGGTGCACCTGCGGCGCCTGCCCACGGAGGCCCCGCACGTGCTGGTCGGCCCGGGCGAGAACGCCGGGGTCATCGACGCGGGCGACGGCATCGCCGTGGCCATCCGGATCGAGTCCCACAACCACCCGTCGGCCATCGAGCCGTACCAGGGGGCGGCCACCGGCGTGGGTGGCATCCTCCGCGACATCTTCACCATGGGTGCCCGGCCCATCGCCGTCATGGACCCGCTGTTCTTCGGCGATCCGACCGAGGCGAAGCAGCAGTGGTTGGTGGAGGGCGTCGTCGCCGGGATCTCCGGATACGGCAATTCCGTCGGGGTCCCGACCATCGGCGGCGAGCTCACCTTCGACCCCTGCTATGCACAGAATCCGCTGGTCAACGTGCTGTGCCTCGGGGTGCTCCCGACCGAGCGCCTGGTGCTCGGTCAGGCGTCCGGTCCCGGGAACCTGGCCGTCCTGCTCGGTTCCTCGACCGGCCGGGACGGCATCGGCGGGGTCAGCGTGCTGGCCTCGGCCGGGTTCGGCGGGTCCGACGCCGCCGAGGAGGAGGCCAAGCGCCCGAGCGTGCAGGTGGGCGACCCCTTCGAGGAGAAGCGCCTCATCGAGGCCTGCCTCGAGCTGCTCGACGCCAAGTTGGTGGTCGGCATCCAGGACCTCGGCGGGGCCGGCCTCGTGTGCGCCACCAGCGAGACCGCGGCGCGCGGCGGCGTCGGGATGGACGTCGACGTCTCGGCGGTGCCCCGGCGCGAGCCGGGAATGGTCGACTACGAGGTCATGACGTCCGAGAGCCAGGAGCGGATGCTCGCCATCGTCACGCCGGAGGACCTGCCCCGGGTGCAGGAGCTGTGCGCGAAGTGGGAGGTTCGGGCGGCCGTCGTCGGGCGGGTCACCGAGGCACCGGCGGGCGCCCCGGGCCGGCTGCGCATCCTCGACGGATTCGACGGGCCGGTCCTCGGCGACGTCCCCGCCGCCGCCCTCAGCGAGGACGCCCCCCTGTACCACCGGCCCATGGAGCGTCCGGCGGACCAGGACGCCCGCCTGGCCGACGACCCCGGCGCGCTGACCGCACCGACGGACTGCGGCCGGGACGTGCTCGCCCTGGTGGCCGATCCGTCGTGGGTGTACCGCCAGTACGACCACCAGCTCTTCCTCAACACGGTGGAGGGACCCGGCGGCGACAGCGCCGTGCTGCGTCTGGCCGCCCCCGGCCTGCCGGCGTCCGAGGGGGGACTGGCCCTCACCACGGACTCCAACCCGGCGTGGTGCTCCCTCGACCCCCGGTCGGGCACGGCCGCCACCGTCGCCGAGGCCGCGCTCAACCTGGCGTGTGCGGGGGCGGTACCCAAGGCTGTGGTCAACTGCCTCAACTTCGGCAATCCCGAGCATCCCGAAGTCATGTGGCAGCTGTCCGAGACCATCGACGGCATGCGCGAGGCCTGCCTGGCCCTCGGCCTGCCGGTGATCGGCGGAAACGTGAGCCTCTACAACGAGAGCCACGGCAGGGACATCGACCCCACTCCGGTCATCGGCGGGTTGGGCCTCATCGACCGGCTTGCCGTCCGACCGCCGGGCGTCACCCTGGTCGAGGGCGGCACCCTGGTGCTGCTGGACGCGAGTGTCGGCACCCGGGACGCCGGCCGCAGGCCGCCCTCGCTCGCCGGCTCACGCTGGGCGGTCCAACTGCGGAACCACCGCAACGGCACACCGCCCCCGATCGACCTGGTCGGCCACGGCCGACTGGTCGGCTTCGTCGCCGGCCTGGTGGCCGAGGGGGTGGCGGGCGGCGACTGCCTGGTGGACGGGATCCACGACGTCTCCGGCGGCGGCCTCGGCGTCGCACTGACCGAGCTCGCCGTGCGCTCGGGGATCGGCGTGCAGGTGTCCGGGGTGGCCGACCACCACGACCTGTTCACCGAGACGCCGTCCCGGGTGGTCGTGTGCACGACCCGCCGCCAGGAACTGCTGTCGCGCAGCGCGGACGCCGGTGTCGGCTTCCGGGTGCTCGGTACGGTCGGCGGCGACCGCATCTCCATCGACGGCCTGGTCGACCTCGACCTGGCCGAGGCGACGGCGGTGTGGCGGGGTCGCCTGCCGGACCTCCTCGACGACGTGGCCCCCGTCACCAACTGACCCCCGCTGCAGGGGCACCGGGTCCGCTCCCGCGACCGCCGGCGCGCCGCTCAGGCAGCCGGCCGGGCCGCGTCGAGCTGATCGAGGACCCGGTCGGCCACCTTCAGGTCGCCGGTGCCCGTGCCGACGTGGAGATCGGGCGTGGTGACCCCGTGGTAGTCGGAGCCGCCCGTGGCCACCAGGCCGAACCGGCGGGCGAGGTTGGCCAGGTCCGTGCGCTGGCGGGGTGAGTAGCGACCGTAGACGGCCTCGAGCCCGACCAGTCCGGCGGCGGCCATGTCGGCGACGGCTGTGGCCAGAGCGCCGCCGGCCAGCCCGACCGAGCGCGGATGGGCCAGCACGGCGACCCCGCCCGAGTCGCGGGCGAGTCGGCACACGTCGGCCACGGTGAGCCGTCCCTTCGGCACGTAGGCCTCGCCGCCGTTGCCGAGGTAGCGGGCGAACGCCTCGTCGAGCGAGCCCAC
>DATLRE010000119.1:0-1262 GCA_035534835.1 Acidimicrobiales bacterium
CGCTCGGGGGAGGCGAACCCGCCGAAGTTGACCAGGTGCGCATCCCCGCACAGCTGGACGTCGAGGTGGGAGTGCTCGTCGTGGGCCAGGTCGGCGGCCATGACCGCAGCGGCACCGCGGTAGAAGGCGAACGGCGACGCGGCCATGCGCCCATAGCGGATGGGGACCAGGTCCGGCACCCGGGTCGTGGCCTGCAGGGCCAGGATCTCGAGCGGGTCGGTGCGGTCGGTCGGCGGCACCCACTCGCCGTGGCGGGACCGGGGCACCAGCTCCCGCGCCTTACGTCCTCGAGCGGCTCGTTCCTCGGGCGTGGGAAGCGTCATGGACCCATCCTGTCACCACGGTGTGCAGTCGACCACCGGTTGCAGCCAGGTCGCACCGGCGGCGACCGCACCGCTACTTGCGCGAACGGCGTCGCTTGCCCAGCGCGATGACGAGGCGGTCCACCAGCACCCCGAGCACGGCGGCGATCACGATCACCCAGATCAAGCTGGCCGAGTGGGAGAAGAAGACGAAGTTGACCCGGACCGAGCTCGAATTGCCGACGATGAAGGCGATCAGCAGGATGAGGCCGACGGCGTACGCCACCAGGCGGACGATCTGGCGGGTGTCCCGCTGGGCATCCGTGCGGGCCTTCTCCGTGTGGGCCTTCGGTGTACCCGGGTCCTGCGCCATCGTCCGCTCCTCGCCCGCTCGGTCCGTCCCGTCGACAGTACCCCCGTCCGCGGGGGCCGCCGGGGATCTGGACGGCCGGGTGCCCTCAGCCGAGCAGCAGCAGGGTCGCCCGGTGGGCGAAGTCCAGGATCGGCCCGGGGATGATCCCGAAGACGGCCGTGAAGCCCACGCACAGCCCGATGGCCACGGCGGTGAGCGTGGGCACGGGCACCACGCCCCGGGCCTCCACCTCGGCCGACGGCGGGGCGTCGGTCAGGACCTCGAGGCTGGCCATGGCGCCGCCCGACGTCGACGCCTCCCCCGGTGCGGCCGCGCCGGCCGGCGACCCACCGGCGTCCCCGAAGGTGGACTCCAGCGCGTCCCCCACGTCGCCGACGGGCGAGAACATCGTCACCGCCAGGCGCAGGTAGAAGAAGGCGGCGACCGCGGCCGAGGCCATGGCCACGACGGCCAGCCCGTAGCCCTGGTCGGCGACGGACGCCTCGATGACCCCGAGCTTGGCCAGGAAGCCCGTGGTGAACGGGGCGCCGGCCTGTCCCAGCAGGAGCACGGCGAACGCCAGGGCCAGCAGCGGCTGGCGCTTGGCC
>DATLRE010000120.1:0-4077 GCA_035534835.1 Acidimicrobiales bacterium
CTCCACCGGGGTGCCCACGTGGTCGACCGGGACGGGCCGGAGCTCCGGATCCGACTGGCGCTGGACGACCCCGGTCTCCCGGTGATCGAGCCCGGGTTCGAACGGGCGCTGCGGGCCGAGGCCGAGGCTGCGGCCCACCCGGACTGAGGCCGCCGGGCCCGGCCCGGCCCGGGGTGCTCAGCCGCCGACCAGCTCCGCCAGCGCGTCGCGCGTCCGGGCCCGGACCGACCCGTCGGACGAGCCGATCAGGAGTCGCAGCTCGGTGACGCCAGCGTCCACGTAATCGCCCAGGCCGGCGACGATCCGGTCGAGGGTACCGGCCAGCAACAGGTCGGCCTGGCTCGCCACCCCTTCGAGGTCGAGCACCCGCCGGTAGCTCGGCAGTGCGTCGTAGAGCTGCTCGGCCACGACGGCCTCGGCGTGGGCGCGTCGCGGATCGTCCGTCACGGCGACGGACACCATGGCCTGGATCCGGGGCTCGGGTCGCCCGGCTGCGGTCGCCGAGGCCCGGAGCGTCGGGCGGATGTGGTGGGCGATCGTGGCCGGCCCGCACGACCCGAGCGTCGTCCCGTCGGCCACCCGACCGGCGAGGTCCAGCATCCGGGGCCCGAGGGCGGCCAGCAGCAGGGGTACCGGCTCGGCCTCGATGGTGAGCCATCCGTGGGTCTCGAGCTGCTCGCCGACCACGTCGGCGGACTCGCCGCGCAGGAGCGGCACCAGTGCGGCCAGGAATTCCACGGTACGGGAGAACGACCGGTCGTAGGGTTCGCCGTAGAACCCCTCGGTCACCATCGCATGGGACGGGCCGACCCCCAGGGTGAACCGGCCGCCGAGTGCGTTCTGCGCCGTCCGGGCCTGCGCCGCGAGTGCCAGGGGATGGCGACCGGCGAGCGGCACCACCGAGGTGCCGACCTCCCGGATGTCCGGCACGTCGGCAGCCACGGCGGCCAGGGCGACGATCGGGTCGACTCCGAGGATCTGGGACACCCAGAAGCTGGTGAAGCCGGAACGAGCGGCCCACCGGGCCTGCTCGCGCACCTGGTCGACACCGGTCAGTCCGGTGCCGGCCCCGAAGCCGATCGGCACGCCGAGGGGACTGGGCACGAGGGGAGCCTAGCTACGCCGGGACGCTCCCGACGGGGTCGCCGGCGACGGGCCCGCCCGGGTTCGACCGCCCTCGCACCTGCGGATTAGCCTGCGCCCCATGGCAGCCAAACCCCCCATCCACGTCACCGTCACGGGCGCCGCCGGCCAGATCGGCTACGCCCTCCTCTTCCGGATCGCCTCGGGCGCACTGTTCGGTCCCGACCAGCCCGTGGTGCTCCGCCTCCTCGAGATCGAGCCCGGGATGAGGGCGCTCGAGGGCGTGGTCATGGAGCTGGACGACTGCGCGTTCCCCCTGGTCGCCGACATCGTGACCACGACCGACCTGAACACCGCCTTCGACGGGACCTCGTGGGCCCTGCTGGTCGGCTCGATCCCCCGCAAGGCCGGCATGGAGCGGGGCGACCTGCTCACCGTCAACGGCGGGATCTTCGGCCCCCAGGGCCAGGCCATCGCCCACAACGCCGCCTCCGACGTGCGCGTCCTGGTGGTCGGCAACCCGTGCAACACCAACTGCCTCATCGCCCGGTCGAACGCGCCCGAGGTGCCGGCCGACCGCTGGTTCGCCATGACCCGCCTCGACGAGAACCGTGCCAAGTCCCAGCTCGCCCACAAGGCGGGCGTGCCCGTCGCCTCGGTCACCAACCTGGCCATCTGGGGGAACCACTCGGCCACCCAGTTCCCCGACGTCGTCAACGCCCGCATCGGCGGCAAGCCGGCCGCCGAAGTCGTCGGCGACACCGCCTGGCTGCAGGGCGACTTCCTCTCCACCGTGCAGAAGCGCGGCGCCGCCATCATCGAGGCCCGCGGCCTGTCCTCGGCCGCCTCGGCCGCCAACGCCGCCATCGACTCGGTGGCCGCCGTCCACAACGGCACCGTGGGTGACGACTGGACGTCGCTGGCCGTCGTCTCCAACGGCGAGTACGGCGTGCCCGCGGGGCTGCAGTTCGGGTTCCCCGTCCGGACCAACGGCGCCGGCGGATGGACCGTGGTCGAGGGCCTGACCCACGACGAGTTCGCCACCGAGCGGATCCGGGTCACCACCGAGGAGCTCGAGGCCGAGCGCAGCGACGTCGCCGACCTCCTGCCCTGACCGCCGCGCCCGCCGCGCCCGACCCCGTCGGGGGTCCCGCCGCGCCAGGGTGTCTAGGGTGTCCGCATGCACGACTCGGTGACCGTCCACATGAACGCCGACCCGGACCGGGTCTGGGATCTGGTGAGCGACGTGACCCGCATCGGCAGCTACAGCCCCGAGACCTTCGAGGCCGAGTGGCTGCACGGCGCCACCGGGCCCGCCGTGGGCGCCCGGTTCCGGGGCCACGTCCGGCGCAACGGGCGGGGACCCGTCTACTGGACCAACTGCGTGGTGGCCACCTGCGTGCCCGGTGTCGAGTTCGGGTTCGACGTCCTCACCGGTGGCAAGGCGCTGAACACCTGGACCTACCGGATCGAGCCGGCCGACGGGGGCGTCGACGTGACCGAGTCGTTCCGCCTGGCCGAGACTCTGCCGCTCCGCCTCTACTGGGCCCTGTTCGGCTGGAGCCGGGGCAAGACCAACCGCAACGGGATGCGGACGACCCTCGAGGCGATCAAGGCCGAGGTCGAGCGCTCCGCCACCTGACGGGCGGACCGTGGGGCCTCCCGGCTGCCTCAGGCCGGGACCAGCTCGATGCGGTTGCCGAACGGGTCGTCGACGTACCACTGGGGCGTGCCCGGCACGTCCTCGGCCCGCCGGACGGGGTGGCCCGCCGCCTCGAGCGCGGCACACAGGGCGTCGATCCCGGTGACGGCCAGGGCCGGGTGGGCCTTGCGGGCCGGTCGGAAGTCCTCCTCGACGCCCAGGTGGACCCGCAGCCGGTCCCGTTCGAACCAGCACCCGCCGCGGGCGGCCAGCTCGGCCGGCTTCGGCACCCGGGGGATGCCGAGCGCCCCTTCGTAGAACGCGGTGGCCCGCTCCTCGCCCCCGGCCGGCATGGCCAGCTGCACGTGGTCGAGCCGTTCCACCCGGTGTGCGACTGTCACGGTCCGGTGCCTACTCCGGGTTCCCGGGGGCCGGACGGGTGTCGCGGCGCAGCGGGTGGTCGGAGGGGACCTCGACGAGGTGGATGCGCACGCCGTCGGGGTCGTCGACCCAGGCCTCGAGCAGTCCCCAGGGCTCCCGTTCCGGTGGCCGGGCCAGAGCGACGCCCCGTGCGGCCAGTTCGGCCACGGCCCCGTCCATCGAACGGACCTGGAGCCAGAGGGCGACCCCCGGTCGTCCCGCGGGGGGACCACCGGATCCCGACACCTCGATGAATCCGCCCCCGGCGTGGAAGACCGTCCCCCGATGGTCGCCGACGCCGAACTCGCGGGCCACGGCCAGGCCGAGGCCGTCCCGGTAGAAGGCGAGGGTGCGCCCGAGGTCGGCGGGGCGGAGGAGGATGCGGCTGCTCAGGATGTCCACGGTGCGCCTCCCGGTCGGTGCGACGGCCCCTGTCTACAGCACCGGCCCGGGCAGGGTCGTCCTCCGGTCGCCAGGCGGAGGCGGCGACCGGTCAGTAGGTGGTGTCGGCGTCGAGTTCCCGGGTGTGGTCCCGGGCGGCCTGCAGGAGCTCCTGGCCGGCCGCCAGCACCGACAGGTCGCCCCGGACGCGGATCCGTCCGGCGTTCAGCGCCTCGGCCGGGGAGTGCCGGCCCTGGGCGAGCGCCGCCGCGTCGGCGTACCGGAGGGCAATCGTCACGTCGGCGTCCGGCGCACCTGCGTCCGCCGGCTCGAGCGGCCCGATCTCCAGCGCCAGCGTTCCCCCACCGGCCTGAAGCACCAGGCGCACGTCGCCGTCGGGCCCGCCACGCACCTCCTGGGCCACGGTGAACCGGCCGTCGGCCGCCGCCAGTCCGGCGTCCGGGCCGGGGGCGGGCAGGAGCACGCCGGCCAGCGCCTGGTTGAACGCCTCGACCCAGTCCTCGGTCAGGAAGCGGGGCACGTGACGCGAG
>DATLRE010000121.1:0-4428 GCA_035534835.1 Acidimicrobiales bacterium
CGGTGGAGGGCGGCGCCCAGTGCCCCGGCCAGGGCGGCATCGGTGGCCGGATTCGGCCCGGTGGCGTTGACCGGGCCCGACAGCGAGTCGTCCCCGAGGCAGTGCAGGATCGCCGCCACCTGGTCGTCCAGGGTGATCCAGCTCCGATACTGGCGACCCGACCCGACCCTGCCGCCGATGCCGAGGCGGAACAGGGGCAGCTGCTTGGCGAGCGCCCCGCCGGTCGCGCTCAGCACGATCCCGGTCCGGAGCAGGACGGTGCGGATCCCGGCAGCCGACGCGGGGGCGGCCGCTCCCTCCCACGCCACGCACACATCGGCGAGGAAGCCCGTGCCGGCCGGGGACTCCTCGGTCAGGACGTCGGCCCCCCGGTCGCCGTAGTACCCGACGGCCGACGAGCTGATCAGCACCGGCGGGGGTGAGGGGAGGGCGGCCAGCGTCGTGGCCACGAGCGCGGTGCCCTCGGTCCGGCTGGAGAGGATGGCCTGCTTGCGGGCCGGGCTCCACCGCTTGTCGCCGACCCCGGCGCCGGCCAGGTGGACCACACCGTCGAACGGTCCCGCCGCCTCGAGCGCTCCGTCGTCGATCGTGCGCCGGGCCGGGTCCCAGCGGACGTCGCCCACCCCGGTCGGGTCGGGTCCGGGAGCCGACGGTCCACGGACCAAGCGGGTGACCCGGTGGCCGTCGGTGGTGAGAGCGTCCACCAGCGCGGTGCCGATGAGCCCCGAGGAACCGCTGACCAGGACGTGCATGTCTCCCGTTCTACCCGTCCGTCGGCTCCCACCGGGCGGCGCCCACCTGCGTGTCGGCCCCGGGAGCCCGGGCGATGGCGGCACGCACGAACCCGGCGAAGGCGTCCGGGTGGGTCAGGTGGGCGCCGTGGCCGGCCCCCTCGATCTCGACCAGCTCGGAGCCGGCGACGTGCTCGTGCAGCCAGGTGACGGCGGCACGGTGGTGGGGGAGCGAGGCGGTGCCCCGTCCGAACACGGCCGGTACGGCGAGCGACGCGACGTCGAACGGCGGCCGGTCGACGCGGATGGCGGCCAGTTCGGCGGCGAGTGCGGCCCCGTCGGACCGGCGGGCCGCCTTGGCCGCCTCGGGGAGCCGCTCCCACGCCGTGTCGCCCACCATGCGCCGGAAGAAGCGCTCGGCCACGTCGGCCGGGTCCTCGTCCGCCGGACGGGGCGATCGGCCGTGCCGCGTGCCGCCGCGCGTGGCCCATGCGCCGAGCCACGGCAGCGGGGGCTCGTAGGCGCCGAGCGCGAGGATCGGCCCCGGACCCCCGGTGCGCGTGGCGGCGCCGAGCGCGATGGTCCCGCCGTAGCTGTGGCCGATGACGACCGCCGGGCGGCCGTCGAGCACGGCGAGGAGGTCGTCGACGTGACCGTCGAGGGTGTCGTGGACGGGCCGGTCGCCGCGCGACCGGTGGTAGCCGTGGCGGTCGTAGGCGATGGTGTGCAGGTCGCCGAGCCGCCGGGTGACCCGGGCGAAGCTGCCGGCACGGTCGAGGGAGCCGTGGACGAGGACCACGAGCGGACCCGTGGCGTCGGGGTCGTCGGGCAGGTGCTCGGTGAGCGCGAGCTGGTGGTCCTCGGGCATCTCGCACCAGCCTGTCAGGGTCACCCGCCCGGGGGCCAGTTGCGCCGACGGCCGGCGGCCCCGACCCGGCGCCAGGGGCCGGGTCTACGGGCCTGAACCGCCCCGTTCCGGGCTCCCGCCCGTCAAATGCGCACATCGGACCGCCAGATCGTGCATTGTTAGGGCTTCCATTTGACCAAGGAGAAACAGTGCCCCTTACCAAGACCGATCTCATCGCCGCCGTCGCCGCGCACACCGGTGCGACCTCCAAGGACGTCGCCACCGTGCTCGGCGGGCTCGAGGACGTCATCACCGCCAACGTGGCGAAGGGCGAGAAGGTCGTCATCACCGGCTTCCTGACCTTCGACCGGGCCCAGCGTGCGGCACGTACCGGCCGCAACCCGCAGACGGGCGAGACCATCAAGATCAAGGCCTCGAAGAGCCCCAAGGTGACCGCCGGCGCCTCGTTCAAGAAGGTCGTGAACGGCCAGGCCCCGGCTCCCAAGATCGCCAAGGCCAAGTAGCCCGTCCGCACGCCGTCCCGACACGGGGGGCGGTCCGGGGTGCGCTCCGGGCCGCCCCTCCGTCGCGTCCGGGTACGGCCCGGGACGTTCCCGGCCGGGTCCCACGTGGGCCCGGCGGGGGCGGACCGGAACTCCTAGAGCTGGCCGATGGCCTTGTGGGTCTGGGGGACGACCCGGACCCGGGGGTGCCGGCGGAGCGCCCGTTCGTGCAGCTCGAGTACCTGGTCCGGCGACGGGGACGCCGTAGCGGCTCCGAAGGGCGTGAGCGGCTGCAGGAAGACCTCGAGGGGCTGCGCTCCGGCCGCCGCAGCCGCCGCCACCAGGTCGATGCCGGCGTCGAACTCGTCGAGATCGGTGTGCGCCCCGATCACGATCTTCACCCAGGTGGTCGCCCCGCCCGTCAGCGCCGCGGCCAGGAACTCCGCCTGGGTCGCGGGCGTCACCGTCCCGCCGTCGACGCTCCGCAGCTTCAGGTCCATGCTCACGAAGGCGACGGTTCCGGCCAGCCGCCGCATGGGGGCCACGAGGGTTCCGTTCGTCTCGAGCATGATCGGCCAGCCGCGATGGGCGAACGCTTCGACCAGCAGCTCGGCCCGGTTGCCCTGGAGGAGTGGTTCGCCGCCGGTGACGCTGACCGAGTGGTGGGGGACCTGGCCCCACAGGCGGCCGACGGTGTCGACCACGCGGTCGATGGCGAGCGGGCTGGACCCGACGTCCCAGTCGCGGCGGCCGGCGGTCTCCTCCACCCGGCACGGCCCGGGTCGGCGCTCGAGCGCCTCGGGCTGGTCGCAGTAGGTGCAGCGGATGTTGCAGCCGGTCAGCCGGACGAACACCTGCCGTTCACCGACGAGTGCCGCCTCGCCCTGGATGGCGGAGAAGATCTCCGAGACGAGGATGTCCCTCGGCCCGGCAGCGCGTGTGGCCGGGCCCGCCGTGTCCATCGCTCCGAGCGGGCCCGCTGTGTCCATCGCGCCGTGCGGGACGACCCTGTTCACCGCGCCGAGCGGGCCGACCCGTGCCGACGGGGCCGACGGACCCGAGTGGCTGACCGCTTCGGCGCCGTCCCGGGCGGTCACGACAGCGCCGGGTCGTCGATCCCCGCGGCCGCGAACCCGCGGGCCCGCAGCACGCACGCGTCGCACGTCCCGCACGGGCGGTCGCCACCGCGGTAGCAGGACCAGGTCAGCTGCAGGGGGGCACCCCGGTCGACGGCGAGCCGGACGATCTCCTCCTTGGAGCACCCGATCAGCGGCGTGCGGATGGCGATCGGGTCGCCCTCCACGCCCCGCCTCTGGCCGGTGGCGGCCACACCGCGGAAGGCGTCGATGAATTCGGGCCGGCAGTCCGGGTAGCCCGAGTAGTCGACGGCGTTGACCCCGATCCACACGTCGTCGAGGTCGCGGGCCTCGGCCACCCCGAGGGCCACGGCGAGGAAGATGCTGTTGCGGGCCGGCACGTACGTGTCGGGGATCCCCTCCGTCGACCCCGCCGCGGGTACCTCGACCGCCGGGTCGGTCAGCGCCGACCCGCCCCACGCGGAGGTGTCGAGGTGCACGACGAGGTGCTCGGACCGGTAGTGGCCGGCGATCCCGGCGGCCCGGTCGAGCTCGGTGCGGTGCCGTTGCCCGTAGTCGAACGTGAGGGCCAGCGGCGGCACGCCGGATTCGCCGGCAGCCAGGGCCATGCACACCGTGGAGTCGAGGCCCCCCGACAGCACGACCAGTTGGCGGGTCACGGTCAGGCCCCGGGCACCGGGCCCGCGCCGTCGCCCGGCAGCAGGTCGACCCACGAGTCGGACGTCTCCCACAGCCGGAGCGCGGCCAGGTCGAGCCCGGCGCCGGTCAGGAGCTCCCACGCCCGCAGGGCCAGGAGCTCGGCGGTCGGGTTGTCCAGCACCTCGTTCAGGTCCCGGTGGTCCCACCGGTCGATCACCTGGGTGCGGACCACGTCCTGGAGGGTGTCGAAGTCGAGCACGACGCCGTTGGCGTCGAGCGGGCCCTCGACCGACACGTCGAGGCGGTAGGAGTGCCCGTGGAGGTTCCGGCACCTGCCGGGGTGCCAGGCCAGCCGGTGGGCGGCCTCGAAGCCGAACGTGCACGTGACTCGGGTGCGCGGCGCGGTCATGGGGCCGACGCTAATCGACCGGTCGCGGGACCCGACCCGAGCGGGCCGGGACGCGGGGTCCCGGTAGTCTGGAGGGCAATGGACAGCCCCCGAGGTGAAGACGCGACGGTGCAGGGACGGGACGGAGCGGGGCGGCTGGCCGCAGGAACGGGGGCGTTCGGCCCCAACGCCTGGCTGGTCGAGGACATGTACGAGCGGTACG
>DATLRE010000122.1:0-8113 GCA_035534835.1 Acidimicrobiales bacterium
AGGTGCGGGTCAGACGGCCGCGTCGCGCACGGCGGGTGCCCGGCCCTGGGCCCGCGCCACCATGTCCGCCAGGTTGAAGGAGTCGAGATGGGTCCGCATGTGCTCGCCCACGTCGGCCCACACCGCGAGCAGGACGCACTGTCCCTCGTGGTCGCAGGCGCCGTTCTCGTGCGGGAGGCCGAAGTCGCCCGCCACGATGGGGCCGTCCACCGCGGACACGATCTGGGAGAGCGTGATCTCCTCCGGTCGGCGGGCGAGGACGTAGCCACCGCCGACGCCCCGCTTCGACCGGACCAGGCCCGCACCCTTCAGGGCCAGCAGGATCTGCTCGAGGTAGGGCTGGGGGAGCCCGGTGCGCTCGGCGATGTCGCGGACCGCGGTGGGGGTGCCGTCCTGGTCCCCGTCGGCGTGGAGCGCCAGGGAGAGGAGGGCCCGGCTGGCGTAGTCCCCGCGGGTCGATACCTTCACAGGCCCATGCTATTGCCTGGGCCCCGTGACGGGGCGCTGTGCGCCGCCCCCGGGTGGGAGGCGGGCGCTCCCCGGCTCAGCGGCCGCCGAGCTTGCCGGCGGCGAGGTCCTCGGCCATGGCCCAGCCGAAGGTGACGAGCCGTCCACCACCCGAGATGTCCACGGACTCGAAGAAGGCGCAGTACTCGACGGGCGGCTCGGACTTGTGACCGGCGAAATCGAAGCCGCCGGCCTCGCAGCCGTCGCTCACCACCACGAAGGTGCGGTCGTCGATGCGACCGTCGGCACCGAAGCGTTTGGCCAGCCGTCGACCCCAGGCGCGCTCCTCGCCGGTGGCCTTCTGGTTGGGGGCCGGGACGACGTCGGTCAGGCCGGCGAACGCCTTGAAGCCGTCCGGGCCGAGCAGCCGGGTGCCCACCAGGACGTCCTCGTCGGGGAAGGCCAGCAGCGCCCGCCGGTACTTGTCGCCCATCATGGCCCGCAGCACCGTGTCGCAGCGCGAGGTGCGGTCGACCGTGGCGAGTCCGATGAGGAGGGACGGCGTGCCGCCGATCCGTTCCAGGGTGGAGAAGGAGTAGCCACGGAGTTTGGCGCCTTCGCGGGCACGGGTGACCAGCACCCACTCCTCCCGCTGTTTGGACAGGAACCCGATGTCGAAGCGGGGTTCGCGTTCGGCGCACAGGTCGGCCATCTCGGCCAGCTCGGCGTCACTGATCGACGTGCAATCCTTGGTCTCCACCTGGATGGACATAAGCCGTTCCGTACTCCTCTATCTCCCTGCGACTGTCCCCCGCACCCGGTGGGCCGTGGTTACCGGGACGTGCCGCCGCAGGGCTGGGGCCTCGTCACGGAACATCCACGCCAGGAGCCGTTCGACGATTTTACGGGATTTTGGGGGCCCTGTCGTACTCGACCCCCTCCGGCGGCCCCGCGACCCCCTGACCAGGGAAGGAGTCGCGGCGTGGGGACGGGCTGCCCGCCCCGCCCGCACCGGCGGTTCTGACGGGGCGTCAGGACTGGATGGCGTGGGGGCCGAGCAGCACCCGCAGCTCTCCCATGAGCCCGCGGCTCGAGTCGACGTTGAACTCCGACGGGAGGCGGAGCACCTTGTCGCCCACGTGGAGGAGCACGGGGGAGTGCCCGGGGTGCTCGGACAGGAGGCGCTTGAGGTCGTCGACGGTGCGGTCGGTGAGCGTCCCCAGGGGCAGCGAGATCCGCAGGTCGCGCAGGCCGTCGGCCACCAGCTCGGGGCGCGAGACCTCCATGGCCACCAGCTTCAGGCGTTCGTCGCGCATGTCGAGCCGGGCCTTGACCACCACGATGGCGTCGTCGTCGAGCAGGGCGCCGTAGTCGGCCATCGTCTTCGGGAACACGAACGTCTCGATCGAGGCGTTGAGGTCCTCGAGCACGAAGGTGGCCATCAGGTCGCCCTTCTTCGTGTACCGGCGCTGGAGCTCGGTGATGACGCCGCCGACCACCTTGACGCCCCCGCCGTCGTAGCCGGAGGCGGCCACGGCGTCGGGGTCGTAGTCGCGCAGCTCGGCCAGGGCGCAGTCGGTCAACCGGGACAGGGAGCCCTCGAGGCCCATCAGCGGGTGGTCGCTGATGTAGAGCCCGAGCATCTCCTTTTCGAAGGCGAGGCGGAGCGACTTGTCGAACTCGGAGTCGGGGATCGGGATGCGGGTGTCGGCGAACCCGGTGGTCTGCCCCTCGGCCGGCTCCTCCAGCGTGGCGAAGAGCGACATCACGCCGGCGTCGTGCTCGCGGCGGCGCTCCACGGTGCGGTCGACGATCTCCTCGAACGTGAGGAACAGGCCCTGGCGCGCGTGGCCCATCGAGTCGAAGGCGCCGGCCTTGATCAGCGACTCGATGGTCCGCTTGTTCAGCACCTGGGGGTCGACCCGTTGGCAGAAGTCGTAGAAGTCGGCGAAGGGGCCGGCGGCCTCGCGCTCGGCGACGATGAGGCCGACCAGCGCCTCGCCGACGTTGCGCACTGCGGCCAGCCCGAAGGTGATGGCCCCGGGGCTGTCGCCCGACGTGCCGATGGCTCCCTCGCCGGCGGTGAAGTCCGGGGTGAACTCGGCCAGCGAGCGGTTGACGTCGGGGACGAGCACCTCGATGCCGAGCGATCGGCACTCGCCGAGGTAGATGGCGGTCTTGTCCTTGTTGTCCTTGACCGAGGTGAGGAGGCTGGCCAGGTACTCGACGGGGTAGTGGGCCTTCAACCACGCCGTCTGGTAGGCGATGAACCCGTACCCGTAGGAGTGCGACTTGTTGAAGGCGTAGTCGGCGAACGGCTCGATGATGTCGAACAGCTGGGTGCCGAGCTCCTCGCCGTAGCCCTCGGTGACGCACCCGGCCACGAACTTCTCGCGCTCGGCCTGGATGAGGGCGCGGATCTTCTTGCCGCACGCCTTGCGCAGGTTGTCGGCCTCGGCCAGCGTGTAGCCGGCGAACTTCTGGGCCACCCGCATGACCGATTCCTGGTAGATCATCAGGCCGTAGGTGTCGGCCAGGATCGCCTCCAGGTCGGGGTGCTCGTAGGTCACGGCCTGGCGGCCGTTCTTGCGGTCGGCGTAGTCCCGGTGCATGTTGGCGGCCATCGGGCCCGGGCGGTACAGGGCGACCAGGGCGGCCACGTCGTCGAAGGTGGTCGGGGCCAGCGAGCGCATGAGCGAGCGCATCGGGCCGCCCTCGAGCTGGAAGACGCCCATCGAGTCGCCCTTGCGCAGCATCTCGAAGGTCGGCTCGTCGTCCAGCGGGATGCCGTCGATGTCGGGCCGGGAGCCCGTCGAGATCTCGATCAGGTCGAGGGCGCGCTCGATCACCGACAGGTTGCGCAGTCCGAGGAAGTCCATCTTGAGCAGCCCGAGGTCCTCGACCCCGTGCATCTCGTACTGGGTCACGATGGGCGCGTCGTCGGGGTTGGCGCTGTCCGGCTTGCGCTGGATCGGGACGTACTCGGTGAGCGGCTGGTCGGTGATGACCACGGCGGCGGCATGGATGCCGTCGCCCCGACGGAGGCCCTCGAGTCCCTTGGCGACGTCGATGACCCGCTTGGCCTCGGGGTCGGTCTCGTACATGGTCCGCAGCTCGGCGGCCAGCTGGAACCCCTCCTCGAACCCCTCGGTCCTGGCCAGACAGGCGGCCAGCGGGGTGTCGCGGCCCATGAGGAGCGGCGGCATCGCCTTGGCGATCTTGTCGCCGACGATGTAGGGGAGGCCGAGCACCCGGGACGCGTCGCGCACGGCGGCCCGGGCCTTGATGGTCGAGAACGTGACGATCTGGGCGACGTGGTCCGACCCGTACCGCTCGGCCGCGTACTTGATCATGTCGCCGCGGTAGCGCTCGTCGAAGTCCATGTCGATGTCGGGCATCTGGATGCGGCCCGGGTTGAGGAAGCGTTCGAACAGGAGGTCGTACTTGATCGGGTCGAGGTCGACGATCTGGAGGCAGTAGGCCACGCAGCAGCCGGCGGCCGAGCCGCGTCCGGGGCCGACCCGGATGCGCTGCGAGCGGGCGAAGCGGATGAGGTCCCAGACGACGAGGAAGTAGGCGCTGAACCCCATGTTGGCGATGACGTCGAGCTCGTAGTCCAGCCGCTCCATCACCTCGGCCGGGATGGGCATGCCGTAGCGCTCCTTCGCCCCCTCGACGCTGAGGTGGCGGAGGTAGGCGGCGGCCCGGACCTCGTAGGTGTCCCCGGTGAACTCGTCGGGGACGGGGAACTGGGGGAGCGAGGGCTTGCCGAAGTCGATCTCCACAGCGGCCCGCTCGGCGATGAGCAGGGTGTTGTCGCACGCCTCGGGCAGCTCGCGGAAGAGGTGGCGCATCTCCGCGGCGGACTTCAGGTAGTGCTCCTCGCCTTCGAACTTGAACCGCTTCGGGTCGTCGATGAGCGCGCCGGTCTGTACGCACAGGAGTGCGTCGTGGGCCACGTGGTCCTCGCGGTGGGTGTAGTGGCTGTCGTTGGTGGCCAGCAGCGGTGCCCCGATGCGGTGGGCGATCTCGACGAGGGCGGGGTTGGTCTTGTGCTGCTCGGGGAGGCCGTGGTCCTGGACCTCCACGAAGAGGTTGCCCTTTCCGAAGATGTCCTGGAGACGACCGGCCAGCATCTCCGCCTTCACCTGGTCGTCGGCCAGCAGCGCCTGGAGCACGACGCCGCCGAGGCACCCGGTGGTGGCGATCAGGCCCTTGGCGTGCCGTTCGAGGAGCTCCCAGTCGAGTCGGGGCTTGTAGTAGTAGCCCTCGAGGTAGGCGGCCGAGGAGAGCTTCAGCAGGTTGCGGTAGCCCTCGTTCGACTCGGCCAGCAGGGTGAGGTGGTAGTAGAGCTTCTCGCCCCCGCCGGTGTCGCCACCGGTGTCGTCGACCTTGCCGCGCCGGACCGGGCGCTCGTGGCGGGACTCGGCGGCCATGTACGCCTCGGTGCCGATCACCGGGTTGATGCCGGCCTTGCGGCACGCGGCGTAGAAGTCGAGGACGCCGTACATGTTGCCGTGGTCGGTGATGCCGAGGGCGGGTTGCCCGTCGGCCACGGCCGCCTCCACCAGGTCGTCCACCCGCGCCGCCCCGTCCAGCATCGAGAACTCGGTGTGGGTGTGGAGGTGGGTGAACGACCGTTCTGCCAACGTCTCTGCGTACCTTCCCGGGATCGGTCGTCCGGGCCCGTGGAAGGTGCCCCGTGGGGCCGTCCACAGGCTGTGGACGAGTTACAGCGATGTGATTCCGACGATAGCGCGACGCGACCCCGCGGAGCGGGGTGCCCCGCTGAGCTGGGACGCGGTCGGGGATGCCGCCCGGGTGGCCTACAGGTCCCGGACGACCCGGGCCGGGTTGCCCACGGCCAGCACCCCGGCGGGCAGGTCGCGGCTCACCACGGCGCCGGCGCCGACGACGGTGTCGTCGCCGACGGTGACCCCCGGCAGGACGATCACCCCGCCCCCGAGCCAGACGTTGTCGCCGAGCGTGACGGGGGAGGCCCGCTCCCACCCACCCCGTCGCAGCTCGGCGTCGAGGGGGTGGATCGGGGTCAGCAACTGCACGTTCGGGCCGAGCTGGCAGTCGGCGCCGATGGTGATGGGGGCCACGTCGAGGGCGACGAGCCCGACGTTGACGAACGTCCGGTCGCCGATGGCGACGTGGGTGCCGAAGTCGCAGTGGAACGGGGTGCGGACCACGGCCCCGTCGCCCAGGGAGCCGAGCAGGCGCCGGAGCAGGTCGTCCCGGCCCGTGCGATCGGCCGACGGCGTGGCGTTGAGCGCCTCGGTGAGCGCGACGGCCTCCGCCTGCTCGGCCATGATGAGCGGGTCGTCGGCCCGGTAGAGCTCGCCGGCCAGCATCCGCTCGTAGTTGGTCCGCAGGTCGCCGCCGACGGGGTCGGGCGTCCCGGCACCGGCCGTCGGGTGGTGGGTCATGGGCGCCCTACAGGTAGGTGCCGGGCCGCCCGTCGCCCGGTCCGGGCCCGCCCCCGGCCCCGCCCCCGGTCAGGGACCGCTGGCGCATCTCGTCGAGCTGGGCCCGGGCCGCCACCTGCTGGGCCATGAGGGTGGCCTGGATGCCGTGGAAGAGGCCCTCGAGCCAGCCGACGAGCTGCGCGTGGGCGATGCGCAGCTCCGACTCGGACGGGGTCCCGGTGTCGAAGGGGATCGAGACCCGGTCGAGTTCGGCGGCCAGGTCGGGGGAGAGGCCGTCGGCGAGCTCGCGGATGGACTGCTCGTAGATCTCGCGGAGGCGGCCGCGGCTGGCCTCGTCGAGCGGTGCCTGGCGGACCTCCTCGAGCAGCTGCTTGACCATCGAGCCGATGCGCAGCAGCTTGGCCGGCTGCTCGATCGACTCGATGCGCTCCTCCTCGCCCTCCTCGGTCCCGTCACCCGAGGGCGCGCCGGGCTCGAGCGCGTTGGCGTCGAGGACCTCGGGCCGGAGCGCGTCGGTCGGGGCGGTGTCGGCGGACGGTGGGGTGTCGTCGGTCACAGTCGTTCTCCTCCGAGTGCCACGAGGGGCACCAGCATTTCGTCGGTCGTGAGGGACCCGTGGCGGCAGACCAGGCGGTTCTCCCCCGGGTCGGCGGGGTCCATGAAGGCGATGGGCTCGAACGGGATCAGGGCGACGTCCCCCAGGCGACCGGCGAACTCGCCGGACAGCGGTCCGCCGAACCAGCCGTCGTCGACCAGCCGGTCCCGGGTCCGGATCCAGGTGGAGGCACCGTAGCGCTCGTCGAGCAGCTCGGCCAGGTCGGCGGCGGCGCCGGGTCGGGCGTGGACCCACCGGAACCGGCCCTCGCCGGACAGGAAGCGGACCATCCCCATCGCCTCACGACCGAGCATCTCGACCCGGTTGCCCACGTCGATCTGGCCGTGGTCGGCCGTCACCAGCAGGACGGCGCCCGGTGGGAGCACGTCGGCCAGGTCGGCGACCATGCGGTCCACGGCGACGAGCTCGGCGTCGTAGTGATCGCCGAGTCCGTGTGCGTGGGCGACCTTGTCGATCCCGTCGTAGTAGGCGTAGACGAACGGGGCGTCGTCGCGGAGCCGACGGCCCACCTCGAGGGCGAGCGACGACGGCACCCGGTAGTCGATCAGCGGCGAGTCGCCCAGGTGGGCGGCCGTGAACCCGGTTCCCCCGAAGTCGACCTTGGACACGACCGGCACGGGCCCACGCGCCCCCGGAAAGGGGGCGATCGGCTGGAACCCCCGCACCGGGACGGTCCGGCGGGCGTCGTGGTCGGCACCGAGCGTCCAGCGCAGCATGTTGAGGATCCGGTCGCCGGCGGCCAGGCGGTAGCCGAGGATGCCGTGCTCGGCCGGGGGTCGCCCGGTGGTGATCGACGTCAGCGCGGCCGCCGTGGTGGTGGGAGCGACCGAGGTGATGGCCCGGTCGATCCCGGCGGCAGCGGACAGGGTCGGGGCGAGCGCGGCGCGGTCGCGGAGCTGGCCCCAGCCGAGACCGTCGACGACCAGGAGGACGACCTGGCGTGCGTGCTCGGCGGCGGCGGGCAGCCAGTCGTGCCCATCGCCGGAGGCGGCACGCCCCCCGAGCAGCCGGGGCACGACGTTGGCGATGCAGGCGCCCCGGTAGTCCGGCAGGACGGGTGCGCTGGCGGTGGCTGCGGGTTCCGGTGCGCGCACGGTCATCACCACCGACTGTAGGCGAGGAGGGCCCGTGGGGAAGTCCGTCAGCGGGAAGCGGAGTGGAGCGGCGGGAGGGGTGGAACGCAGGTCACCCGAGGGTGACGCCGGGAGGGATCCGGCCCCCGGTCAGGCGACGCGGTGGCGACGGGACGTGACGGGCACGCCCTCGGCGGCAGCCGGCCGCTCGGCCAGCGCGGTCACCTCGGAGCCGTTCAGCTCGGCGAGGCACTCGTCGCACAGGCGGGTGGCATGCCGACCGATCTGCAGCTGCCTGGCCCGCTTGCGCGAGACCCGGGTGACCGGAAGCGTCCAGCCGCACCGATGGCAGCGGCCGCGGTCCTCGGTAGCGGACCCGTGGCTCCCACGCTTCATCGCCGACCTCCTCCTCGAGGGTGCTTGCGCCCCACCCCATCCGGTATCGGCGCACCTGCGGAAAATCTGAACCCGTCGTCTGCGACGACCCTATGTCGCAACTCGGCGAATTGGGCGGCACCAACCGTCGGGACAGGTGGACCCCG
>DATLRE010000123.1:0-3487 GCA_035534835.1 Acidimicrobiales bacterium
GACCTGGTGGGCTGGGTGGAGGTGGGCGGCGATGCGGGCGCACTCGGGCAGGGTGAGCGGCCTCGGCTGGCGGGTGGGCCGGCGAGTGCGGGCCGCTGACGGGTCGGGAGTCGGCGCGTCGAGGCTCTCGGTGGGGTCGAACCCGGGCGGGAACAGCCCGTTGGCCCGGGCGAAGCCGAGGACCCGGCGCAGCACACACAAGGCGTCGGACACGTACCGCTGCGACAGGCCGGCCGGCGCCCGTCCTCGTTTGTCGCGCACCCCGTCGAGCGCGGCGACCGGAACCCGGATATGGCCGGCGGGGTCGCGGTAGGCGCCGGGCAGCTCACCCTGGCGCCAGCGGCGGCGCACCGTCGGCAGGCTCACCCCGCACAGCCGGGCCACCGCGGCCAAGCCCAGCTCGTCCGTGTCCGGGCCCGCGCTTCCCGCCAGAGGAGCGAGCCCGGGCGTCGCGGATCGACTCGTCGGAGTGTGCTCTCGGCCGACGAGGTGGAGCAGCCAGTCGTGTGCCATGTAGTAGGTGATGTCCGAGACGGTGGTGGTGCGAGGCGCGAACCACGGGACGAGGTAGCCCTCGACGATGCGCCGGACCCGTTCGGCTCGGTCGGGTCCTCCTCGGCGGAGGTCCTCGTAGGCGGCTGCCATCCACGCCTTGGCCACCGAGGCGATGTCGGGCTGCACCGCGGCCGGTGCCGGTCTGGCGGCTGGCTTGGCCCGCTTGGTGGACTTGGTGATGCGGAACCGCTCGGCGTCAGGCAGGGATCTGCCTGCCTGCACCGCGGGGACCGCCTGGGCCAGCCACGCCCGAGCGTCGTCCTCGGCGAGGAAGGACTCGTAGTGCCGGCCCGAGGTGGCCGCCTTGTCCGGGACGCTGGCCCACCACCGTCCCCGCTGGAAGCGCAGCCCGCCGTTGAGCGGCCGGGCCATCAGTCCGCACCCCGCTTGGCGAGGGTCTCGACGGTCAACTGCCGCAGGAACGCCAGCTGGTCGTCCTGGCGAACCACGAGATCCTCCAGCGCCGCCACCCGGGCCAGGGCGCGGGCCAGCTCCACTGCGATGGGCACCGTCGGTCGCCCCTCGCACTCCCCTGGTGGAGCCGACCCGTCCGGATCGGCGGGATGGTACATGCCGGCGGCGAGCAGGTCGTCGGTGGGGATCGTCCAGCGGTGGTCCCGGAGCCGGGCGTTCGGGAACCGGCCGCTGCGGCGGGCCCGGACGATGGTGTCCTTGCTGCACCCGGCCATCCGGGCCGCTTCCTGCTGGCTCACGAGCTGCTCGGTCACCGCCGACACGCCCCGCTCCGAGCGGGCGGGCCCACCTCCGGGGCGGCCGGCCGCTTCGAAGCCGGGGCGGCCGTCGATCCTTGGCGGGCGCACCGCCGTGCCAGGCCGGTGGGCACAACGGGTGAGGGTCGCCGAGGCTCTTGTGGCGTCGGTGGCGTGTCGCTCCCACATGGCTGCTCGGCCTTCCTCCCGGTTCGTAGATGTCGGAGATTCCCCGAGGTTGGGGGCTCGACTGGAGGAGGCCACATCCCCGCCGAGGAAGTCAAGGCCTGCGGCACAAGGAGGATCCGGGGCACCAGCATCACTTGGCTCCCGTGTGCTGGGTCGCCGTAGCGGTCCGGTCGCCAACGGTCCGGGCCAGCCGGAACACCAGAAAATCCTCGTGGGCGATCACCCGGCGGGGCACGCCAGCGGCCCTGGCTTTGCGGACCTGCTCCAGGGCGAAGAACGAGGTCCGGGGCACAAGCTGGTCGCCGCGCAGGCCGGCAAGGAGGGCCACGTTGCGTTCGTAGAGCACCAGTCCGGATGCTTCGCCGACCCTGACCATGGCGCCGGGGAGGTCGACGAGCTGGCCCGCGTGCCACCAGGGCCGCACGGTCATGGCGACGACGCCGTCGGGGCGGAGCAGGCGGGCGCAGCCAGCGAGGATGGTTCCCATGGCGTCGAGGAGGCCGTCGAGGCCGACGTGGGCGAGGTTGGCCGGGTCGGTCGAGTAGCGGTGGTGGCTCTTGGTGATGCCCAACCCGGGTCGGGCGGTGACCCGGCCGTGCAGGGACGGCCCATACGGCGGTGAGGTGAGCACCAGCGCGACGAGCCCGCGCACGGCCGAGTCGACGACGGTGCCGAGGTGGCGGGCGTCGCCGCAGACGACCTCACCGTGACCGGTCGCGCCGTTCGAGCGGGCGAAGGCGAGGTTGGCCTTGGCGAGCTCGGCCCACTCCGGCTCGTACTCGACGCCAAGGGCGTCGCGCCCGAGATGGACCGCCTCGACAAGGGTCGACCCGATCCCGGCCATCGGATCGAGGACGAGGTCGCCGGGCTTGGTGTAGGTGGCGATAGCCCGCAAGGCGATGGCGGGGAGCATCTTGGCCGGGTGGTGCCCGGAGATCTCCACGTACCGCCCATTGCGCTGCGAGCGGGCATTTTGCTGGGCGGTGGCCCAGACCGAGAGGGGAAGATCAGCGGGCACGGGTGTTCTCCTTCGGGGTGCGTGGGTGCTTGACGTGGACGGTGACGTCCTCGTGGGCGACGAGGTGGGCGGGTTCGCCGCGCTGGCGGGCATGACGGATCTGCGTCATCTGCCAGTACGACGGCCGGGCCGCCAGGTCGCCGTCTCGGATGGCAGCGTGGAGGGCGACGACGTGGCCGATGTAGGTGAACCCTGCCGCCGTGGCGAGCGCGACGGTGAGGCCGGCCAGGTCGAGGGTGCGGCCCTTGCGGCGGGTGTTCTTGGTGACCACGACGAGCCGTCCGCCGGGTCGCAGCACGGCGTGACAGGCGGCGTAGACCTCGGCCATGGCCGCCTCGTAGTCCGGACCGCGGGCGTGGCCGAGATTGGCCCGATCGGTCGAGTAGTTGAGGGTGTCGTCCGGGCAGAGGCGCTTGCCGGCCAGCCATGCCCGCTTGTCGATGACCCCGGCGTCGCACCCGTACGGCGGTGAGGTGACGATCAGGTCGACCCGCCCGGCGAGGTCGCCGAGCAGCTCGGGAAGCCGCCGGGCGTCGCCCCGGCGGACCTCGGCCAGATGGCGCCGGCTGTCGTCGAGCATGTGGTCGAGGTTCTGGGTGGCGAGGGCCACCCAGCGGTCCTCGAGCTCGACGCCGACGGCACGACGGTCGAGCAGAGCGGCCTCGGCGAGGGTGGTGCCGATCCCCGCCAGCGGGTCGAGGACGAAAGCGCCGGGCTCGGAGTACTCGGTGACGATGCGCCGGGCGAGCTCGGGGAGCATCTTGCCGGGGTGCGCGGTGCAGGCCGGCAGGTAGCGGCCGGCCCGTTGCCACTGGACGGTGGTCTGGGCGACCGGCCAGATGGCGAGCGGCACATCAGGTCGGTCGGGTCGGGCGGGACAGCGGGGGGTGGTGGGCGTGGTCATGGGCGGCCCACGACCGGACAAGCGTCATCTAAAGAACAGGGGGTACGGCCCCTGTATCCAACAAAATCCCTCTCGCGTACGCCGGTTCTTTCGGCTGTCGACGGGGTTCGA
>DATLRE010000124.1:0-3751 GCA_035534835.1 Acidimicrobiales bacterium
ACGCCCGACGACGTCCGCAGCGCCAGGGCCAGCGCCTCGAACCGGCGTCCGGCCGCGTCCAGCACCTCCTCGCCGGCCACGGTCGTGGCGTCGGCCGCCACCAGGTCCACGTACCGGTCGGGGGTGCGCACGTTCCACCACCGCCGGCCGGCCCGGTGCGAGTGCGCGGCCGAGCCGATGCCCCGGTAGTCGCCCTGGTCCCAGTAGAGACCGTTGTGGCGGCACTCGTGGCCGGCCTGCGCCCAGTTGGAGATCTCCTCCCACCGGTACCCGGCTGCGGACAGGATCCGTTCGGTCGACTCGTACCGGTCGGCCTGCACGTCGTCGTCCGGGTGACGGTCCCCGTCCCGGGCGAGCGGGGTGCCCGGTTCGACGGTGAGCGCATAGGCGCTGATGTGCGGCGGGGGCGACGGGAGTCCGAGGACGTCGTCCAGGGTGCGTTCCCAGTCCTCGGCGCGCTCGCCGGAGCCGCCCAGGATCAGGTCCATGTTCCACGACGCCAGCCCGGCGCCGGCGACCATGCCGGCGGCCTCGGTCACGTGGTCCGGTCCGTGCCGGCGGCCCAGGCCCTCGAGCACGTGGCCGACCGTCGACTGCACCCCGAGCGAGATGCGGGTCACCCCGGCGGAGCGGTAGGCGGCGAGCAGCTCGGTGGTCACGTCCTCGGGATTGCACTCGACCGTCACCTCGGCACCGGCCCCGGTCGCCACCGATTCGAGCACCGACACGAGCAGGTCGGCCGGCATGCGGGACGGGGTACCGCCTCCGACGAACACGGAGGTGGCGGCGGGCATGCCGTCGCGCTCGGTGGCCCGCCGCACCTCGGTGACGCACGCGGCCGCGTACGCCTCCATCAGGTGGTCGCGGTCGGTGTAGGTGGCGAAGGCGCAGTAGTCGCACCGGTGCCGGCAGAACGGGACGTGGATGTAGACGCCGAACGGGGCGGGACCGGTCACGACGCGCCGCCCCCACCGGCGGCGGTCGCCACAGCCTCGTTCCACCGGGCCAGGGCCTCCCTCCGCTCGACAGCGTGGTCGACGACGGGCGCCGGGTAGTCGGGCGTCCCGTGCTCGGGGACGTACCGGGCCACGTAGGCCCCGTCCGGATCGAACCTGCCGGCCTGCCGGTCGGGGCTGAACACCCGGTGGAACGGCGCCGCGTCGGTCCCCGTACCGGCCACCCACTGCCACCCGTGGTTGTTGGAGGCCAGGTCCCCGTCGATCAGCAGGTCCAGGAACCAGGCGGCGCCCCGGCGCCAGTCGATGTGGAGGTCCTTGACCAGGAACGACGCGGTCAGCATCCGCAAGCGGTTGTGCATCCACCCCTCGGCGCGCAGCTGGCGCATCCCGGCGTCCACCAGCGGGAACCCGGTGCGGCCCACGGTCCAGGCGCCGAAGCGGGCGTCGGCCTCGGGCCCGGTGTCCCACCGGAGGGCCCGGCCGGCCGGCACCAGCGGCTCCCAGGCCGAGTCGGGCCGGTGCCACAGCACGTCGGCGTAGAACTCCCGCCACGCCAGCTCCGAGCGGAACGCGTCGCCCCCGGCGCCCGACGGGATCCGGTCCAGGACCTGGCGCGGGTGGACCGTGCCGAAGCGGAGATGCGGGGAGAGCCGGGACGTACCGGCCCGGTCGGGTCGGTCCCGGTCCTCGCCGTAGTGGGTCACGGGCCCGTCGAGGAAGGCGTCGAGCAGCTGTCCGGCGGCGGCCTCCCCCGCCTCGGGCAACCGGGCGGACACCGTGGACGGATCGGGGTCGAGGTCGTCGAGCGTGACGTCGGACGGGCCCCGGAGCCAGGTCGTCCCGACCGGCGCGCCCGACGGCGCCGACCACCCGTGGGCCGCCCAGGCCCGGCGGAAGGGCGTGAACACCCGGTACGGCGTCCCCCCGCCGCTCAGCACGCGGCCGGGGGCCACCGCGTAGGGCGACCCCACCAGCCGGAGCGGGCGACCCGACGCGGCCAACGCCTCGGCCACCCGGGCGTCGCGTCGCCGGCCGTAGGGGGCACAGTCCCCGGAGGCGAAGACGACCGGCGCCCCCGCCTCGGCCGCCACCGCGGCCACCACCGCCTCGGGCCGGCCCCGACGGAGGGTCAGCGAGCCACCGACCGAGCGGTTGAGCGCGGCGAGCGTGCGCACCAGGTAGGCGCGCCGGTTGGGCCCGCCCGAGCGCATCAGGCCGTCGTCGACCACGAACAGCGGGAGCACGGCGCCGCCGAGCGCCCGGGCCTCGTCCGCGGCGGCCAGCAGGGCCGGGTGGTCGGTGATCCGCAGGTCGCGGCGGAACCAGAGGATCGCCGGGGGTGGCCCGTCGGGGCGCGCCGTGACCGGGGGTGTCACGGGCGTCCGGACCCGGTCAGGAGACCTGGCCGGCACGGACCGCCCGCAGCCGCCGGTCCAGGTGGGCCTCCACGGCCCCGGTGGCCAGCATCGCCACCTCGTCGGTGGTGGCGGAGCGAGGCTCGGCCAGGACGCCGGACAGCCCGCCGCCCAGCGTCCGGCGGAGCAGCGCGAGCCCCCCGGGCGACAACGGCCGACCCCGACGGCACGAGCGGCACAGGACGCCACCCTCCACGATGTCGAAAGCGACCAGCTGCACGCTGTCGTCCTCGCCGCACGAGACGCACGCGTCGAGCACGGGGGCCGAGCCCTCGAGGACCAGGACCTTCAGGAAGAAGGCGGGGACGACCATGGGCGAGTTGCGCTCGGCCAGCGCGGCGACGGCCCGGACCGCCATCTCGTAGAGCCGGGGGTTGGCGTGGCGCTCCTGGCCGACCTGGTCGACCACCTCGAGCATCGACAACGCCGCCGACATGCGGTCGAGGTCCTCGCGGACGGTCCGGAAGGTGTCGAGGACCTCGACCTGGTTGATCGTGTCGAGGTCCCCGCGTCCCTGCCATCCGAGCAGCGCGACATGGCTCAGCGGCTCGAGCCGCGACCCGAACCGGGACGTCGTGCGACGCACGCCCTTGGCCACGGCCCGGACCTTGCCGTGGCGCTCGGTCATCAGGGTCACGATGCGGTCCGCCTCGCCCAGCCGGATGGTGCGGAGCACCACCCCCCGGTCGCGGAACTGCGTCATCGACCGGTGCCGGGCCCCCCGGCCGGGGGGACCTCGGCGCCCGCGTCCTCCGAGGTCGGCGTTCCGTCGCCGCGCCGCGTCGGCAGGGGCACCGGGTCGAGGTCGGGTCGGTGGAAGCGGGGGGCCGACCGGCCCGGCCGGCGGCCGCTCACCAGGTTGCCGGCGCCGATCATGAGCACCAGGACGGCCGGGATCACGACGAACGGGGCGGCGGCGGTGAACCCCGCGTGCCAGGCCAGCACGACCCCGGCGTAGACGATCACTCCGACGACCCAGCCGGTCCGGATCCACACGCCCCCGGCATCGTCGCGCACCCGGGCGGGACCGGCACGGTCGGGCCCGCGGGCACCGGCTGTCACGCCACCCCCCCGTAGCGGCGCTGTCGGCGCTGGAAGTCGCGCACGGCGGCGAACAGGTGGGTGCGCCGGAAGTCGGGCCACAGGACCTCGTCGAAGACCAGCTCGCTGTACGCCAGCTGCCACAGCAGGAAGTTGGAGACCCGGTGCTCCCCCGAGGTCCGGATGACCAGGTCCGGGTCGGGCTGGTCGGGGAAGTAGAGGTGGGAACGGATCGCCTTCTCGGTGACCTTCTGGGGCGTGACCCCTTCGGCCACCAGGGCCGCCACGGCGTCCACGATCTCGGCCCGTCCGCCGTAGTTGAACGCCATGGTGAGG
>DATLRE010000125.1:0-3170 GCA_035534835.1 Acidimicrobiales bacterium
CGACCGGGGCCCACTCGGTACACTCGGAGGTCGCCCGTACCGGGTGGCACGGGAGGGAGCACCATGCTGAGCACAATGCAGGACGGTCCGCTGCTCGTCGGGGGGATCCTCCGCCACGGCGAGCAGGTCTACGGCGACAGCCTCGTCCACACCATCGTCGGGCCCGGGGGCGAGTCGGTCGACGCCACCTTCACCGAGGTGGCGGCACGGGCCGGACAGCTGGCCTCGGCACTGGGACGCCTCGGAATCGGCGACTCCGACCGGGTCGGGACCTTCCTGTGGAACAACCAGGCCCACCTCGAGGCCTATCTGGCCGTCCCGGCCATGGGCGCGGTGCTCCACACCCTCAACCTCCGCCTCTTCCCGGAACAGCTCGCGTACGTCGTCAACCACGCCGAGGACCAGGTGATCGTGTGCGATGCCTCGATCGCCGGCCTGCTGGCCCGGGTGCGCGACCAGATCCCCACCGTCCGGCACATCGTGGTGGTGGGGGAGGGGGACACGAGCGCCCTCGGTGACACCCTCGCCTACGAGGACCTGCTGGCGGCCGAGGAGCCCGGCTACGACTGGCCACGGTTCGACGAACGCCAGGCCGCGGCCATGTGCTACACGTCCGGGACCACCGGCAACCCGAAGGGGGTCGTCTACAGCCACCGGTCGACGTTCCTCCACTCGATGGCCATCACCGCCGGATCGTCCCTCGGGATCAGCGAGCGGGACAGCATCCTGTCGATCGTCCCGATGTTCCACGCCAACGCGTGGGGGACGCCGTACGGGGCGTTCATGACCGGTGCGGACATGATCATGCCGCAGCAGTACCTCCAGGCGGCCCCGCTGGCCGCCATCATCGACCGTCACCGACCGACCGTCTCCGCCGGGGTCCCGACCATCTGGAGCGATCTCCTCCGCTACGCCCAGTCCAACCCGGTCGACCTGTCGTCCCTGCGCATGATCACCGCGGGCGGCGCCGCCGTGCCCCGCCAGCTCATCGAGCGGTTCCGCGACGAGCTGGGCGTCGAGCTCGTGCAGGGCTGGGGCATGACCGAGACGAGCCCGCTGTGCGCGCTGGCCACGCCGCCCCGCCAGGCCGCACCGGACGAGGAGATCGAGTGGCGGGCCAAGACGGGGCGCATCGTGCCCGGCGTGGAGGTCCGCATCTGCTCCGACGACGGGACCGTGCTGGCCAACGACGGGGTGGCCGTCGGGGAGTTCGAGGTCCGCGGCCCGTGGATCACCGGCTCCTACTACGGCGACCCGTCGCCCGACAGGTTCCACGACGGGTGGCTCCGCACCGGCGACATCGGCTCGCTCGACCGGTACGGCTACATGCAGATCAGCGACCGCAGCAAGGACGTGATCAAGTCCGGGGGAGAGTGGATCTCCTCGGTCGAGCTCGAGAACGAGGTGATGGCCCACCCCGACGTGGTCGAGGCCGCCGTCATCGCCGTGCCCGACGAGCGGTGGAGCGAGCGGCCCCTGGTCGCCGTGGTGCTCGAGGCGGGCTCGGACGCCACCCCGGAAGACCTCCTGGTGTTCCTGTCGGACCGGGTGTCGAGGTGGTGGCTTCCCGAGCGGTGGTCGTTCGTCGACGAGGTGCCCAAGACGAGTGTCGGCAAGTTCGACAAGAAGGTCCTCCGTGCCCGGCACGCCGAGGGCGACCTGGAGGTCATCGAGGTCGAGATCGCCTCGGGCCGCTGACGGTGCCCGACCTCGAGGAGCTCGCCGGCCGGCTCGGGGCGATCGCCGAGGAGCTGGCCGACGCCGCCCTGGACCGCCTGCGGCAGAGCGCCGACGCCGTGCGGGCCGGCGGTGGGCCGGACCCTGCCCTCGTCGCCGAGGAGAAGCGGATCACCCGGGCCCGGCGTTCCGTCGAGAAGGCCGCCTCCCTCCTCGGAGCCCGCGGCGCCGACGGATGGGACGAGGGGCCGTGACCCGGGTGGGGCGGCAGGGACGGCCGTCCTGACCGACGCCCGCGGTCGGACGCACCCCCAGGGGCGTCCCCCGCGTCAGGTGCCGGTGGGCGGCGGGGTGGGCGGGGGCGCGGCGCGGGCGGCGGTGCGCTCGGGCAGCAGCAGGATCGAGGCGCCGAGGAAGCAGAGCCCACCGACGAAGGTCCCGGCGGTCGTCCACGTCCCGCTGCGCAGATCTCCCGAGGGTTCCAGCTTGGAGGCCACGGCCGAGACACCGAAGGCCACCGAACCGACGAGGTTCCCGACCGTGATCCACCAGGGGAGGCTGGTGGGCTCCCACCGGGCGCCGCCGTGGCAGACCTCGGCGTACGACAGGTAGCTCGACACCAGGAAGCACGTCGACCCGAAGGCGTCCGGCCGCCACACGCCGCGGTTCGCCCCCGCCGTGGTGGTATAGGTCGCCCACAGGGCGTGGCCCGTGCTGACGTTGAAGAAGAGGGTCCCCGCGCTCTGGACCACGGCGGCCAGCCAGTCGATCCGCCGGGGCCGGGGCACGAGGAGCATCCGGGCCCGGCGACCCGTCCCGGCGACCCGCGGATCGTCGACGCCGGCAACCTGGGCGTAGAGCAGCAGCCCGGCGCTGGTGAAGAAGAGGGATCCCACGAAGTAGACGAGGTTGTCGGTCCGGGTCCCGACGGCGGCGGCCAGCGACGGCACGGCGGCGACGGTGAAGCACGTCGCACCCACGGCGAACAGGACGGCGATCCACCACCCGAGCGCCAGGGGCGCCCACCACGTGGACTCGGTGTCCGTGCGGGCCCGCTTGCGCTCGCGCCGGGAGTCCCACCGGGTGATCGTCCCGTCGGCGAACCGGATCGTCCGCTCGGTCACGAACGGGCCCAGACCGCGTGACGCGATCTCCTCCCCGCCGTCCCGCGGTGTCGTGCCGGTCGCCGCCATGGTGCCCATGATGGTCGACCGGCCCTGGCCCTGGCCCTGGCCCCGGCCCCCGACCACGGCTGCCGGACGCAGGTCCGGGACCGAACATGAACGGGACGTGTCCGAGATGAACGATGGATGACAGGAAGGTGAACGTAGGGTAAACTAACGGCATGGAGCACGACCCCCACAACGCGCAGAACTGGTGCCCGGACCCCTTCGGGATGCACGAGGCACGGTGGTTCTCCAACGGGACCCCGACGGCACTCGTCCGCGACGGCGGCGTCGAGTCCCAGGACGCACCGCCCCGCCTGCTGGTCG
>DATLRE010000126.1:0-15651 GCA_035534835.1 Acidimicrobiales bacterium
CTGCGCCTTGCCGGTCCACCTGCGGTAGATGGTGGCCTTGCTGGCGTGGGCCCGCTCGGCCAGGGCGTCCATGCTGAGCCGGTCGTAGCCGACCTCCATCACCAGCTCCAGGGCGGCGTCGAGGATGGCCTGCTCGCGGGCTTCGCCCCGCGGCCCGGCCGGGCGTTCCACCCGCTCCGTGTCCTCGTCGATCTCGTGTCCCACGGCGCTCCTGCTGCGACCTCGGTTGCTCTGAACGAAACGGTTTCGTTCAGTTCAGAGTATGGGTGCAGCGTGCCGCGTCGTACGCGGTGGTCGAATCCGTCGCTGGCCTGCGACGACGGCCGACGGACCGGGTCCGCCCGCCCGCCGGCCGGCCGCCGGGGTCCCTCCGCCGGGGTCCCTCAGCCGGGGCAGGCCCGGGGGTCCCACGGCTTCAGCGGCGACACCGCCGGCGTCGGGGGTTGGAAGGCGCCGTTGGACGGCGCCGTGGTGCCGGTCGTCGAGGAGGCCCCCGGTGAGGAGGACCCGGTGGGGGCGGTCCCCGTGGTCGCCGCGGGGGGCGGGTTGACCGTGAACTGGGTGCCGGTGACGACGGTCACCTGGGCACCGTCCACCGTGGGCCCGAGGGCCATGATGACGGATCCGGACATCGATCTCGCGACCGCCTGGGCGGCGGCCATGTCCGCCGGGGTCTTGTGCGGGTAGTACACGACGGTCTCGGCCTGGCTGCCGACCGGCGGTGCGTCCCCGATCCCCACCGTCTTGAAGCCGAGTGCGCCGAGTGCGGAACTGGTGTCGGTGGCCTGATTGGTGACCCCACTGCCGTTCAGCACGGAGACGGTCACCGTCGAAGGGGCGGGCAGGGGCTTACCGGTCATCGTGTCGGTCGTCGGGCCGATTCCCAGGAACTGGTCGATCACCTGGTTGTCCTGGACACTCGAAGGAAATTCGATGTCCCCGTAGTTGCCGCCCTTGTAGATGTACGGACCGAACTGGTCGACCTGGACGGGGAGCGTCAGCTGCGGGGCCTGGTTGGCGTTCACGCCGTGGAAGTTGAGGACGAGGGACACCATGTCGGAGCTCGAGAACGACTTGTCCACGTTGAGCTGGGGGGCCACCGAGCTGATCAGCTGCTCATCGGTGATGGGATTCGAGAGCCCGTTCTTCGACACCGCCGTGGCCAGCACGCGGAGGAACTCGTGGTCGCGTCGGATGCGGGCCAGGTCGCTCTGCGTCTCGAAGGGCCAGTACGCCGGATTCGTCGAGGTCACGCCCGGGCCCTTGTACTGGAGGTGCCGGGCGCGGACGACCTGGAGGGCGTGGAAGCCGTCCAGGCTGATGCAGCCCGGTGTGAGGACCTTGAGCCCGGAGTAGGCGTCGTAGACCGGCTCCGGGAAGTACATCTTGACGCCGCCGAGGGCATCGACGACGTTGGCGAAGGTGTCGAAATTGAGCACCACGTAGTGCTGGATGGGGATGCCGAAGTTCTCGTTGATGGCGGCCACCAGCTGGCTGGGCCCCTGGTAGAGGGCGGCGTCGATCTTGTTGGCCCCGGTGGTCCGGGCGTTCGGGACGAACAGGTCGCGGGGGATCGAGAGGATCGACAGGGCGTGGGTGGCCGGATTGAGGTGCAGGATCATCACGACGTCGCTGTTGATCCCGTTCACCCCCTGCGAGCACAGTCCGTAGGCGGCGTTCTGGACGGCAAGGGCGCAACGGTCGGTCGAACCGACCAGGAGGATGTTCTCGGTGCCGGCATCGGCGCCCCCGGTCGGGACGTCGACGAGCCCCCGGACGTCGATCCGGTGGATCTGGTGGTCGAGGTACCAGGCGTACCCGGCCGTTCCGCCGACCAGCAGCACGAGGACGACGCCGACGGTCCCCAGCACCCAGCGGAGGCGCCGGCGCCGGCCCCGCCCGTGCCGCCCGTGTCCCCCGTGCCGTCGGCGACCGTTGGCCCGGGCGACCTCGTCCCCGAGCGCGCGCAGGCCGCTCTCGTCGAAGGTGGGTGTGCCGGGTTGACCACCGGACCGGCCCACGGCGACCCCGGCAGGGTCGCGCCCGGGACCCGCTGAACCGCTCGAAGCCATGGCGCCCCACGTTACCCAGGCCCGGGCCGACGTTGGTGTCAGGCAGGCAGGCGTCGAGCGTTCTCCCTGGTCACCGCCTCAGCGTGCGACAGGCTCGGCACCGGTCACCTCGAAGTCCGCCTCGCGGATCCGGAGCGTGTCCCACCAGTAGCGCACCGTCCAGCTCGGCCAGTTGTTCGTGATCCGCCCGGTCGCGTCCTTGTACCAGCTGGTGCAGCTCCCGGCCCATGCCGTTCGGGACATGAGGCGCTGGGTGTCCCGGTCGTCCCGGTCGTAGGCGGCACCCGAGACGGACACGGCGGCACCGGAACCACCGGTGAGGTTCCGGGTCTGCAGCGCCAGGGCCTGGAAGATCAGGTTCAATTGCCGCTCGACCATGAAGAGGATCGAGTTGTGGCCGAGATTGGTGTTCGGCCCGTACAGCAGGTAGCAGTTGGGGAAGCCGGCGACCGCCGCGCCCAGGTAGGCATGGGCCCCCCCGTCCCAGGCCTCGGCCAGCGGGCGGCCACCCACCCCGCGGACGGGGATGTGGGCGAGGAAGTCGGTCGTGGAGAAGCCGGTGCCGAAGACCAGCACGTCCGCCCGGTGGTGCACGCCGTCGGCGGTCACGACCCCGTCGGGCTCGACCCGGGTGACCGGGGTGTCGACCACGTTCACGTCGGGGCGGAGCAGCGTCGGGTACCAGTCGTTCGAGATCAGGATGCGCTTGCAGCCGATGGGGTAGTCGGGGACGACGGCGTCCTCGGGCAGGCGCTCGCACACGACGTCGTCCCGGATCCCCTTGGCGAAGAGCTGCTGGAGCTTCCGTCCGGCCACGCCGTCGCGCCGGAACCACAGCCAGCGCACCTCGAGCGACCAGTAGATCCACCAGCGGTAGGCCGCACGCAAGGGACGGATCCGCTCCAGCAGGCGACGTGTCGCGGTACGGTACGGACGATCTCTCTTCGGCCCCACGTAGTTCGGGCTCCGTTGGAAGATCGTGGTCGAGGCGGCTGCTTCCGCCACCGGGGGGACGAACTGGATGGCGCTGGCACCCGAGCCGATCACGGCGACGTCGAGCCCGGTCAGGTCCACCGCGTGGTCCCACCGTGCCGAGTGCCAGGTCGGACCGGCAAAGGTGTCCAGGCCCTCGATGTCGGGGATGTGGGGTCGGTTGAGCTGCCCGCAGGCGATGATCAGGGTGTCGGCCCCGAGTTCCTCCTCGCCGTCCGGGGTGCGGAGGCCGAGGTGCCAGGTGCGGCGCTCCTCGTCGTACCGCGCCCCGGTGACGGTGGTCCCGAGGCGGAGGTGCGGCGCCAGGTGGTAGCGGTCGACCAGGTCCTCGGCGTAGGACAGGATCTCGGGCTGCTCGGCGAACCGGCGGCTCCAGTCGGTCTTCGGGGCGAACGAGAAGGAGTACAGGTGGGACGGCACGTCGCAGGCCGCTCCCGGGTAGACGTTGTCCCGCCACGTTCCGCCCACGCCCTCGGACTGCTCGAGGACCGTGAAGCTGCGCACCCCCGACCGGACGAGCTGGATGGCGGCGGCCAGGCCGGACAGCCCCCCGCCGATGATGGCCACGGTGGGCACCGGCCGCCCGTCCACGTGTGCGCGCCGGACCTCCCGCTCGAAGGCCGTGCGCCCGATGTCCAGTGCCATGGCTCCCTTTCCCCCCAGCCCACGGTGCGGGTCCGTGGCGCGACCCGACGATACCGGGGACGGGCGCCCCGCGGACAACGCGGGACCTCCGCAGGCCCCGGGCCGGTGGAGCGGTCGGAGCCGATGGTGACGGGCTGCCGACCGTGAGGAACCCCACCGGTCCGCTCCGCCCCCGTCTCGCCCAGGCGCGGGCGGCGTTCGCGCGGGGACTCCGGAACCTGTTGGCACCGGACGGCCTGCCCGCCGGAGTGACGGCGAAGCTCGAGTCGACCTTCGGGGACATCGGACGCGAGGTGCTTACCGCCGGGCCGGGGCGGCTGCGCCGGGTCCGGGCCCAGGTGGCGGCCACTCCGCCGAAGCTCCTCGACTGGATGTCGACCCAGGTCGTCGCCCATCCGGCCGTCGTCTACGACGTGGCCGGCGTGGAGGAGCTGGCAGCACGGCAGACCAAGTCGATCGGGTCGGCGGTCGGAGCACTCCAGCTCGCGCTCGTGGGGGCGGCGGCCGCATCGACGCTCGAAGGAGGTCCGTTCGTGGCCGTCGCCATCGACGGGGTGGTCGGCCAGGTGGCCGCCGTGGTCCACGGCCTGTGCGACTGGTACAACACGGGCTCCTACCTGGTGCGCCGGCTCGACCGCGAGGGCCTGGTGGCCGACGTGGGGGAGGTGCGCCGGCTGACGAACGCCGCCCTGATGTCGCGGGGCAGGACGGTCGACGAGCGCATGCTCGCCCGGTCGACCGAGTTCCGACTGGTCCGCAGGTGGGCCGGCAACGGCCTCGTCGACGCGCTGCCGTTCGGGTCGTCGCTGGGGAAGGCGTCGGTGCGGGCGGCCGAGCGCATCGACCACTCGGACCTGGCCCGGGTGCTGGCCGCGCTGCGGATGGAGCCCCGGCGGGGCTAGAGCACCTTGGCCAGGAACGACCGGGTGCGCTCGTGCTGCGGTCTGGTCAGCACCTCGACCGGGTCGCCCTGCTCCACGACCACCCCGCCGTCCATGAAGACGACGGTGTCCCCGACCTCGCGGGCGAACCCGATCTCGTGGGTGACCACGATCATGGTCATCCCCTCGTCGGCCAGGGAACGCATCACGTCGAGCACGTCACCGACCAGCTCGGGGTCGAGGGCCGAGGTGGGCTCGTCGAATAGCATCAGCTTCGGGTCCATGGCGAGCGCCCGGGCGATGGCCACCCGCTGCTGCTGGCCACCCGAGAGCTGGTTGGGATAGGCGTCGACCTTGTCGGCCAGGCCCACCCGGTCGAGGAGCTGGCGGGCCCGTTCCTTCGAGGGGCCGGGGGAAGCCTTCTTGACCCACACCGGACCGGAGGTGATGTTGTCGAGTACGGACAGGTGGGGGAAGAGGTTGAACCGCTGGAAGACCATGCCGATCTCGGCCCGCTTGGCGCAGACTTCCTTGTCCTTGAGCTCGTAGAGGCGGTCGCCGCCCCGGCGGTAGCCCACGAACTCACCGTCGACGGACAGCTCGCCGCCGTCGATCTTCTCGAGGTGGTTGATGCAGCGCAAGAAGGTGCTCTTGCCGGAGCCGGACGGGCCGATGAGACACAGGACCTCGCCCCGGTGGACGGTCAGGTCGATCCCCTTCAGTACCTCGAGCCGGCCGAAGGCCTTGTGTACGCCGCGCGCCTCCACCATCGGGTGGACCTGCGACGTTCCCGAAGGGCCTTGAGAAGTCTCACTCATGGGGTGCCACCCAGGGGACCTCGGCGAGTGGGGCGACGGGCCGCTCCCGCTCGTGGCGGAGGCTCTGGCGCAGACGCTGGAACGGTGTGGGCGGAAGGGCCCGCGAGGCACCGCGGGCGTAGTAGCGCTCGATGTAGTACTGACCGACGGTGAGAATGGAGGTGAAGAACAGGTACCAGAGGCTGGCCACGATCAGGAGGGGAACCACCTCGTAGGTGGTCGTGGCGATGTTCTGGCTGGCTTGGAACAGGTCGGTCACGGCGATGGTCGACACCAGCGAGGTCGTCTTGAGCATCGAGATGGTCTCATTGCCGGTCGGCGGGATGATGATCCGCATGGCCTGGGGTAATACGACGCGACGCATCGTCTGGAGCTTGCCCATCCCGATCGACTGGGCGGCCTCGGTCTGTCCTTCGTCCACGGAGATGATTCCGGCTCGGACGATCTCGGCCATGTAGGCGCCCTCGTTGAAGCTGAGCCCGAGAGCACCGGCCACGAATGCGGTGATCAGGGTGTTGGAGTTGAAGGTCACCAATGCGGTCCCGAACGGGATACCCAGCCCCAGGTCCTGGTAGAGATACGCGATCCCGTCGTACCAGAAGAAGAGCTGCACGAGGACGGGGGTGCCCCGGAAGAACCAGATGTAGAGCCAGGCCGACCCGGACAGCAGGGGGTTCGGTGACAGCCGCAGCACGGCCAACACCACCCCGATGGTGATGCCCGCGATCATCGCGATGACCGTCAGCTCGAGAGTGATGACGATCCCGTGCAGGATCGGCGCGGTCAGCAGGTAGTGGCCAACTACGCCCCACTGAAAGCGTCCCTCGCGCGTCCCGCCGCGTACTCGGTACGAGAACACGACCGTGTTGACGGCCATGGCCAGCAACAGCAAGATGACGCCGCCCATCACCCACCGCCACGGATGGCGGACGGGAACGACGTTCAGGTTCGACGGGACCCGGCCGACGCGCCTGTCAGCGACGGGTGGAGGGACGGAAGGGTCCGTCATGGCTCAGTTCGGTGGTCCGACGGACCTCAGCTGGTTGCGCCATTGAGGGTGGCGGAAGTCACGGCCCCTGCCTGCACGCCCCATTTGGCGAGGATCTGGCCGTAGACGCCGTTGGAGATCAACAGGTTGACGGTGGCCTGCACCGGTGCGGCCATTCCACCGTTCTTCTGCACGGCCAGGCCGTACGGGGACAGGTTGAAGGGCGCACCGCTGTTCTGGAACACGCCGTTCGAGTTGGCGACCACGTAGGCGGCCACCGGCGAGTCGACATAGCCCACGTCGGCCCTGCCGCTCGACACGGCAACATTGGCCTGGGTCTGGTTGGTGAAGGACAGCACGGTGACCTTCCCCTTGCCGGATGTAGCGCACTTCACGCTCTGCGCCTTGGCATGGGTCTCTTCGGTTGTCCCGCTCTCGACGGCCACCGAGTGACCGCAGAGCTGGGTGATGTCGGTGAAGAGCGGGGCGCCGGCCTTGACATAGAACGCCTCGCCGGCGTTGAAGTAGTTCACGAAGTCCACCTGCTTCTCGCGGACGATCGTGGGGGTGAACGACGAAGCACCCATGTTGTACTTGCCGGAGGAGATGGCCGGGATGATGGTATCGAACGTGGCGTTGACCAGCTTGGGCGTGAGGCCCATCGTCTGAGCGATGGCCTTGGAGAGATCGGCGTCCATGCCCACGATCGTCGATCCGTCCTGGGCGAAGAACTCGTTAGGCGGGTAGGAAGCGTCGAGCGCCACCACCAAATTCCCGGTCGAGTGGACGGAGGCGGGCACGGTGGCGGCGATCGCCGAGTTGGCCGGCTGCGTCGGGATCACCGTCGTCGGGATCGGCGGGGTCGTCGTCGTGGTCGATGCCGATGGCGCCGTGGTCGTGGTCGAACTGCTCGAGTTGCTGGAGCACGCGGCGGCGACAAGTGCGAGTGTGCCGAGAGCCACGGCTGCCGCCGTCTTCTTCATCCCTCCGGTGGTACTACGCACGGGTGACCTCCACGATCGTCCTGGTTGAGAGGCCCAAGTGTGCCACGCCGTCGCCGTTGGTGCCGAGTCCGGGCACCGTTGCACCACCGGGACGCGGAACCCCCGGCCGTCGGGCGGACCGGCCGGGGTTCGGGTGCTGCTGGGTCGGGGAGGTCAGCCGGAGACCGTGGCCGGCTCCCGTCCCGCGGTGTCCACCTGCGGGGGGCTGCCCGAGGTGCCACCGGAGCCTGTCCGACCCTCGACCTCCCGGTAGTGGTTGCGCCAGATGAGGCGGTAGACACGGGTCCACCGCGGGATCGAGCGCAGCCCGGGGATGAACGGAAGCAGTGCCAGCAGCGCCGTCAGGGCGATCATGATGGAGAACACCATGATGTCGGCGTTGTCCGAGCTCCCGATCGGGCCGACCTGGTACCAGAGCGTGTACAGCCACAGCCACGCCTGGCCGGGCCACTGGCCCGTCTCGTTCATCATCCCCCACTGGTCACCGGACAGGTGCTGGGCACTGCCCAGGTTGGCGAAGTAGTCGCCGTCGGCGATGAACAGGAGGGGCTTGGTGTAGTCGGTCCCGTAGAACTGGCGCGAACTCAGCAGCGCCCCGTCGAGGGCCCCGCTGCGGGCCATGGACGTCTCGGCGGAAATGAGGGTGGCCACCGGGCCGTAGTCGCCCGCGGGCACCAGCAGCTTGCCGTTGACGAACTTGGCGTCGGCCACCGCCTTCTCGTAGGCGGCGTTCCAGCTGGCCTGCTGTTCCGGCGAGGCCGCCTTGTACTGCTGGACGGCGGCCTGCACCTGGGGCTGGTTGGGCAGTGTCGACAGCGGGCCGAGGACGTAGTCGTTGGCCGTGTCGATCGGGTGGTGGACGCCCAGCCACTTGGCCGGGTTGATCGGCCCGAGCTTCCCGGCCGTCGTACCGTTGAGGTTGTAGGGCGGCCCGTAGGTGGCGGTCCCGCTGGTGCCGTCGAGCTCGGTGGCCGCCGTGGCGGCGAAGCCGACGGCGTCGGCGTTCGACCAGGACTTGACGGTCACCGGCTTGTCGTCGGGGGAGCCGAACACCACGGCGAGCCCCGCGACGAGGATGCAGACCACGACGAAGGCGATCAGGAACTCCTTGGCCAGGTCGTAGGGCTCGTAGCGGCCGTGCCAGACGACGGCGTCCCGGTCCTGGACGAACTTCCTCGGCTTGCCGTGCTTCTTGGCCGTCTCGGCGGTCATGCCTGCACCTCCGCTCCGCTCGTCGCCGCGTCGACCCCGGGGGTCTCGTTCTTGGCCGCGAACGGTGTGACCACGCCTCGCAGCCGCACCATCAGCACGTGGAGTCCGACCAGGGCCACCACCACCAGGGGCAGCAGCACGATGTGCCACATGATCATCTGGCCGAAGTTGGTCACGTTGAAGAGGGCACCGGTGCCGGTCGAGTTGATCCCGTCCTTTGCCTGGGTGCTGATCCACTGGGAGTCGAAGTTCTGCTGGGAGAGGTAGCCGGTGAACGCCGCCCCGACCGACACGAGGAAGGAGACGACGCCGGAGATCCACGTTGCCTTGCGCTTGCCCCGCCAGGCCGCCATGAAGAACTTCCCCCACAGGTGGACGACCATGGAGAACATGAAGACCTCGACGGCCCACAGGTGCAGCGAATTGACGAACAGTCCGGTCGACGAGACGTGCCACCAGTTCGGCCCGAAGAGGGCGAGGACGAAGCCGGTTCCGATCACGACGATCAGCGCGGCGATGGTGACGACCCCGAACACGTAGATCCAGGACGCCACGTAGGCGGGCTGACGGTCGGGCAGGAGCTTCTGCGGCGGGAGGGCGTCCACCGCCGCGGTGCGGATCTTGGCGGTCCACTGGTCGGCGTCCTCGGGGCGGTCGGCTGCCTTGTCCAGATCGGCCTGGTCGGCCCGGGGGGCCTTCGGGTCGGCGATGGTCATCGGTCTCCTCCCTTTTCCTTGTGGGTCTTGAAGGGGATCAGGATGGCGGCGAAGAACACGACGACCATCAGGACGATGACCGCAAGGTTCCCGTAGGACATCTGGATGAAGCCCCAGTGGATGTAGTTCCCGGGATGGTTCAGATCGATCAGGCTCCCGAACAGCGTCCCGAACACGAGTGCGATTGCTGGCATGTGTTTGACCTCCTGGGTTGAGGTTACGAACGGCGGCGCCCTCCACGTAGGGCCGAAAGTCCCTTGGGAAGGGGGCCTCGGTCACCGGATTACCAGGTCGGGGGAGCCTCCCCGGATGACGGTCGCGCCGGGTCCGGGACCGGGTCGGCCGACACACCCGGTGGGTAGGTTGGCCCGGTGACGATTCCCGGACCCCCGATCCTCGGCCGGAGCGTGGTGGTGGCGCCCGGTGCGGCCGAGGCCGGCCCGTGGGCGGACGCCCCGCGCGTACCGGTCGGACCGGACGCCCTGCGCGACCCCCGCCCCGTGGTGGACGTGCTGCACGAGGCATGGTCGACCCGCCGGCCCGTCGTCGTGGAGCTGGGCGTCGACGCCGCCGCCCTGCGGGAGCCGGAGCGCCACGACGGACCGGTCTTCGCCCTGGGCCCGGACTTCACGTTCTGGCGGGAGCGCCTCGCGTTCCTCGTGTGGGCCAATTCCTACGACGCCCGGGACGGTGAGCCCGTGTGGTGGCACGGGCGCCGGGCAGCCCGTCGCCTGGCGGCCGACGGTGTCATCGAGGGTGGCCCTGCCGACGTCGCCGGCCCCGACGGGAGCCCCTGGTGGGTGGACGGCGGACCGCCCGACGTCCCCGGTCCGCTCGACGGGGCGGGCGTCGTCCACCGGTGGAGTGCCGAGGCCGGCCGCCTGCTCGCTTCGCTCGACCGCCACCCCGACGCCGACCTGGCCCCCGACCAGTGGGCCGCCGTCGACCACCGCTCGGGTCCGGCGCGGGTCATCGCCCCGGCGGGGTCGGGGAAGACCCGGGTGCTCACGGAGCGCCTGGGCCTCCTCGTCCGACGGGGCACCCATCCGGGGGTGCTGACCGCCCTCGCCTACAACACGCGGGCCGCCGACGAACTGCGTGGACGCCTGGGCGACGCACTCGCCCCCGAGGGCCCTCACGTGCAGACGCTCAACAGCCTGGCCCTGTGGATCTGCAACAGCTTCGGTCCTTCCGGTCCGGTGCGGGTCGTCGAGGAGATCGGCGTGCGCGACCTCGTGGGCGAGCTGTTCGAGGTGAAGCGCCAGGCCAATACCGACACGACCGCGCCCTACCTCGCCGCACTGTCCCTGGTGCGGCTGGGCCTCGTGACCCCGGACGCGGCCGAGGAGGCGTACCCGGACGCGTCGGGTCTCGCCGACGGCTTCTCCCGGTTCCGCGCCACCCTGGAAGAGCGCGGGCAGGTGGACTTCGACGAGCAGATCTACCGTGCCATCGAGATCCTGCTCGTCGACCCCGGGGCCCGGGCCGCGGCGCAGGGCCGGTGCCGGCGGATGTTGGTCGACGAATTCCAGGATCTCACGCCCGCACACCTGCTCCTGATCCGGCTGCTGGTGGCCCCGGGCTTCGACTGCTTCGGAGTCGGGGACGACGACCAGGTGATCTACGGCTACTCGGGCGCCACCCCCGAATACCTCATCGATTTCGCCGACTACTTCCCCGGGGCGGCCGATCATCCGCTCGAGGTCAACTACCGGTGTCCGCCGGCGATCGTCGATGCCGCCCGGCACCTGCTCGATTACAACCGGGAACGGGTGGTCAAGATCATCCGGAGCCCCGAAGGGCGGGTCGACCCGGTGCCGATGGCGACCGGGATCCTGGCCGGGCGCGGCCCGGTGGTCGTCGAGACGGTTGCGGCCGACGCGCTGGCCGGGCGGTGCGTCGAGGTGATCGACGCCTGGCGGAACGCGGGCGTGGATCCTTCCGACGTCGCCGTCCTGGCGCGGGTGAACGCCGCCCTGCTCCCCGTCCAGGTCGCCTGCCTCGAGTCGGACGTCCCGTGTACCACGCCGCTCACCGCGCAGGTCCTCGGTCGGACGGGGATCCGCACAGCGTTCGCCTACCTGCGCATCGGCAGCGATCCGGGGGCCATCCGCCGGGAGGACGTCCGCGACACCATCCGACGACCGTCACGCGGCATCGCACCGATGGTCGTGGACATGGTGACGAAGAGCCGGACGACCTCGGTGGCCGACATCCGCCGCCTGGCCGGCCGCCTGTCGGGTCGCGACGTGCCCAAGCTCCGGGCCTACGCGGACGACCTCGAGGCGGTCGCCGAGGCCGCGTCCCGCTCGACCGCGGATGCGCTGCGCGCCGTGCGGGTCGGCATCGGGCTCGACGCGACCCTCGACACGCTCGATGCGTCCCGTGCCGGTGCGGACCGTTCCACCCACGCCGACGACCTGGCCGCGCTCGAGTCGCTGGCCCCGTTCCACTCCGAGGCGGCGACCTTCGGCCACTGGCTGCGCGAGGTACTCAGCCGGCCCGCACCCCCGGGTCCCGGGGTCGAACTGTCCACGGTCCACCGGATCAAGGGGAAGGAGTGGGGTCACGTCCTGGTCGTCGGGGCCTCCGCCGGACTCTTCCCCCACCGGTTGAGCGATGACGTGGAGGGGGAGCGCCGGGTCTTCCACGTGGCACTCACCCGGGCCGGCACCCAGGTCGTGGTGCTGGCCGACCGCGACGCGCCCTCACCGTTCCTGGCCGAGCTCGACGGCACCGCCCCGCACGTGGCGGCCACCCACCGTGCGCCTGCGGTGACGGCACCCGGGCGCAAGGAGCGGAGCCGGCCCAGACCCCGCCCGGCTCCGGGCGAGGTCGGCCCCGGCGAAGCAGCGCTGCGGGCGTGGCGGTCGTCGGTCGCACGGAAGGACGGGGTGCCGGCGTACGTCGTGCTCAACGACAGGGAGCTGGTGGGGATCGCCGAGCGCGATCCCGACTCCCTCGCCGACCTGGGCCGCTGCCGGGGCATGGGACCGATCCGGCTGGAGCGGTGGGGCGACGAGATCCTCGCCGTCCTCGACGGGGCCCGCGCCGTCGACGTGCCCTGAGCGGCCGACGGTCGCACCCGTGGGCCCCCACCGCGGGTGCCCGCCTACGCTGGCACCCGGGTCCGACGTGACGGTCCCCGTCCACGTGGAGGTACGCCATGGAACTCGGTATCCACTTTGCCAATTTCACCCTGCCGGGTGGCCCCGCGGCCATCGGCCCGATCCTGTCGGACACGGCCCGCGCCGCCGAGCAGGGGGGGTGCTCGACCTTCACCCTGATGGACCACTACTTCCAGATGGAGGAGTTCGCGGACCGGCGCGAGCCGATGCTCGAGGGGTACACGGCCCTGGGGTTCCTGGCCGGTCGGACCGAGCGGATGCGCCTCGGCCTGCTGGTCACCGGTGTCACCTACCGGCACCCCGGACTGCTGGCCAAGATCGTGACCACCCTCGACGTGGTGTCGGGCGGTCGGGCCCAGCTCGGCATCGGCGCCGCCTGGTACGAGCGCGAGCACCTCGGGTACGGCGTGCCCTTCCCTCCGCTGTCCGAGCGGTTCGAGCGGTTGGAGGAGACGCTGCAGATCTGCCTCCAGATGTGGAGCGACGACGACGGGCCCTACGAGGGCGAGTACTACCGGCTGGCCGAGACCATCTGCTCACCGGAGCCGGTCAGCAGTCCCCGCCCGCGCATCCTAGTCGGTGGCAGTGGCGAGCGGAAGACCCTGCGGCTCGTCGCCCGCTACGCCGACGCCTGCAACCTCTTCGCCACGGACCCGGACGAGGTGGCCCACAAGCTCGAGGTCCTGGACCGGCACTGCGCCGCCGCCGGCCGCGACCCGGCGGACGTCCAACGCACGATCCTGGGGATGTCCGACCCGCTGCAGGATGTGGACGGATTCCTTGCCACGATGGAGCGGTATGCCGCCCTCGGCGTCGAGCTCGTCGAGGTCATGCCACTGGTCGAGGACCCGGTGGCCTGGGCGGGGCGCCTGGGCGAGGAGGTCGTGCCCCGGCTGGCCGAGCTCGGCTGAGCGGTCAGGCAGGGGTGAAGTGCAGGGGGAGCCGGGCCGGGCCCCAGATCCCGAAGCTGGTCGGCTTCCACTCGACCGGGCCGTCGGTGCCCAGGCCGGGCATCCTCCGGGCGAGCAGGGTGAGTGCCTCCTGGAGCTCGGCTCGGGCCAGGGCAGCCCCCATGCAGTGGTGGATGCCGGAACCGAACGTCATCTGCTGGGCGCCGCGCTCCCGGGTGATGTCGAAGACCTCGGGCTCCTCGTAGGTGTCGGGGTCCCGGTTGGCTGCAGCCAGTGACACGAAGACGAGCGTCCCCTTCGGGAACAGCACGTCGCGGAAGACGATGTCCTCGGGGGCGAACCGGACGGTGCCCCGGACGGCGCCGAGGAAGCGCATGGCTTCCTCGACCGCCCGCGGGGCCAGCTCGGGCCGCTCGGCCAGGAGGGCCCACTGGTCGGGATGCTCGGCGAACAGCGCCAGGGCGCAGGCGAGCTGGTTGCGGGTGGTGTCGGTCCCGGCCATGAGCACGGCCACGGCGAGCGAGACGAGTTCCTCCGTTGACAGCCGGTCACCCGCCTCCTCGATGGCGATGAGATTGCTCAGGAGGTCCTGGCGGGGCGCGCTGCGCCGTGCCGCGATCAGGCCGGTCAGGTAGTCCTGGAGCTCCGTGTCGGCAGCCTCGATGAGGGGAAGGTCCTCGGCCAGGTTCTGGTTGAAGATCCGGAAGATGTCGGTCGCCCATGCGGAGAACTGACGCCAATCCTCCTTCGGCGCACCCAGCAGCTCGCAGATGATCGGGATCGGGTAGGGCTCGCACAGGTCGGCCACCACCTCGCACCGTCCGCTGGCGTGGAAGGTGTCCACCAGTCCGCCGACCACGTCCCGCATGAACGGGCGCAGCCGATCGGCCGCCTGCGGTGTGAAGGCCGGCGCCACCAGGCGGCGCAGGCGGGCGTGATCCTCGCCCTCCATGGCGAGGATCGACTGGCGACGCGGATCCTGGGACTCGTCGGGCTCGAGCCCGTTGATCTGGCGCAGGAGGGAGAGGGCGTTGTGGAACCGGCGGTCCCGCAGCAGCGACACGCAGTCGTCGTGCCGGCTGATCGAGTAGCCGAGTGGCGACCGCGCCAGCCAGTGGTGCTCGCGGGCCTCGGCGATGACGGCCAGGGCCTGGTCGCGCTCCATCTGGGTCGTGTCGACCACGGGGAGGTCGAGTTCGTGTACGGACGTCACCATCGGGCATGCTCCCGTCGGAGTAGGGACAGGGCCAAGCTATCCCGGCTCCGGTGGACCGGGGAAGGCGACGAACCGATCGGCGGTCGGGACGGCCTCGCCGTCCCACCGGTAGGCGACCAGGGAGAAGCCGGGGCGCACCGCGCTGTAGTCGACGCACACGGCGCGGGCGGCCGCGGGGGCGGGAGTCCCGACGAACCAGTAGTGGCCGAAGAAGACGGGCACGTCGTCGCGGTAGCGGAAGGCGTCCGCCTCGTCCGAGGCGGTGTCGGGCAGACCCGGGTGGGGTGCGCCGTCCGGGGTCCGGGAACCCGCGGGGATCATGGCGACCTCGCTCAGCCTGACGGCGCTCTCGTCCCACCAGCGCAGGCGGGCGGCATGCCGGATCGTTCCCTCCGGGTCGACCCACGCCAGCTCGGCCGACAGCTTCAGCTCCGGACCCTTCAGGACGACCTCGACGGCGTCGAAGACCTCCGTGCCGCGGGTGGTCGCCTCGACGACGAACGCATCCGTGAGCGGCGACCCCGGGGCCACCCGGGAGTCGAGGACGGCGAGCGAGGCCGGGTGCCAGCACGCATGGGCCACGCGGAGGCCGCCGAGGTCCAGGTGGAGTGGCAGGGTGCGGAACCAGTCGAGGTGGGAGCGGTGGAGCTCGGATCCCTCGACGACCTGGTCGAGGTAGCTCCGGTGCTGGTGCGTGTTGTGCGCTCCCCGCCGCCCGGCGTGCGTCCGGGCGAAGTCCCCGGGGGCACAGGGGTCGGGCGTGGCGTACGCGAGGGCGTTGAACTCGTGGTTCCCCAGGACGACGAGGGCGGAGCCGGCCTCGTGCATGGCCCGGACGATCCGGATCACCTCGACCTGGTCGTCACCCCGGTCCATCAGGTCGCCGACGAAGACCGCCCGACGGTCCGGATGCCGGTGGGCGCCGTCGACCACCTCGTACCCGAGCAGGTCGAGCAGGCCCACCAGCTTGTCGGCACTGCCGTGGAGGTCGCCGATGATGTCGTAGCCGGCCATCCGTGGCGCCTCCTTCCGTGATCGTGGGCCCCCTCCGACACCGGCATCGTCCG
>DATLRE010000127.1:0-12788 GCA_035534835.1 Acidimicrobiales bacterium
GTGGTGGCGTCGGCATCGGTGTGGTGCTTCGCCACCGACGAGGAGCGGGCGTGGTGGGGCGGCCTGTGGGCCGAACGCTTCACCGACTCGGCGATGGCCGACCAGCTGCTCGGGAACGGCATCGCCGCCCGGGACGACCTCGACGCGTTCGCCGCGGGCTGGCGGCGATGGGCGGCGTCGCCCGACGGTTGGTTCGCCGTGCTCCACGGCGAGGTCCTGGCCACCGCCTGAGCCTCCGGGGACGGCGGCCCGGGGTCAGCCCGCAGGACCGACCGCCTCGAGGAAGCGGTCCGGGGCCTCGACCATCGGGTAGTGCCCCACCCCGTCGAGGCGCACCACCCGTGCGTCGGGCCGGGCCGCGGCCAGGCGGTCGGCCATGGCGGGCACGGCGATCGGATCGGCGGTCCCCCACACGACGACGAGGGGCGACGGGTGGTCGACGATCGGCGGGGTGAACCGCGGCTCGAACCGGCGCCGCTCCTCGATGTACCGGGCCAGGCGGGGCAGGAGGCGCTCGCCGTCCTCGGCCGAGATCAGCGTCCAGGCGGCGTCGAGCTCGTCGGGCGTGACGGTGGACGACGGGCCGAAGGTCGCCACCAGGCCGCCGACCACGCCTTCCCGGTCGAGGGCTCCGGGCGGGAGCCGCTCGTCGGGGAGCGCCTCGAGCAGGCGCTGGCCGTCGCTCAGGTGCACCAGGTCCATGAAGACCGTCCCGTTGGTGAGCACGCGGTCGGTGATCTCGACATCCCAGTCGCCCTCGAGGTTGCGGGCCAGGAGCTCGCCGCCGATGGTGTCGCCGATGTCGTGGGTGAGGAGTCCCAGCCGGTCGATGCCCAGGTCGGCGACGAGCGCGACGGCCAGGTCGGCCTGGTCGACGAGACGGTAGGGGCGGTCGGGCTTCGCCGACAGTCCGAACCCCAGATAGTCGAAGAGGATCACCCGCCGCCGGCCGGCCAGTCCGTCGACCACGCGGTGGAAGTCGAACGAGGACGTGGGGAACCCGTGGAGGACCAGCAGCGGCGGTGCCGCCGTCGCCCCGGACGGCGGGATGTCGACGGTGAAGATGCGCCGACCTCCGAGGGTGCGATGGCGTCCGCGGGACCGCCACGCGTCCACCAGGGGGTTCACGACAGTGGCCTCATGCCAGCAGTCGGGTCCGGAAGAGGTCCAGCACCTGGTCCAGGGCCTCCCGCGTGGGGGTGCCGGGACGGTCGTCGAGATCCTCGGTCAGCACCGAGTGGGCGCCCCGGCGGTGTCCGTACGGATTGCCGGGGGAGGAGTCGAGCTCGACGCCGACGAACCCGTCGCCGAGCAGCTCGCGCAGGGCGGCGAACCGCTCGGGAGGCGACGCCTTGTCCCCGCTGAAGCGCAGGCCGAGCACGCAGACCCCCGCCGCCACCCGGTCCACGACGCGCTCGACGTCGGCGTCGCTGATCCCCAGCGCCCGGCGTCGTGACCGGCCGATCGGGAACGGCAGGGACGGCTGGCTCAGCACCGGGGCGACCACGGCGTCGTCGACCATCATGGCCAGGGCGAAGCCACCGGTGAAGCACATGCCGACGGCTCCGACGCCGGGGCCGCCGCACCGCTCGTGCTCGGCACGGGCCAGGGTCCGCAGCCAGGTGGTGACGGGGCTCGTCCGGTGCAGGGCCAGGACCGTGAACTCCCGGGAGACACATCCCCGGGCGATCGAGGCGAGTGCGTAGGGCACCGAGGGATCCCGGCCGTCGTCGCCGAAGAGGTGCGGCAGGACGGCGGTGCAGCCGATCCCGGCCACCTCGCGGGCGAACCGGGCGACGTTGGGTGTGATGCCGGGGATCTCGCTGATCACGATCACGGCCGGACCGGAGCCGGTGCGGTAGACGGCGCGGGTCGTGCCCTGGGCCGTGAATTCCGAGCGTTCGAAGTCGTCCAGGGGATCGGCCATGGCACGACGCTAACCCCCGGCGCACCGGCGCGGGCGTCCGGCACCCGGGGCGCCGGACTCCGGTCGGGCGGTCCGGTCAGGGCGAGGTCAGGGTGACCACCACCGGGCGGTGGTCCGAGCCCGACGAGGCCGCCACCCGGGCGTCGACCACGCGGACCGCGGGGGTGACGAGGACGTGGTCGAGCTGACTGTGGGGACGGCGTGACGGCCACGTCCGCCCGATGACGGCCCGTCGCCATCCGCTGAAGAACGACGAGGCCGGGGGTCCCCACATGTTCATGTCGCCGGCCAGGAGCGCCGGCGTGTCGAGTGGTGGGAGCAGTCGGGCCAGGCGCCGGTACTGCGCCGGCGACAGGTGGGTGATGTGGGACATGTGGGTGCCGTGGACGACGAGCCCACGGTCGCCGAGGTCCACGGTGCAGCGGAGGACGGCCCGGCTGGCCGGGTCGCGCCGGAGCTTGCCCAGGTCGAGCACACGGGCGTCTCGGCTCGGCACGCGGCACAGGAGGGCGACCCCCCACCGGCCGTGCCGGGCGACGCGCCCGGGGGGACCGGCCGCCACCTTCCACCTCTCCTCGTCGAGCCGTAGCGTCTTGCGCACCTGCCCGAGTGCCGGTCCCCACCGGCGGCTGGACGTGGCGACCGGCTCGTACAGGCGGGCCGAGGCGAGGTGGGCCTCGGCGACCACGCGATATCCCAGCCGGTCGGCGATCCGCGCGGCTGTGCCCGGGGACCCGTCGTCCGGGGTCCAGGCCTCCTGCAGGACGAGCACGTCGGCGTCGAGCGCTTCGCACTCTGCGACGACGTCGAAGGGCCGCCCCCAGCCGTCGACGCCCATGTGGACGTTGAAGCTGGCGACCCGCACGGCCGGTCGGTGGCCGTCCGTGCCGGCACCCGCCGACTCGTGACCGGTCACCTGGTCAGCGCCGGCCGAGTTCGGCGGCCCTGGCCCGCAGCTCGCCGCGGAAGTCGGGATGGGCGATCTCGGCCAGGGCCGCGGCACGCTCCCGCACGGTGCGCCCGGACAGGTCGGCCGACCCGTACTCGGTGACGACCACGCCCGTGTGGTGCCGCGGCGTCGACACGACCGAGCCCTCCGGAAGCACCGGCACGATCCGCGACCGTGTGACCCCGTTCGAGACCGCCGTCGAGCGCAGGCAGACCAGCGAGTGGTCGTCGATGCGCATCTCGGCACCGGCCACGAAGTCCTCGTGGCCCCCCACGCCCGAGATCTGCCGCCCCTCGATGTTGTCCGCCACGACCTGGCCGTACAGGTCGACGCTGAGGGCGCCGTTGATCGAGACGAACGCGTGGTTGCGGGCGATCACCGTGGGGTCGTTGACCACCTGGACCGGTACGAAGGCCACGTCGGCGTTGCCGTCCAGCCAGGCGTAGAGGTCGGCGGAGCCGAGCGCGAACGTGGTGATCGACACCCCGTTGAAGAGGGACTTGGCGTCGTTGGTGACTTTGCCGGACTGGTGGAGCAGCATGAGGCCGTCGGTGAACATCTCGGAGTGGACGCCGTAGCCGCCCCCGGGACCCTCGGCGAGTTTGGAGGCCACCATGTTCGGCACCGCGCCGATCCCGATCTGCAGCGTGGCACCGTCGGTGACGAACGAGCGGGCCACGTCGGCGATGGCCACGTCGATCTCGTCGGGGGCCGGCTGGGGAAGCGTGAACGGCGTCCCGGACGCCTCCACCACCACGTCGACGATGTCGAGCGGCAGCGTGTTCGTGAATTCCGGGTCCAGCGAGCACGTCCGGGGCAGGCCGGGGTTGACCTCGACGACGAGGAGCCGCTCGGGATCCCGCCCGGCGAGCTGCAGCTCCTCGTACGTGGCTCCCAGGTGGAGGGAGAGGTTGACGAGGCCGTCCTCGGGCGGCGCCGCCTGGACCGTCATGACCCGAGGGTTGTAGCGACGCAGGATCGGCGCGAACTGCCGGAACCCGCCGGGGACCAGTTCGATGTTCGCCCCGGCGGCCAGCATCATCCGCTCGGCCGGTCCGAAGAAGCCGCACCGGTAGTTCACGCCGGGGTGCGCCAGCACCGGGTAGTAGCCCAGCAGGAGCGCCCCCCCGAGCGTGAGGTCGACCCAGTCGTCGCGTTCGCCGAGCGCGGTCAGGAAGGCGTCCGGGTTCGCCGGCCCGAGGCCGAATCCGACGCTGTCGGTGGTCCCGATCCGGCGGGCGGCCTCCTCGGGGGTGCAGAACCTGGGTGGCATGACCACAGTGTGACACCGGGCACCCTTCCCGGTGAGGGCACAAGGTCCCGACCCCGGCGCGCCGGACACCGGCGGACGGACCGCCGTTGCGACAGGACCGCCCGAGGGGTGGGAGCATGTCCCGATGCGCTTCGACACACAGCTGGCCGGACTCGAGGACGCGCCGGCCCACGCCCGCAGGCTCGAGGCGATCGGCGTCGACGGGGCCTTCACCTTCGAGGGTCCCCACGACGTCTTCACTCCGCTGATCCTGGCCGCCGGTGCCTCGTCCACGCTGGAGCTGGCGACCAATGTCGCCATCGCCTTCCCCCGCAACCCGGTGCAGCTGGCCCACCAGGCCTGGGACCTCCAGCTCCTGTCGAAGGGACGCTTCACCCTCGGTCTGGGCAGCCAGATCCGGGCCCAGGTGGAGAAGCGGTACGGGGCCGGCTTCGACCGCCCGATCGCCCGGATGCGCGAGCTGGTCGCGGCACTCCGGGCGATCTTCGCCACCTGGGAGACGGGCGATCGGCTCGATTTCCGCGGCGAGTTCACTTCGCACACCCTGATGCCCCCCATGTTCAACCCCGGGCCCCACCCCTACGGACTGCCGGCGATCGCCCTGGGGGGCCTCGGCCCGCAGATGGTGTCGCTCGCTGCCGAGGTGGCCGACGGGCTGCTCGTGATGCCGTTCAACTCGGCGGCACACTTCCGCCGGCGGACGCTGCCGGCGGTGGCCGAGGGACTGGCCCGCGCCGGGCGGTCCCGGGAGGAGCTCACGGTCTCGGGCGAGGTCATCGTGTGCTGCGGCCGGGACGAGGCCGAACTCGAGACAGCGCGGCTCGCCGGCCGGTGGCTGCTCTCGTTCTACGCGTCCACCCCGGCCTACCGCCCCGTCCTGGAGGTCGAGGGGTGGGAGGACCTCCAGCCCGAGCTGAACGCCCTGTCCAAGTCCGGGCGATGGGACGAGATGCCGGACCGCATCGACGACACCATGCTCTCGACGCTGGCCGCCGTGGGATCACCTGTCGAGGTGGCCGACGACATCGTCGCCCGCTTCGGGGGCCTCGCCGATCGGGTCGGCTTCTACACCCCGTACCTCGTCGCCGACGAGACCCTGGGGGAGCTGGTGGATGCCCTCCGCCGTGCCGACCGGCCCCGGGGCCCCACGACCGACTCCCTGTCCACCGCCGAGGAGCACCCATGAGCGATCCGAAGCCCGCTGCCTATGACGAGTTCTCGCTCTTCCACGAGAACGCCGAGGAGGCCGGTCTCCCCTACGACCGTCCACCGGTCGTCCGCCGCGAGTGGCGCGAGGTGTCGCCCGGGCGGCGGGTGAGTGCCCTCGTGTGGGGCGAGGACCCACCGGAACTGGTCTTCCTCCACGGCGGCGGGCAGAACGCCCACACCTGGGACACCGTCGCCCTGGCGCTCGATCGGCCGCTCCTGGCCGTGGACCTGCCCGGGCACGGGCACTCCGACTGGCCGACCGACTCCGCCTGGCTCGATCCGGCGTCGATGGCCGACGACGTGGCGCAGGTCATCGCCGAGCTGGCGCCCCGGGCGCGTGCGGTGATCGGGATGTCGCTCGGTGGCGCAACCGCCATCGCCCTGGCCACCCGTCACCCCCACCTGGTCCCACGCCTGCTCCTGGTGGACATCACCCCGGGGGTCACCGGTGACAAGACGTCCGACATCGCCGCCTTCCTGTCGGGACCCGAGACCTTCGCCACCTTCGACGAGATCCTCGAGCGGACCATCGAGTTCAACCCGACCCGATCCGTGTCGTCGCTCCGACGCGGCGTCCTGCACAACTCCGTCCAGCTCCCGGACGGCTCCTGGACCTGGCGGCACCAGCTCGGTCGGCCGGCGATGGAGCCCGGCCTGCACGTCGAGCGGACGGACAACCTCATGCAGTGGGACGCCCTGGAGCGCATCGGCGTGCCGGTGCTGCTGGCCCGCGGGAGCCGGTCCCCCGTCGTGGACGACGAGGACGAGGCGGAGTTCCGCCGGCGCCGGCCGGCGGACACCGTGCTCGTGGTCGAGGACGCCGGTCACAGCATCCAGGGCGACCAACCGCGGGAGCTGGCGCGGATCATCGAGGAATTCGTCTGGCCGTCGGCGGGCTGACGGCGGGCCGACGACGGCCCGCCCCGGTGGCCGGTTCCGGGCCGGCGGGGTGAGTTCATCGAGTGTGCATCACACGTTTGGTGGCCGTTCATCGCAGGTTTGCCTCCCGTTCACCTGCCCTGGATACGGTCGTCCTGTCCGACCCCCCCCGGTCACCGGGAGCGGGCCCGGGCAGCTCGACACGCCCATCCCAACGGAGGTCCAACCACCAGTGTCCGTCCCCCCGAGTCACCCGTCAGTACGCCCCGCGGTCCGGCGCCGGAGGCGGCTGGTCGTCACCGGCGTGCTGTCGGCCGGCCTGCTGCTCGCCGCCTGCAGCTCCAATTCCTCGTCGTCCACGACCACGACCGGTGGCTCGTCGAGCACCACGGCCAAGTCCGCCGATCCGTACCTGGCCGCCGACCTGAAGGCCGGTGCGGCCCAGCTGACCGGCGCCGGGTCGACCTTCGTCCAGCCGGTGTTCACCAAGGCCTTCTACGCCTACTCGGCGCTCAACTCGGCCGTCACCGTGAACTACCAGGCCGTCGGCAGTGGTGCCGGCATCACGGCCTTCCAGGGCGGCACCGTCAACTTCGGCGCCTCCGACGTCCCCATGAGCGCGGCGGACATCGCCAAGGTGCCGGCCTCCTACGGTGGGGTCCTCCAGGTGCCCGACACGCTGGGCGGGGTCACGCTCTCCTACAACCTGCCGGGTGTGAAGACCGGCCTGAAGTTGGACGGGCCGACGATCTCCGGCATCTTCCTCGGGACGATCGCCAAGTGGAACGACCCGGCCATCGCCAAGCTCAACCCGGGCGTCTCCCTCCCCGACCAGCCGATCACCACCGTGCACCGGTCGGACGGCAGCGGCACCAACTACATCTTCACCGACTACCTGTCGACGGTGTCCCCGGCGTGGGCGTCGGGTCCGGGCAAGGGCAAGTCGGTGACCTGGCCGGCCGCCAGCGTCGGCTCGTCCGGGAACTCGGGGGTGGCGGCGAGCGTCAAGTCGACGCCGTACTCGATCGGCTACGTCGAACTGGCCTACGCCCTGCAGAACAACTTCACGTTCGCGGCGGTCAAGAACGCCGCCGGGGTCTACGTGCTGCCCACCCTGGCCTCGGTGGCCGCCGACGCCTCCCATGACCCCAACGTGACATCGACCAACTTCTCGATCGTCAACCAGCCCGGGACGGCGAGCTACCCAATCGCCGGATACAGTTGGGCCCTCATCGCCATGAAGCAGCCCAATGACACGACCAGCAAGTCGCTGATCCAGGTGCTCGACTGGATGACCCACACCGGCGGTGGCCAGGACCAGGCACCGAGCCTGGGCTACGTCCCGCTCCCGGCGAACATCCAGGCGCTGGCCCGTCAGACCCTCCTCCAGGCCACGGGTCCGAACGGCGCCGTCCTGCTGACCAAGTAGTCGGTCGGTCCTGTTGCCTGAACCTGGCCCGGCATCCGGAGGGACGGTGAACCGCCGACGGCGGTTCACCGTCCCCGACCGGGCCTACCGGGGGGCACTGGCTGCGGCCGCCGTCCTCTTCGCGGCGCTGCTGGTGGCCTTCGTCACCGCCATGGCCATCCAGGCCGCGCCGGCGTTCCGGTCGGAGGGGTTCTCGTTCCTGTGGGGGACGACCTGGGACCCATACCACAACGTGTACGGGCTCCTGCCGTTCATCGTCGGGACGATCGAGACCACCGCCATCGCCCTGTTCCTGGCCGTGCCGATCGGGATCGGCACCGCCCTCGCCCTCGCCTACCTGGTGCCGAACAGAATGCGGGCGCCCCTGTCGACCACGGTGGAGCTCCTGGCCGCGGTGCCGAGCGTGGTCTACGGACTGTGGGGACTGATCGTCGTCGCCCCCTTCTTCGCCACCCACGTCGAGCCGTTCCTGACCTCGGTGTTCGGTTGGACCGGCCTGTTCGCCGGTCCGAACCAAGGGGTCGGCCTGCTGCTGGCCGGGGTGATCCTCTTCATCATGGTGCTGCCGACCCTGGTGGCGATCTCGCGCGACGTGCTGGCCGCCGTCCCCCGCGAGCAGGTGGAGGGCGCGATGGCCGTCGGCGCCACCCGATGGCAGGTGCTGTGGCGGGTCGTGGTGCCCGGTGCCCGGACCGGCCTCCTCGGCGCGTTCACGCTCGCCACCGGGCGGGCCCTCGGGGAGACGGTGGCCGTGGCACTGTTGATCGGTAACTCGCCGCACCTCGCCACCTCCCTCAAGGCCAATGCCGCCACCATCCCGTCCCTCATCGTGAGCGCCTTCGGCGAGGCGACGGGGACCCAGCTCAGCGTGCTGTTCGCCGCCGCACTGGTACTCCTGGTCGTCGGCATCACCGTCAATGCCCTGGGCCGGTTCTTCGTCCGGTCGGTGCAGCGCAGCGGCGCGGCCTCGGTGGCGGTGGCGTGAGCATCGGGGTCCTGGAGCCGGTGTCGGATCCCGCGGTGGACCGTCGCGTGGCCATCCAGGCGGCGGCGGCCTCGTCGCTCCGGCGGCGCAAGGTGTACTCCGCCATCGGCATCGGCGTGTGCCGTGGCTTCCTGCTCATCGCCGTCATCCCGCTCCTCGGCGTGATCCTCTACGTCGTCTCCAAGGGCCTCCCGGCGTGGAACGTGGACTTCTTCACCCAGGTGACCAAGCCCGAGGGCATCCCCAACGGGGGCATCCTGAACGCCATCGTGGGTTCGCTGATCATCGACGGCATCGCCGTGGCGGTCAGTGTGCCCTTCGGGGTCGTGGCCGGCCTCTTCCTGGCGGAGTCCGACGGCCGGATCGGCGGAACGGTGCGCCTGATGGCCGACGTCCTGACGGGTGTGCCCTCCATCACCATCGGTATCTTCGGGTACATCGTCTGGGTGAAGAACGTGGGGAGTTACAGCGGCCTGGCCGGTGCGTTCGCCATCAGCATCGTCATGATCCCGGTGATCATGCGGGCTGCGGAGACCGCGCTCCGGGGCGTGCCGGGGACCTTGAGCGAGGCAGCGCTGTCGCTCGGGGCCCGGAAATTCACCGTCGCCCGGCGGGTGGTGGTCCCGGCCGCCCTCCCGGGCCTGATCACCGGTGTCCTGCTGGCCGTGGCCCGGGGCGCGGGCGAGACGGCGCCCCTCCTGTTCACCGCGTTCGGAAACCAGTTCCTCCAGACCAACCCCACCAAGCCGATGGAGACGATGCCCCACACCATCTACACCTACAGCAGCTCGCCGTACGCCGATCTGATCCAGATCGCCTGGGGGACCGCACTCCTCCTGATGCTGGTCATCCTGGTCCTGAACGTCGGGAGCAGGGTGGTTGCGGCCAGACTGGGACGCGAGCGACGATGAATGATCCGATCGTGGCGCCCACCGAGTACCGGGACGCTCCGCTGACCACCCAGGAGGCCCTCGTGGAGCCCGGTGTCGACGCACCCTGTGTCATGCGGCTCGACGACGTCTCGGTGACCTTCGACGGGCGCGCGGCCGTGCGCGGGGTCAGCCTCGACATCCGGCGGGGCGAGGTGACCGCGCTCATCGGGCCGTCGGGATCGGGCAAGACGACCCTGCTCCGCGCCCTCAACCGGATGCACGACACCGAGCGCTCGGCGGCGGTGACCGGACGGGTCCTGCTGGGCGACACGGACGTCTACGCGCGCTCGACCGATCCCACGCTGATCCGCGCCCGGGTGGGCATGGTCTTCCAGCGCCCGAACCCGTTCCCCACCATGAGCATCTACGAGAACGTCGTCTCCGGCCTCCGCTTCAGCGGTATCCGGAACCGCGCACTGCTCCAGGAGGCCGCCGAGTCGGCCCTGATCGCCGCCGCCCTGTGGGACAGCGTCAAGGACCGGATGAAGGCGCACGCCAGCACGCTGTCGGGCGGTGAGCAGCAGCGCCTGTGCATCGCCCGGGCCCTGGCCGTCGAGCCGGAGGTCCTCCTGATGGACGAGCCCACCTCGGCCCTGGACCCGATCGCCACCAAGCGCATCGAGGAGCTCGTCGTGGAGCTGAAGGACCGGGTGACGATCGTCATCGTCACCCACAACATGCAGCAGGCCATGCGGGTGTCCGACCGGTGCGCCTTCCTCCTGATGGGGGAGGACAAGGCGGGCGAGCTGATCGAGTACGGGCCGACGGCGAAGCTGTTCAGCGAGCCGACCGACCCGAGGACCCTCGACTACGTGAACGGCCGGTTCGGCTGAGCCCGCCGTCCGGGTCGGCGGGGTCAGGGACGGGCCGCACCGTGCGGATCGATGCGGAACCCCACACCGCGCACGGTCAGAATGTGCCGGGGCTCGGTCGGGTCGGGCTCGAGTTTGGCCCGGAGTCGGTGGATGTGCGTGTCGAGCGTCCGCGAGTCGGACAGGTAGGCATCGGGCCACAGGAGGTCGATGAGCTCGTCGCGTGAGCGCAACCGCTGCACGGGGCTCACCAGCGCCGCCAGCAGGTCGAACTCCTTGCGGGACAGGTGGACCGGGACCCCGTCGACCGTGACCTCCCGGCGGACGTGGTCGACGACGACCGACCCGAAGTCCGGGCTGTCGGCGGGGGTGCCCGGTCGTGTGTCGGCGCCGGCGGAGCCGTCGGTGGGGGGGCCGGCCACCACTGGGGTACGCGCCGGCGCGCGGCGCAGGATGGCGTGGATCCGTGCGACCAGTTCGCGGAGGCGGAACGGCTTGGTCACGTAGCCGGAGGCACCGAGTTCCAGGCCGAGCACCACGTCGAGTTCGGTGTCGACGGCGCTCACCATGAGGATGGGGACCGACGACACGGATCGGATGCGGCGGCACACGTCGATGCCGTGCATCCCGGGGAGGAGCATGTCGAGCAGGACGATGTCCGGCGGCTGCTGGCCCAGGAGCCGCAGGCCGTCGGGGCCGTCCGCAGCCTGCACGACCTCGAACCCCTCGTGGCCGAGGCCGGACGCCAGCGCCTCCCGGTAGGACTCCTCGTCCTCGATGACCAGGACCCGGGTGCGCCCGCGTCGGATGTTCTCGTGCTGGTTGGCCACAGGCGGTTCCTCCCCGGGCCACGGTAGGAAGGGGAGGTGAACGCCGGTCCACCGCCGGGCCACCTCCCGGTGATCGTTCCGTGAACGTCGGGTGGCATCCGCCGCCGGGCCGGTTCAGAGGCCGTGTCCGACGAGGAGACCGACCGCGGCCGCACCCAGCCCGAGGACGAGGCTCGCCGCCAGGTTGACCGCCGCCGCCCGCGGCCGGGCGTGCTCGACGAGTCCCACGGTGTCGACGCTGAAGGTGGAGAACGTCGTGTAGGCGCCGAGCAGGCCGGTCCCCACCACGGTCACGACCGACGTGGGTACGCCCCGATGGGCGGCCAACCCGGCCAGGACCCCGAGCGCGAACGCACCGGACACGTTGATGAGCAGGGTGCCGTAGGGGAAGTCGGGGCCGACCCGGCGGCGGACGGCGAGCTCCACCTCGTAGCGGAGCAGTGCGCCCAGTGCCCCGGCGACGACCAGGAGGGCCAGGGTCACGGGTCCCCTCCGGTCCCGAGCGGCCCGGCGTCCACGTCGTCACCGGCCAGCAGGTCGGGATCCGGGAGCTCCGTGCCCGGGGCGGGCAGGAGCCGACCCCGGGCCAGGGTGATCCCGGCCAGGGCTGCGCCCGTCCCGGCCGCGAGCGTCGCCACCAGATAGGCGAGCGCCAGCGCGCCCCGACCGTGCTGGACCCGCTGGTCGATCTCGACGGCCAGGGTGGAGAAGGTGGTGAATCCCCCGCAGAAGCCGACGGCGACCAGTGGGCGGAGGTACCGGTCGCCGGGCCACCGCTCGACCACCAGCGTCACCACGGCGCCCAGAACGAACGATCCGAGCACGTTCACGGTCCACGTCGCCCAGGGGAAGCCGAGCGGAGCGGGCACCACGGCCCGCTCGATCCCGTAACGGGCCAGGGTCCCCAGGGCTCCACCCACGGCGATGGCGGCCAGGGGCCCGGGACCGTGGTGTGCGGCAGCCGGATGGTGTGGTTGTCCGCTCGTCCCCGTCGACTCCGGCACCGCTGCGCTCCTTCCGGGGTGGCGACGCGTGCCCCGGGCGGGCGGCCCGGCGGTTCGTCCACGGACCGCCACCGGCTCCGTCGGCAGGGCGCAGTCTACGGCAGGGCGGCGGCGCCACCCGGGGACCGGACGGCCGGAATCGCCGACGGCGCACCGGTGCGCCGGTGTGCCTCAACTCGTAGGAGCCCGCCCGTGCACCGCGCGACGACCCGTGGGGGAGGGAGTGGGCGAGAGCGATGTCGGGCGGGCTCCTACGGCTTGAAGCGGTATCCCACCCCCCGGACGGTGAGGAGGTGGGCGGGCTCGGCCGGATCGACCTCGATCTTCTTGCGGAGGCGCTTGACGTGGGTGTCGAGCGTCCTGCTCTCGCCCTTCCTGCGTTCGCCCCAGATCCGGTCCATGCACTGGGCCCGGGTCACCACGCGGCCGCCCTCGGACACCAGGAGGGCCAGGAGGTCGAACTCCTTGCGCGACAGGTCGACGGAGCGTCCGTGCAGCTGCGCCTCCCGGCGGGACACGTCGACGACCACCGGTCCGAAGACGTAGGCGCCGCTCGGGG
>DATLRE010000128.1:0-4868 GCA_035534835.1 Acidimicrobiales bacterium
TCGGACGAGGCGCCCTTCTGCTCGGGTGCGAGCAGGGGGCGGAGCCCGGTCCAGATGCCGGTGATGTCGGCACGGGTGAGCAGGCGGGTCGAGACGGCGTTGGCGGCATCGAGGATGTAGTCGACGTCCTCGGGCGTGCACGACGGGTCGTCGAGCGGGCCGTCCCACGCGGTGTCGGTCGTACCCAGGTAGACCTGGTCGCCCCACGAGACCACGAAGATCGACCGCTTGTCCGCCTTGACGGGGATGACGGCGGCGATGTCGCAGGGGAAGGCCTCCTCGGGCACCGTGATGTGGATGCCCTTGGCCGGCCGGATGGAATGTGGGTCGCGCTGCTCGTCGAACGTTCGCACCTCGTCGGTCCACACGCCGGTGGCGTTGACCACCACCGAGGCCCGGATCTCGAACGGCTCGCCGCCGTCGGGCGCCACGGACGCGCCCCGAACCTTGCCGGCGTCGTCCGTGACCAGTCCGGTCACCCGGGTGTGGTTCGCAGCCGTGGCGCCGTGGTCGAGCACCGCGGTGCGCAGGACCGTCAGCGTCAGGCGGGCATCGTCGGACCGGGCGTCCCAGTAGAGGAAGCCCGCGGCGAGCCGGTCGGCTCGCAGCGTGGGCATGTGGGCGAGGGCCTGCTCGCGGGTGACCCGCTCGTGGCGGCGGCCGATCCGGACGCCGCCGGTGAGGTCGTAGAGCCATAGGGCGGTGCGGTACACACGGGCGACCCCCTTGTTGACGACACCCGACCTGCCGAAGAGCGGGATGAGGAACGGCAGCGGTGTGACCAGGTGGGGGGCGTTCTCGAGGAGTCGCTGGCGCTCAGCCAGATTCTCGTACACGAGGCGGTACTCGTGTTGCTGCAGGTAGCGGAGTCCGCCGTGGATGAGCTTGGAGGACTTGGACGAGGTGCCGGAGGCGAAGTCGTCCTTCTCCACCAGCGCGGTCGTCAGCCCACGGCTGGCGGCGTCCAGCGCGACCCCGGCACCGGTGATCCCGCCGCCGATGACCAGGACGTCGAACGTCCCGGCCGCCAGTCGGGCCAGCGCCCGGTCGCGTGCGAACGGGTCGTCGTGCGCCGCCGGAGCGGTCGCGGGTTCGGGCATGGGCCAAGCCTGCCACAGGTGGGTGCGGCCGCCGACGGGCACGGACGCGACCGGGGTCCCCGGGGCGACCATTTCTACAATGGTTGTCAACTAACAATTGGTGGTGGTACGTTGACGCCGTGCGGACACCCGAGGAGCTGACCGAGCGGTTCCGGAGCACGGGCCGCAAGGTCACGGCCCAGCGTCAGTGCATCTTCCGGATCCTGCAGGGTGACGAGACGCACCCGTCGGCTGAGGCGATCCACGCCGTCGCCGTGCGCGAGATCGGGACCATCTCGCTCAAGACCGTCTACCAGACACTCCACGACCTGTCGGAGCTCGGGGAACTCACCGTCCTCGACGTCGGAACGGGGAGCGCCCGGTTCGACCCGAACATCGACGACCTCCACCACCATCTGGTGTGCCGCGAGTGCGGACGCGTCCGCGATCTCGTCGTCGACTTCCCGGACCTGTCCGTCCCCCCGGGTGCCGATCTGGGCTTCGAGCTGGGCTCCGCCGAGGTCGTCTTCCGAGGGCGCTGCCCGCAGTGCCGGACGGGGCGACGCGGCGGCACCGGCCGGCGTGCCACTGCTCCGACGCGGGCCGGTACGCCGTGACCTCCCGAGGACCGGGCGCTCCCCGCGCCCGACGGCACGGCGACGCCCCCACGGGACCGACCGGACGAAGTCCGAACAGACGGGTACCGATGCACCCGGAACGAACGCACCCGCACCGACCAGAAAGGACCAGCATGCCCAAGCTCAAGGACAGCAAGACCGAGGCGAACCTGAAGGAGGCGTTCGCCGGCGAGAGTCAGGCCAACCGCCGGTACCTCTACTTCGCCCAGAAGGCCGACGTGGAGGGCTACCCGGACGTCGCCGCACTGTTCCGCTCGGTGGCCGAGGGGGAGACCGGTCACGCCTTCGGCCACTTCGACTTCCTGCGTGAGGTGGGCGACCCGGTGACCGGGGCCGCTGTCGGCCCGACGGAGGACAACCTGCGGTCGGCCATCGAGGGCGAGACGTACGAGTACACGGAGATGTACCCCGGCTTCGCCCGCACGGCGCGCGACGAGGGCTTCGACGAGATCGCCGAGTGGTTCGAGACCCTGGCACGCGCGGAGAAGAGCCATGCCGGCCGCTTCACCGAAGGCCTGGCATCCGTCTCCTGAGCGCCAGGAGGGGCGACCGGCCGGGGGTGCCCCGGACCGGTCGCCCACCCGTCGCGGCGCGGTCCACGGGCATCCGGCGTCGCCCGCCGGAACGACACCGAACCGACCCCGGACCCGCGTCGACGAGGACCTGACCGAGCCGTGACCACCACGTACACGCCCGACCATCCCGAGTACCTCGACGAGCCCGACCTGCGGGTCGAGCTCGAACGGGTCTTCGACCTGTGCCACGGGTGCCGCCTGTGCTTCAACCTGTGCCCCTCGTTCCCGACGCTGTTCGGCATCGTCGACGCCTACGACGGCGACGTCTCCGCCATGACCCCGGCGGAGCAGGACCGGGTCGTGGACGAGTGCTACCAGTGCAAGCTCTGCTACCCGAAGTGCCCCTACGTACCGCCGCACGAGTGGCAGCTCGATTTCCCCCGGCTGATGATGCGGGCCCGGGCGGTGCGCCATGCCGGAGGGCAGCCCGTGCGCGAGCGGGTGACCGACCAGGTCCTGGCCCGTACGGACCTCCTGGGCAGGATGTCGACGGCGGCGGCCCCACTGGTCAATGCGCTGACCGGCAGGCCGGGCTCGCTGGTTCGGAGGCTCATGGAGAAAACGGCCGGGATGGCCTCGGAGCGGCTGCTCCCCCCCTACGCCCGGACCCGGTTCTCCACATGGTTCCGCCGGCGTGCCGCCCGGGGGCCGCGTCCCCCCGCGACCGGGGCGACCCAGGGTGAGGTCTCGGTCTTCCCCACCTGCTTCATCGAGTACATGGAGCCGGCCATCGGGCAGGACCTGGTCAAGGTGTACGAGCACAACGGGGTGTCGTGCTCCCTGCCCGAGGGGACGACGTGCTGTGGAGCGCCGTGGCTGCACCAGGGGAACGTCCGGGAGTTCACCAAGGCGGCGAGGAGGAACGTGACGGCCCTTGCCGGCGAGGTCCGGGCCGGGCGGGACGTGATCGTCGCCCAGCCCACCTGCGCCTACGTGGTGAAGAAGGACTACCCCCTCTACCTGGCCGGCACGCCTCTGGCCGCCGATGCCGCACTCGTGGCCGCGCACGCCGCCGACCCGGCCGAGTACCTGATGGCGCTCCACAAGGGCGACGGGACGTCGCTCGCCACACAGTTCCCCGGTCGGGAGTCCGGGGCGGTTCCCGATCACGTCACCTACCACGTCGCGTGCCACCTCCAGGCCCAGCACATCGGGTTGAAGAGCCGCGACCTGCTGAAGGTGGCCGGGGTGAAGGCGACCCTGGTGCAGCGGTGCTCGGGGATCGACGGCACCTGGGGATACCGGGCCGACAACTACGCGCTGGCCCGCAGGGTGGCGCAGCCCATGGCGAGGGAGATCGCCGCGGCCGGCAACGAGGTGGTCTGCGGCGACTGCCACCTGGCCAACGGTGCCATCGAACAGGAGACGGGGACACGGCCCGTGCACCCGATGCAGCTCCTGGCCCGGGCCTACGGCATCCACCCCGAACCGTCGTGACCATCCGTCCACTGACCCTCGACGACATCAGCGACCTCCGGGCCTACGAGCGCGAGCGGGACGAGTTCCGGCGGGCTGTCATCGCGGAGAAGAAGATCCGACGCGTCTCGGTGGGTCCGGTGGTCACACTGACGTTCGAGAGCCGGACCACGGTGCGGTTCCAGGTCCAGGAGATGGCGCGCGCCGAGCGGCTGACCACCGACGCGCAGGTCCAGCAGGAACTTGACGTCTACAACCGGCTGCTCCCGGCTCGGGGGGAACTCTCGGCAACCCTGTTCCTGGAGCTGACCTCCGAGGAACAGCTCCGGACCTGGCTCCCGAGGCTCGTCGGGATCGAGCACTCGGCCACCTTGCTCATCGGCGAGGGGACGGGGGCCAGGTCGGTGCGGTCGGTGCCCGAGGGCGATCACCTGCACCAGCTGACGCGTGACGACGTCACGTCGGCCGTCCACTACGTACGCTTCCCGTTCACGCCCTCGGAGGTCGCAACGTTCGCTTCCGGGCCGGCGACCCTGGTCGTCGACCACCCCGGGTATCCCGAAGGGCGTCCGGGTGTGCTGCTGCCCGATGCCACCCGGGCGGCGTTGACGGAGGATCTCACGGCGCCGTAGCCCCGAGGTGCCTCCGCGTCCGCCTCCGCCTCTGCGTCCGCGACGCGGGCGACGCCCCGGCTACTCGCCGCGGAATCGCGGTGGCCGACGGGCCAGCGACGCCGCGATCCCCTCGCGGAAGTCGGCCGTCCCCATCAGGCGGAGCTGCTCGGCCCGCTCGTGGTCGACCATGGCCACGAAGCCGTGCAGGATGTCGGCGCGCAGGGTCCGACGGATCGCCCGGACCGCCAGCGGCGCCGAGCCGGCCAGTTGCTCGGCCAGCACGTGGGCTCCGGCCCGGGGGTCCTCGTCGAGCCGGTCGCACAAGCCGATGCCGAGGGCCTCGGCCCCCTCCACCCGGCGGCCCGTCGTGAGCAGTTCCAGGGCTCGCTGGCGCCCGACGACGGCGGGCAGCGTCAGCGAGATCCCGAATCCCTGGTGGAAGCCGAGGCGGGCGAAGTTGGCGGCGAACCTGCTGGTCGGAGCGGCCACCCGGAAGTCGGCGGCCAGGGCGAGGCCCAGCCCGCCCCCGACGGCCGAGCCCTGCAC
>DATLRE010000129.1:0-5226 GCA_035534835.1 Acidimicrobiales bacterium
CCGGGGCGTGGTCAGCCGGCGGATCCTGCGAGCAGCCGGTCGCGCAGTGCACCGGGTTCGGCGGCGTCGATGGCGGTCCACGCCAGGGCGAGGGCACCGTCGCGGACGGCCGTGTCGGCGGACGGGGTGATGCAGGCCGCCGCGAACTCGGGCTGGTGGTTCACCGATCCGCCGGACTCGATCGCCAGCAGCGGGTGGATCGTGGGGACGGCGAGCGACACGTTGGCCATGTCGGTCGAGAGCGTGGGCCGGGCCGCTCCCTCGTCGTCGAGGGTGAACCGTCGTCCCAGGGCCTCGGCGTTGGCCCGGTAACGGGCCAGCAGGCCCTGGTCGCTCTCCATGTGCGAGTAGTCGGGAGCGAGCGGTACGAACCGGACCTCCGCCCCGGTGGCCTGGGCCCCGGCACGGAAGCAGGCCCGCACACGCGGCTCGAGCAGTTCGAGGCCCCCGAGGGTCAGCGAACGGGCCATGAAGCGGCCCGTGACCCGGGCCGGGATGATGTTGGCGGCCTCGCCGCCGTTGGTGACCACGCCGTGGACCTGGTCCCCGGGCGGGAGCTGCTGTCGGAGCAGCCCGAGGGCCACCTGGGCGATCACCATGGCGTCCGCTGCGTTGACGCCCTGCCACGGAGCCGCCGACGCGTGCGCCGTGCGACCCGTGTACTCCACGTCGAAGTGGGACACGGCGAGGCACGTGGCCTCGAGCCGGTCGTTCGGCCACGGGTGGACCATCATGGCGACGTGGACGTCGTCGAAGACGCCGCGCTCCAGCATCACGACCTTGCCGCCGCCGCCCTCCTCGGCCGGGGTGCCCACCACCCGGACGGTCAGCCCGAGCTCGTCGGCCAGCGGCAGCAGCCCGAGCCCGGCGCCGACGGCCGCCGCCGCGATGATGTTGTGCCCGCAGGCGTGTCCGATGTCGGGAAGCGCGTCGTACTCGGCACAGATGGCGAGGACCAGGGGACCCGACCCGACCTCTGCGGTGAACGCGGTGGGGAGGTCGGCCGTCCCGGTGGTCACGGCGAACCCTCCTCGCTCGAGCGCCGCCGCGGCCAGGGCGGAGGACCGGACCTCCTGGTAGGAGAGCTCGGGATGGTCGTGGATGTCGTGGCTGAGGCGGACCAGGTCGGGGAGCGAGGCGTCAACGGCCGCCTCGGCCCTGCGCTTGAGGCCGTCGGCAGGCGGTGTAGCGGTTTCCGGCATGCGACTTCCTCCGACTCGGTGGCGGCGCCGTACCCGGCGTCGTGACTACTCGATGACGGCGATCACGTCGCCCGGCCCGACCGACTCGCCCGGTGCCACCCGGACCTCCTTGACGGTGCCGGCCTTCTCGGCATTGACGTTGTTCTCCATCTTCATGGCCTCGAGCACGCAGACGGTCTGGCCCACCTCGACCGTGTCGCCCTCGGCCACGAGCACCTTGACGATGGTCCCCTGCATCGGGACGACGACCGTCCCCGAACCGGCCCCGGCGGCAGCGGCCTTCGGACGCTTCGGGCCCGAACCCCGGCCGGAGGCGGCGGTCGCCTGCACGGCGACGGTGTCCCCGAGGTCGGGCACCCACAGCTTGACCTGGTACCGGCGGCCGTCCACCTCGGCCGTGACGTCCCGGAGGACCCGTGGGACGTCCTCCTCCCCGTCGACGGGAGCGGGGGCGGCGGGCGCGGACACGGGAACCACGTGGGACAGGTCCAGATCCCGCTCGACCCAATTGGTCGAGTGACCGCCGGCGACGAAGTCGGGATGGCTCAGGATGGCCACATCGGCGGGGAGCGTGGTGGCGACGCCCTCGACCACCGTCTCATCGATGGCCCGAAGCATGCGGCGACGTGCCGCCTCGCGGTCGTGCCCCCAGACGATCAGCTTGGCGACGAGGTTGTCGTAGAACTGGCTGACGGTGTCACCGGACTCGTAGCCCGCGTCGAGCCGCACGCCGGGCCCCCCCGGTGGCACCATCCGGGTGATCGTCCCCGGCGACGGGGTGAATGCACCACCGGTCGGGTCCTCGGCGTTGATCCGGACCTCGATGGCGTGCCCGTCGCGCCGGACCTCGTCCTGGGTGAACCCGAGCGGCTCGCCGGAGGCGACCCGGAGCTGCCACTCGACGAGGTCGAGCCCGGTCACCAGCTCGGTCACGGGGTGCTCGACCTGGAGCCGGGTGTTCATCTCGAGGAAGAAGAACTCGCCGTCCTGGTAGAGGAATTCGACGGTCCCGGCGTTGACGTAGCCGCACGCCCGGGCGACCTTGACCGAGGCCTCGCCCATGGCCACCCGGACCTCGTCGGGGAAGTTCGGGGCGGGGCTCTCCTCGACCAGCTTCTGGTGCCGGCGCTGGGCCGAGCAGTCGCGCTCGCCGAGCCACAGGGCGTTCCCGTGGGTGTCGCAGATGACCTGCATCTCTACGTGGCGGGGCCATGCCAGGTACCGCTCGACGTAGCACTCGTCGCGACCGAAGTACGACAGCGATTCGCGCATGGCCGACTCGAGCGCCTCGGGGGCGTCGTCGGGACCGGCCACGACCTTCATGCCACGACCGCCACCGCCGTAGGCGGCCTTGATCGCCACCGGCCAGCCGAACTCGTCCCCGAAGGCGACGACCTCGTCGGGCGAGGTCAGCACCTCGGTCCGGCCGGGCACTCCGGACACACCCGCCCGCTCGGCCGCATGCCGGGCGCTGATCTTGTCGCCCATGACCTCGATGGCCTCGGGGGGCGGGCCGATGAACGTCACGCCTCGCTCGGTGATGGCCCGGGCGAAGTCAGTGTTCTCGGAGAAGAACCCGTATCCGGGATGGACGGCGTCGGCGCCGCTGCGCTCGATGACGTCGAGGATGGCCTCCGTGTTCAAGTAGGACTCCGCGGCGGTCTGGCCGCCGAGCGCGTACGCCTCGTCGGCCAGGCGCACGTGGAGGGCGTCGCGGTCGAGTTCGGAGTAGACGGCCACGGTGGCCACGCCGAGTTCCCGGCACGTGCGGATGACCCGGACGGCGATCTCCCCCCGGTTGGCGATGAGGACCTTCTTGAGCACGCTGCGCCTTTCGAAATCGGAGTGGCAAGGATCCCCGGCCCTGCCGCGGTCGGCCGGGTGGGTCCTCGCCCCACGGTGGGGCGTCCCCACTCTGTCACGCCCACGGCGGGCGTCCCGGCACGGAGCGCCCGCACCGGGCCCACAGACTGTCACGGGCCGTAGGGTGTGTGCCATGCCGGAGACCAGGTTCACCGACGTCCGCCGGTTCGCCACGCTCGACTCGACCAACCGCTACCTGCTCGACGAGGCGCGGGCCGGCGCACCCGAGGGCGTGGTCGCCGTGGCGGACCACCAGACAGCGGGTCGTGGCCGGCTCGGTCGGACCTGGGAGGCACCGGCCGGGGCCAATCTCCTGGTTTCGGTCCTGCTCCGGCCGGACCTCCGACCGGAGCAGCGTCATCTGGCGGCGACCGCCGTGGCGCTGGCGGCGGTGGACGCCATCACCGTGTCGGGGGCGCCGCGCCGCGCGGTCGGCGGCGCGGTCGGCGGTCCGGGAGCCGAGGGCGGCACGCACCCGGGTGGCTCCGTCGTCGGGATCAAGTGGCCCAACGACCTCGTGGCGCCGGACGGCAGGAAGTTGGCCGGGGTCCTGGCGGAGGCGGACCTGGCCTCGGTGACGCCGGGTTCGGCGCCACCGGTCGTGGTCGGGATCGGCATCAACGTGAACTGGCCTGCGACCGACGCCGACCTGCCACCGGAACTGCGGGGGGTGGCGTGCTCGCTGCGCGAACTGGCGGGTGGCGAAGTCGATCGCGAGGCGCTGCTCGTGGCCCTGCTCGATGCACTCGTCCCTCGGGTGACGGCGCTGGCGACGTCGGCGGGACGGGTCCGCCTGGCCGACGACCTGCGGGCCGGGTGCAGGACCCTCGGGACGACGGTGCGAGTGGACCTCGCGGACGGGTCGTTCGTCGGCACGGCGACCTCGGTGACCGACGACGGCCATCTCGAGGTGGACGTGGACGGCACTCCTCGTACGGTGGTCGCCGGTGACGTGGTCCACGTCCGACCCGGGGACTGAGCCCGCCGTCCACGCCCGCAGCGACGGAGGGGCGGGGGCCGGCTGATCGCCCGCTCGTGCAGGTGGGCCGGTCCGTTGGTGCGCCCGTGGTGTCCATCGCCGGGTCGGGAGCGGGTCCAGGGGGCGGCCCGGCGGGGGGCGGTCCGGGGGAGCGGGTCCGGGGGGAGCGGGTCCGGGGGGCGGTCCGGGGGGCGGACCGGGCCGGGCAGCAGGTGGGTACGGGGCAGGAGCCGCGTGCGACCGGGGATCGCGTGCCGGCGGTCCGCACGTGCCAGGGGCGTCGTCCCCACGGCTACGCTGGTCCGCTATGCGCTTTCTCGTGACCGGCGGCGCCGGATTCATCGGATCCAACTTCGTCCGCTACTGGGTCGACCGGCATCCCGACGACGTCGTCGTGGCCTTCGACGTGCTCACCTACGCGGGGAACCGGCCCAATCTGGCCGACGTGGAGGACCGGATCACCTTCGTCCAGGGCGACATCGGGGACCTCGACGGGGTGACGGCCACGCTCGCCGAGCACGAGATCGACGTGATCGTCAATTTCGCCGCCGAGTCCCACAACAGCCTGGCCATCTTGGACCCGACCCGCTTCTTCCAGACGAACGTCATGGGGACCCAGGCGCTCGCCGAAGCGGCGCGGCGCCACGGCGTCACCCGGTTCCACCACATCTCCACCTGCGAGGTCTACGGCGACCTCCCGCTCGATTCCGACGAGGTATTCACCGAGGAGACGCCCTACCGCCCCCGTACTCCGTACAACGCGTCGAAGGCGGGCGGCGACCATGCCGTGCGCGCCTACCACGAGACGTACGGGCTGCCGTCCACGATCACGAACTGCTGCAACAACTACGGGCCCTACCAATTCCCCGAGAAGGTCATCCCCCTGTTCACGGCACGGGCGCTCGACGACACCCCGCTGCCGCTCTACAAGTCGACCCAGAACAAGCGCGAGTGGCTCCACGTCGACGATCACTGCCGGGCCATCGAGCTGGTGCTGCAGCACGGGGTCGTCGGAGAGACGTACAACGTCGGGAGCGGCGTCGAAGCCTCGATCGAGGAGATCGCCGACGCCGTCCTTGCCGCCACGGGAAAGCCGCAGTCGCTCAAGGAGATCGTCCCGGACCGACCGAGCCACGACCGGCGCTACCTCCTCGACTCCTCCAAGATCCGCAAGGAGCTCGG
>DATLRE010000130.1:0-36376 GCA_035534835.1 Acidimicrobiales bacterium
GCCCGAGGCCATCGCCCGCCTCGAGGCGAGCGACGTGGCCGCCGAGGCCTTCGGCCCCGAGGTGCACCGGCACCTGGTCAACACCGCCCGCCAGGAGTGGGCCAAGGCGAACTCGGTGGTCACCGACTGGGAACTGGCCCGTAATTTCGAGCGCATCTAGGCGCCGCCGGGGTCGCCGCCCGACCGGTTCGCGGGCGTGCGCCGCGCCCGGTCCTTGACGCACCGGCCGGGCGCTGGCAGCATGGGTGGCGTATGACGTTCACGACCACGGACCTCCTCCTTACCTGACGGCGAACGCCACATCGCGTTCGCCCGCAACCTCCTGTGCCTCCGGCCAGGGGGTTTTTTGTTGGCCGTGCGCAGGACCGGCGTCACCGTCCCGGACGAGACCGGGTCGGACCACCAGCACCTACCACCAGCACCAGCACCAGCACCAGTTCACCCGCAGCGACAAGGGAGCACCCGATGAGCGAACACGAGCACACCTCCACCGACGGCACCCGGGCGACCCGCCTGGCCATGCCGTGCGACGTGTCCCCGATGCCGTTCCACCTCTACCGGCCCTACGTCCCCCTGGTGCTCGCCGACCGCACGTGGCCCGACCGGCAGACCACGGTGGCGCCCCAGTGGGCCAGCGTCGATCTGCGCGACGGCAACCAGGCGCTGGTCGACCCCATGGACTCGGAGCGCAAGCTGCGGCTGTTCCGGACCCTGATCGACATCGGGTTCAAGGAGATCGAGGTCGGGTTCCCCTCGGCGTCCCAGACCGACTACGACTTCCAGCGGGAGATCATCGAGGGCGGCCTGATCCCCGACGACGTGACAATCCAGGTGCTGGTCCAGTGCCGCGAGGAGCTGATCGAGCGGACCTTCGAGTCCCTGCAGGGGGCCAAACGGGCCATCGTCCACTTCTACAACTCGACCTCGACGCTGCAGCGCCGGGTGGTGTTCGGACTCGACCGGCAGGGCATCGTCGACATCGCCGTCAACGCCGCGCAGCTGTGCAAGAAGTTCGAGTCCACGCTGCCCGACACCGACATCCGCTACGAGTACTCGCCGGAGAGCTTCACGGGGACCGAGCCCGAGTTCGCCGTCGAGATCTGCGAGGCGGTCATGGGCGTCCTCGAGCCCACGCCCGAGCGCCCGATCATCATCAACCTGCCCAACACGGTGGAGATGTACGGACCCCACGTCTACGCCGACGTCATCGAATGGTTCGGCCGCACCGTGGCGAACCGTGAGTCGATCGTCCTCAGCCTGCACCCCCACAACGACCGGGGCACGGCGGTGGCCGCCGCGGAGCTGGCCGTGCTGGCCGGGGCCGACCGGGTGGAGGGGACCCTGTTCGGGAACGGCGAGCGCACCGGCAACGTCGACATCGTGACCCTGGCCATGAACCTGTTCTCCCAGGGCGTCGACCCCGCCCTCGACTTCGGCGACATCGACAAGGTCCGTCGGGTGGCCGAGTTCGCCACCCGGATGCCCGTCCACCCGCGCCACCCCTACGCCGGCGACCTCGTGTACACGGCCTTCTCCGGCTCCCACCAGGACGCCATCAAGAAGGGCTTCGAGGCCATCGGCGAGGACTACGACCACTGGGAGGTCCCCTACCTGCCCATCGACCCGAGCCACACCGGGCGGACCTACGAGGCGATCATCCAGGTCAACAGCCAGTCCGGCAAGGGTGGCGTCGCGTACGTCATGGACCACGAGCACGGGCTCGACCTCCCCCGCCGGCTCCAGGTGGAGTTCTCCAAGCAGGTCCAGGCCGTGACCGAGGACTCCGGCACGGTCATCCGGCCCGGTGAGATGTGGGACGTGTTCTCGCAGACGTACCTGCCCGACGACGCCGGGGTCCGCATCGTCGGCAGCGAGATGACGACCGGCGGCGGACGCACCACCGTCACCGCCCAGCTCCTGGTGGACGGCGAGCCCCGTACCGTCATGGGTGAGGGGAACGGGCCGATCGACGCACTCGTCGGCGCCCTCCGGGCCGACCTGGGCGTCGAGTTCGAGGTGAAGGACTACAGCGAGCACGCACTCACGTCGGGCAGCGGCGCGTCGGCCGTGGCCTACGTCGAGGCGGAAGGGTCCGACGGCGCCACCTGGTGGGGCGTCGGCATGGACTCGAGCATCCTCGACGCCTCGCTGGCCGCCGTGGTCAGCGCCGCCAATCGCGCCCGCGAGCGCTGAGCCAGGAGTTCGGCAAGGTCCACGAATGGACCGCAGGAGAGTGTGAGGTGATCCGATTCCGAGTGATGCCTTACGTCGTACGAATCCGTACGCGGTAAGGCTTCCCCGGAATTCAATTCCCGATGGGAGTCCTCCTGCCCCACCGCAACCAGATCGACCGCACCCAGGTGCTGGCCGCCGCCCTGCGCATCGCCGACCGCTCCGGTCCGGACTCCATCTCCATGCGGGGCGTCGCCGCGGAAGTCGGCGTGGCCCCCATGTCGCTCTACCACCACGTCCGTGACCGGGACGAGCTCCTCGACGGCATGGTCGACCACCTCCTGGGCGAGCTGCCCGACGTCGCGATCGCCGGCGTACCGTGGAGGTCGCGTCTGCGAGCGCTCTTCTCTGCCCTGCGCCTCCTCGCGCACACCCATCGGCGGACCTTCCCGCTGGTCCTCCGGTATCCCGACTCGCCGCAGCTGATCCGGCTCCGCACCACCGGAGCCGCTGCCATCGCCGATGCCGGTGTGCCCGTCGGGCACATCGCGCGGACGGAGGGCGTGATATGGACCCTCGTCCTCGGATTCGTGACCCGGGAGGCACTCGGGCAGTTCCGCGACCAGGGGCCGGGCGGTGCCGACCGGATGGCATCCGCAGTGCTCGCAGCCGTCGAGCACCACGTAATCTGGGTCGTCGCCGATCCGGTACGGGCGCACCGGGACGATCCCGAACTCGAATGGACCCTCCCCGTCCACGAGTGACCGGGCCCGATCGGACCTGCTCCTGCTCGTCGTCCGGTCAGAACCGGTTGAGGCGCTTGAAGATGCCCTTGGTCTGCTTGTACAGCGTCACGAACTCGCCGAAGAGCAGCTCGTACTCGTCCGCATGGGCCGGGTCCGGCTCGTAGGTGCGCCGCACCTCCACCATGCCGGGGACGTCGCCCGAGGTGATGCGCCCGAGGGCGAGGAGCGTCAGCAGGCCCGCCCCGCGCGCGTTGGCCAGCACCGGGTCGGCCACCTGGCGGATCTGGCGACCCAGCACGTCGGCGTGGATCTGGGACCAGGCGTCCGAGTTGGCGCCCCCGCCGACGAAGGCCAGCGAGCCGAGCCGCCGTCCGGCGAACTTCTCCACCGCCTCGAGCAACCACCGCGAGTTGAGGGCCACACCCTCGAACACGGACCGGACCATCTGGTCGCGGGTGGTCGTGAGCGACAGGTTGTGGAACCCGCCGCGGACCGTGTGGTCGTCGACGGGTGAGCGCTCGCCGTTGAGCCAGGGGGTGAAGAGCACCCGGCCGCTGCCGGCGGGGACCCGGTCGACCATGGCGTTCATGGCCGCGAAGTCCGGGGCCAGCCCCAGGTTGTCGCGCAGGAACGTCAGGCAGGCCCCGGCCGTCTCGTGCTCGTCGGCGATGAGGTAGCGACCGGCCAGGGCGGCCGGGATCGACGCCACGTTGGAGGTCGGGGCCGTCTTTTTGAAGGGCACGTGACCCGAGATCCACGAGGAGGTCCCGATGTAGAGATGTGTCTCGAAGTCGGCGACCGCGCCGGATCCGAACACGGCCGAGTGCACGTCCCCCGACCCGGTGACGACGGGCAGGCCGGCCGGGATGCCGAGGTCGGCGGCGGCGTCGTCGGTGACCTCGCCGATCAGCGTCCCGGGGGGGACCAGGTCGGGAAGGCGGTCGCGGTCCAGGCCGGTCCACTCGAGCAGCTTGGGGTCGTAGTCGACGGCGTCGATGGCCCGGTTGTCGGTCACCCAGTGGGCGGCGATCGAGTCGAAGGAGGCCGAGACCCGGCCCGTCAGGCGCAGGTTGAGATAGTCCACCGGTTCGAGGAACGCCGCCGTGCGGGCGTACACGTCGGGGAAGGCGGCGCGGATGAAGAGGATGTGGGCGACCGGGTCCTTCCCCGACAGCCCCGGGGCGCCGCCCGTGACCTGGACCCAGCGCAGCAGCTTGCGGGGGTCGTAGCCGAGCACGTTCACCGACCCGCCGGCGACCTCGCGGATGGCCCCGTTGCCCCGGGAGTCCATCCAGAGGACGGCACGCATCAGGGCCGCCCCCGACGCGTCGACGGCCACCGTTCCCGACCACTGCGCCGTGCACCCGACGCCCACCAGTTCGACCGGGCCGGCCTCGGCCAGCGCCCGGTGCGTGGCCGAGCGGATGGCCGACCACCAGTCGTCGGGGTCCTGCTCGGCACCGCCGCCGTCGAGGAGGTGGAGCGGGACCGCCTCGGCGGCGTGGGCCACGATCCGGCCCGACTCGGCCACGACGGCGACCTTGGGACCGCCGGTGCCGAGATCGACGGCCAGGACGCAGGCCCCGCCCCGGCTCACGCGCGCCTCCGGCACCCGATCACGCCTTGCGCACCCAGATCGTGGCCGTGCGCACCGTGCCGCCGGCGTCCAATTCGACGACCGTCCCGTCGCCCCCGTCGGCCGGGGGCCCGGTGACGACGGCGACGGCCAGCACCTCGCGGGCGGTCCCGTCGAACAGCGGCGCCAGGTCGTCCAGTCCCACCACGTGGAGCACGATGGTGTCGGACACCTCGAGCCCGGTCTCCTTGCGGAGGTCCTGCACGTTGCGGACCAGCTCGCGTGCGAGCCCGCGTCGCTTCAGGTCGTCGTCGAGGGCGAGGTCGAGGGCCAGCACCTCCGCCCCGTCACGCGACACGGCGAACCCGGGCTGGGCCCGCACCCGCAGCTCGACCTCCTCGGCACCCAGCTCGAGCGGCCCGTCGGTCAGCTCCACCACCACCGGTCGGCCCTCGGCCAGATCGGCGGCCGCGGCGGCACCGTCCACGGTGGTCATGGCGGCCCGCAGGTCCTGGACCCGCTTGCCGATGCGGGGGCCGAGCAGCTTGAAGTTGGGCACGAGCTCGTAGGCGAGGACGTCGCCCAGCTCGTCGGTCACCTCCACACGGTCCACGTTCAGTTCGTCCTCGACCACACCCGGGGGCGGCGCTGGGCTGCCCGGCGGCAGGTAGACGAGTGCCCGGGCCAGCGGCTGGCGGACCTTGACCCCGGCCTCGGCCCGGGCGGCCCGGCCCAGGGACGACAGGCGCCGGGCGAGGGCCATGCCGGCTTCGAGGTCCGGGTCCACCAGCGTCGCGTCCACCGCCGGCCAGTCGGCGAGGTGCACGGAGTCCGACTCGTCCGCCCCGGTCAGGTCGCGCCACATCCGGTCGGCCAGGAACGGCGTCATCGGGGCGAGGAGGCGGGCCAGGGTGACCAGCACGTCGTGCAGGGTGGCCTGGGCGCCGAGGGAGTCGGCCGGGTCGGCCCCGGGATCGGTGCGCCAGAACCGGCGCCGGCTCCTCCGGACGTACCAGTTCGAGGTGTCGTCGACGAGCTCGGCCAGTGCGGTGGCCGCCGGGAACGGCTCGTACCCGTCGAGCGAGTCCGTGGCCCGGGCGACGGTGTCGTGCAGGCGCGACAGCATCCAGCGGTCCAGTTCCGAGCGGTCCGCCGGAGCGGGCACCGCCGGGTCGGCCGGGTCGAACCCGTTGAGGGTGGCGTACGTGGTGAAGAACGACCAGGTGTTCCACAGGGTCAGCAGGGCGTCGCGCATCGAGGCGTCGATGGCCTCGAAGCTGACCCGGGTCGGCGTCCACGGGGATCCCTGCGAAAACATCCACCACCGCAGCGGGTCCGCACCCCGGGTGGTGAGGATCTCCCACGGATCGATCACGTTGCCCACGCTCTTCGACATCTTGCGACCGTCGGCGTCGACGATGTGGCCGAGGCACAGGACGTTGCGGTACGGGGTGGTCCCGCGCACCAGCGTGTTCACGGCCAGCAACGAGTAGAACCAGCCGCGGGTCTGGTCGATCGCCTCGCAGATGAAGTCGGCCGGGTACACGAACGACCGGTCCGAGCCCGGTCTCCCCGGATAGCCCCACTGCGCCGTCGGCATCGACCCGGAGTCGAACCAGGCGTCGATCACCGGCGCCACCCGGCGCATCGGCCCGGCGTCGGCTGCGACGCAGTCCGGGCACGGGAAGCTCACCTCGTCGATCGCCGGCCGGTGCGGGTCGACGCCGGAGACGTCAGTCCCCGCCAGCTCGGACAGCTCGGCCCGCGAGCCGATGCAACGGGTGTGCCCCTCGTCGCACCGCCAGACGGGCAGGGGCGTTCCCCAGAACCGGTCGCGCGAGAGCGCCCAGTCGACGTTGTTGGCCAGCCACTCGCCCATCCGTCCGTCGCGGATGTGCTCGGGGTGCCAGCCGATGGTCTGGTTCTGGCCGACGAGCTCGTCCTTGCGGTCCGACGTGCGGATGTACCAGCTGGGCTTGCCCCAGTAGATGAGGGGCGTGCCGCAGCGCCAGCAGTGCGGGTAGGGGTGCGCGTAGGGCTGGCGGCGCACGAGGAGGCCGGCCGCGTCCAGCCGATCGTTGACGTCCGTGTTGGTGTCGCGCACCGGACGACCCTCGAGCCACGGCACGGCGTCGGTGAACCGGCCGTCCGGTCCCACCGGGTTGAGGGTGGGCAGCTCCTCGGCGCGGCCCACCTGGCGGTCGACCTCGCCGAACGCCGGAGCCAGGTGGACGATGCCGGTCCCCTCGTCGGCCTCGACGAACGCGCCCCCCACCACCCGCCAGCCGTCCCGCCCGGCGTCCGCCGGCCCGGGGACCAGGTCGTCGAACGGCCGGCGGTAGTGGAGACCGACGAGCGAGGTGCCCGCCACCACGGCATCGGCGGCCGTGCCCTCGCCGAAGACCTGCTCGACGAGGGCGGCGGCCACCACGTCCCCGCCCACGACCGCGTAGTCCAGGCCGGGCCCCACGGCCGCTCCGGCATTGGACAGCAGCGTCCACGGCGTGGTGGTCCAGGCGACGAGGGACAGGCCCTCGAGCGACTCCCGTCCGAGCGACGACCGGAGCCCGGTGGCGGCATCCCCTTCGTCGGTCAGGGGGAGCCGCACGTAGGCCGACTCGTCCTCGACCTCGCGGTAGACGTCGGGCTGGCCGAGCTCATGGCTGCTCAGTGCCGTGCCGCACCGCGGGCAGTAGGGGATGACCTTGATGTCCTCGTAGAGCAGGGACTGGTCCCACAAATCCTTCAGGTTGGCCCACACCGATTCGACGTAGTCGGGGTCGAAGGTCCAGTAGGCGTCGTCGATGTCGATCCAGTAGCCGATCCGCTCGGTGAGGGTCTTCCACTCCCCCACGTAGTTGCGGACGGACTCCTTGCAGAGGCGGGTGAACTCGGCGATCCCCACCTCCTCCTCGATCTGGCGCTTGGCGGTGATCCCGAGCTGCTTCTCCACCTCGACCTCGACCGGCAGCCCGTGGGTGTCCCAGCCCGCCTTGCGCGGCACGGCGTAGCCCCGCATGGTCCGGTACCGGCAGAACAGGTCCTTGAAGACGCGGGCCCACACGTGGTGGAGGCCGGGTCGGCCGTTGGCCGTCGGCGGGCCCTCGTAGAAGACCCAGGGCTCGGCCCCGGCGCGCAGCTCCACCGACCGCTCGAAGACACGATGCGCGCCCCACCGCGCCAGCTCCTCGTCCTCGAGGGCGGTGAAGTCGGCTTCGGCGGGGACCGGGCGGAACACGGGGCGCTTCCTTTGGTGTCGGGCGGTGGGTGTCGGGCGGTGGGGACGGCTTGGGGACGGCCGGCTCAGTCGGCGTGCGGACCAGATACTACGGGCGCACGGCGCGGCCGATAGAACCCGGCACACCCCCGGGGCCATCGGCGAGACTGGGTGGATGTACGAACCGTTCACCCTGGAGGGGGCGCACGTCCGCCTGGAGCCCCTCTCCCCCGCCCACGTCGACGCCCTGGTCGTGGCGGCGACCGCCGACCGCTCGTCGTTCCGGTACACGGCCGTGCCCGACGACCGGGCCACCATGGCCGAGTACGTGGACCGCGCTTTGCGGCACGCCGACGCCGGGGACCAGGTCCCGTTCGCCACCGTGTCCCTCGCACTCGGCCGGGTCGTGGGGTCGACCCGGTTCTACGAGCTCGAACCCTGGGACTGGGCGGCCATCTCGCCGGGAGCGGTGGCCGTTCCCCGCTCGGGCACGGTCGACCGGGCGTCCGTCGGCCACACCTGGCTGGACCCTGCGGCACAGCGGACGCCGGTCAACAGCGAGGCGAAGCTGCTGATGCTGGACCACGCGTTCACCGCGTGGGGCACCCGTGCCGTCCGCCTGCAGACCGACGCCCGGAACACCCGGTCGCGGACGGCCATCGAGCGGCTCGGGTGCACGCTCGACGGGGTGCTCCGGACCGATCGGCCGGCGGCCGACGGATCGGTCCGGGACTCGGCCGTGTTCTCGATGCTGGCCGACGAGTGGCCCGCAGCCCGGGCCCGCCTGGTCGGGCGCCTCGCCCGCTGACGGGTCGCACGCCGGCGCGGCCACGCCGGCTCGGCCACGGCGCCGCGGCACGGCGGTCGGGTGTCCGGACGGGACCGGGTGCCGCCTACGCTGGGGCCGTGCCCGAGCCTTCCTCCTCCTCCACCGACGCGTCCCCTGTCGCCCCGGGCGGCCGGGCCCGCTCGTCCGACACCGTGATCCTGGTCACCGTCTGCCTGGCCCAGTTCATGGTGGTACTCGACATCTCGATCGTCAACGTGGCGCTGCCCGCCATCCAGCGGGGCCTCCACTTCCGGGCCGTCGACCTCCAGTGGGTCGTGACGGCCTACGCCCTCACCTTCGGCGGTCTGCTGCTGCTGGGCGGCCGCCTGGCCGACCTGTTCGGACGGCGCCGGATCTTCCTCGTGGGCCTCGGCCTGTTCACGGCGGCGAGCCTGCTCGGCGGGTTCGCCGCCGACCAGACGACGCTGATCGCCGCCCGTTCGCTGCAGGGCGTCGGGGCCGCCATCCTGTCGCCGGCCACCCTGACCATTCTGACGGTGACCTTCACCGACCAGCGGGCACGGGCCAAGGCGTTCGGCGTGTGGAGCGCCGTCGCCGCGGGAGGTGGCGCCGCCGGCGCACTGTTCGGCGGGATCCTCACCCAGTACCTGTCGTGGCGGTGGATCCTCTTCGTCAACGTCCCCATCGGCATCGCCCTGTTCGCCGTGGCCCGCCTGCGCCTCCACGAGTCGCGGGCCGACGGCCCGCGCCGTCGCCTCGACGTGGCCGGCGCGGCCACCATCACCGGCGCGCTGTTCCTGCTCGTCTACGCCATCTCCCACACCGACGTGGTGTCGTGGACGGCCACCTCCACGCTGGTCGTCCTGGCCGCGGCCGTCCTGCTCCTGGTCGCCTTCGTCGCCGTCGAGGCCCGTGCCGCGTCCCACCCCCTGGTGCCGCTCCGCATCTTCCGCGTCCGCTCCGTCACCGGGGCCAACCTGGTGATGTTCTGCTTCGGCGTGGGCATGTTCGCCATGTGGTTCTTCCTGTCCCTCTACCTGCAGCAGGTGCTGGGCTACAGCCCCGTCGTCACCGGGTTCACCTTCCTGCCCCAGACGCTGGCGATCGCCGTCGGGGCCACCCTGTCCGGTCGCCTGGCGCCCAGGCTCGGCCCGCGCAACGTGCTGATGATCGGCGCCGTCCTCGGGTCGGCCGGCCTCTTCTGGCTCTCGTTCATCCAGGCGGGAGACAACTACTGGTCGGGCGCGTGCGGCGGCGGCATCCTCGCCACCTTCGGGATGGGCCTGGCCTTCACCCCCATCGCCCTGCTGGCCACCGGCGGCGTGCCCCACGAGGACGCGGGACTGGCGTCGGGCCTGGTCAACTGCAGTCGGCAGATCGGTGCCTCGGTCGGGCTGGCCGCCCTCACCACCGTGGCCGCCTCGCGCACGGCGTCGGTCCTCCTCCACGGCCCGCACGCCGGCCACCCCGCGGTTCCGTCCGGGGCCCTCGACGTGGCCATGACCGCCGGCTACGCACGTGGCTTCCTGATCGCCTCGGTCGTCGTCCTGGCCGGTGGCCTGCTCGGATTCGTCATCCCGCCGCCCCGCACGCAGGGCGCCGGACGGGCCGGGACCACCGCCGATCAGGTGCCGGTGGCGGTCGACTGAGCGACCTCCGGCGGGACGCCGGCCGGGGGCGGCCCGGCCGGGTCGCGGAAGGACCTCGGCCACAGCCGGCGCTCGACCACGGCGTCGAGCTCGGCGGCGAACACCGTGAGCAACGTGCCGATCCCGATCCACCACAGCAGCACGACGAAGATGGCGAAGGTCCCGTACAGCGTCTGGTAGTGGCGCAGCTCGTGGGTCACCAGCTGCGCGTCGACGAACTGGAGCGCGGTCCACCCCACCCCGGCCACGACCGCTCCGAGCCACAACGTCCGGCGCTCGCCGGGCACCGACACGATCAGGGCGAACCCGGCCCAGAACATGGCCACGTTGACCCCGAGGGAACCGAGGAACCCGAGGAGGGCGGACGCCGGGCCGAGCCCCCCGAAGCTGCCGACGCCGGCGAGGGCGCCACCGGCCACGAATCCGATCCCGACCACGGCGAGGAACCCGAGCGCCCGGGGCAGCCACCGGCCGAAGCGGGGCAGGAGGGCGCGGGGGACGCCCCACACCGTCGCCATCATCACCTGCGCGCCACGGCTGAGCCGGAGGCAGCCGTAGACGAGCCAGACGAGGAGCACCACCAGGAGCACCGTGTTGCGACCGGAGAGACCGGTGACGTTGGTGCGCAGCTCCCGGCCCACGGCGGGGAATTGGCGGAGGGCGGCGTCGACCACCTCGTTCTGGACGGCGGGGTGGCCGTGCAGGAGCACCTCCACCAGGGTCAGGAGGACGAGCAGCAACGGAAAGACGGCCAGGAACCCGGCGTAGGCGAGCAGGTTGGCGAGGAGTCCGGCGCGGTCGTCCCGGTACTTGGCCACCGTGGCACCCACCACGGCGGTGATCCGGTGGCGCTGCTGGAAGGCGTCGAGACGCTCCACCGCCCCGGGCCCGTCGGCGGCGGATCCGCCCCCCGTCATCCGCCGACCAGGCCGATCCGGCCGTGGCGCCGGAACGCCTCCCGCAGGGCGTCGGCGTCGGACGGGGACAGGGGGGCGTAGGCGAAGTGCCCGTCGTCGGTCGCCAGCCGTCGGTAGACCGGGTCCCCGCAGTCCCACCAGCCCTCGGTCCGGAGCGGCCCCTTCGTCACCTTGCCGCTGGCCGTCTGGGGCAGCGTCGCCGACAGGCGGACGAAGGCGGGCGCCCACTTCGTCCCCAGATCGTCCTGCGCACCGAGGAACCGGGCGAACCCGTCGGCGTCGAAGGTGCGGCCGGGCAGCAGCTCGATGGCGGCCATCACCTGGTCGCCCGAGCGGGGGTCCGGCACGGGGTAGACGACGACGGTCGCCGCGTCCGGGTGGCGCACGAGCACGCGCTCGACGGGGCCGGCGGACAGGTTCTCCGAGTCGACCCGCAGCCAGTCGCCGCCCCGACCGGCGAAGTAGAAGAAGCCGTCCTCGTCCCGGTAGGCCAGGTCGCCGGTCCAGTACCAGCCGTTGCGGAGCCGCTGGGCCGTGGCGTCGGGGTCGCGGTAGTAGCCCTCGAACCGTCCGCCGCCCGACCGGTTCACGATCTCGCCGATGGCCGCCCCGCCGTTGACCAGCGCACCGCCGGCGTCGAACCGGGCCGGCGGGCACTCGTCGCCCGTGTCCGGGTCCACCACGGCGACGTCCTCGACCGGACGGCCGAGCGAGCCGACCGGGGTGTCGGGGGTGCGGCTGATGGCCACCCCGCCCTCGCTCGAGCCGTAGCCCTCGGTGAGCACGCACCCGAACCGGCGCTGGAACGCGGCATGGTCCGCCACCGACGCCTCCGTTCCGAAGCCGCGGCGCAGGGTGCACTCGGCGTCGTCGGGCCGCGCCGGCGTGTCGAGCACGTAGGCGAGCGCCTTGCCCACGTAGGTGAAGGTCGTCGCGCCGTACCGCCGGACGTCGGGCAGGAACCCCGAGGCGCTGAAGCGGCGGGCGAGCGCCACCGTCGCCCCCACCACCACGCTCGGGCCCCACAGCACCATCAGCGCGTTGCCGTGGAAGAGCGGCATGGTGCAGTAGGCCACGTCGTCCCGGCCGAACCCGTACGCCTCGGCCGAACGCAGCGCGATCGAGGCGAGCCGACCCTGGGTGCAGCGCACGGCCTTGGGGGCACCGGTCGTGCCCGAGGTGAACAGCAGGAGGAAGAGGTCGCCGGGCACGGGACCGGCCGCCGCCACCACGTCGGCGGCCGACGTCGCGCCGTGGGCCGCCACCCGGGCGGCGTAGTCCGGGTCGTCGACGCGCAGCACCCGGTCGGCGGGGACCCCGGTGTCCCGCCCCTCGAGCAGCGCCGCACCTTCGGCGTCGGTCACGAGGACCCGGCAGTCGGTACGACGGACGTCGCCGGCCAGGGCCTCGCCACGACGCGTCGGATTGATCCCCACGACCACGGAGCCGGACAGGGCGGCCGCCGCCAGCCAGAACAGGTACTCGGGCTCGTTGCCGAGGAGCACGCCGACGTGCGGCGGCCCGAGGTCGCCGAGCGAGGCGAGCAGCCCGGCCCGGGCGGCGCCGGCCGCCACCGTCTCCGCCCACGTCCACCGGTCGTCCCCCGCCACCACGGCCTCGCCCGGGTCGTCGGCCCGTGCGAGGAGCAGGTCGGCGACGCTGGGCGTCCCGTCGGGGAACCCGTCGTGGAATCCGTCGTGGAGCCCGTCGGGGGTCATCGGGACGGCTCCACGACCAGGTTCTGCACCGACCGTCCGATGCGTCCCCGCTCGTCCCACAGGACCGACTCCGCGCTCCCGATCCCGGGCGAGCCGAACCGGGTGCGGGCCTCCAGGCAGACCCACTCCCCCTCCGGCGGCCGGGTCAGGGCCACGGTCAGGTCCGGATTGATGAACAGGTGCGTCCGGAAGTCGAGCTCGGCGCTGATGCCGTTGCCGAAGTCGGCTGCCGCCAGGACGCGCTGTACCGGGGTCGGCTCCTCGCCCGCCACCACCGGACACCGCAGGCGGAACCAGGCCGTGGCCGGGCCCCGCCGGTCGAAGCGACCGGCGACGAACCGGATCTCCATGGCCCGGTTGTGGAAGGCGGTGTAGTCCTGCAGGCCCGACGGCACCTCCTCACCCGACGCCGGGCCGGCCGGCGCCGGCGCCTCGGGCACGGTCGTCGACACCTCGGGCAGCGTCGGGTCGACCCGGATCCGCAGCGTCCGGCCCCACGCCACCTCGGTCCGCTCCTGGGTCACGACGGTGTCGACGAGCTGGACCCTGCGTCCCGGACGCACCACCCGGCTGGTGACCGCCAGCGGTGCGGCGGCGACCGGCCGCAGGAGTTCGAGCGTCAGCCGGGAGGTCCCCCGGCCGTCGTCGCCGGTCAGCTGCTCGACCGAACGGGCCACGGCGGCGGCGACCGGCCCGCCGTGGAGCGAGTCCGGTGACCACGGCCCCCGGGCCAGGTCGGTCGGGACCAGCAGGTCACCGTCGGGCACGAACAGGGCGGTCCTGTCGGTCCCGTCGGGCTCGGCGGTCGTCGGTCGGCGGTCGGTCACGCCCGAGACGCTACCGGTGGTCGGGGACCGCGGTCGCGCCTACCATCGGGTCGCCTCCGGCCCATGGCCGGCGGTGACGGCGACCGGCAACACCGGCCGAGACGACCGACCGAGACAACCGAAGGAGCATCATGGGACAGCGCACGGCAGAGATCGACATCGACGGCTCGCCCGAGGCGGTGTGGGCACTCGCCGGCGACTTCGGCGGGATCGCCGGATGGATGCCCGGCATGGAGTCGTGCCGGGTCGAGGGGGACAACCGGATCCTCGACACGATGGGCATGACCATCACCGAGGCGCTCATCGCCAAGGACGACGCCGCCCGGGCCATCACCTACGCCATCGTGGACGGGGTGCCCGTCGAGTCGCACGAGGCCACCATCACCGTCAGCGCCTCGGGTGCCGGCAGCCACGTGACCTGGGTGGTCGACGCCGCCCCCGACGAGATGGCCGACCTGATGCAGTCCGTCTACCAGCAGTCGCTCGAGGCGCTCAAGGCCCACGTCGAGGGATGACGGACGCGGGCCCGGGCGGGCCGGGCGGGCCGGGCGGGCCGGGCGGGTCGGGCGGGTCGGGTGCCTACGTCTACCGGGTCGAGGCCCGGACCGGCGCGCCGCCCGAGGCCGTGTGGCCGTTGCTGGGCGAGGCACGCCGCTGGCGCGAGTGGTCGTTCCTGACCGCGTCCGGCCTCGAACGCGAGGGGTCGCCCGAGCCGGACGGGGTCGGTGCCATCCGCAGGTTCTCGCGGTACGGCGTCGGCTCCCGCGAGGAGGTCGTGGCCTGGGACCCGCCGTTCCACCTCGCCTACCGGATCCTGAGCGGGTTCCCGGTCCGCGCCTACCGGGCCGACGTCACCCTGGAGCCCGACGGCTCCGGCACCAGGATCGAGTGGGCCGGCGCCTACGACCCGAAGTGGCCGGGAACCGGGCGGCTGCTGCAGGCGGTGCTCCCGAGGATGATGCAGCGGTTCGCCGACGACCTGGCCCGCCACGCCGAGGGCCGGGCGGGCTGACACCGGGGCCGGCCGCCGCGGGTCAGCCCCCGACGGAGGCCAGACGGGCCGCCCGCCGACCCACCTCGTGCCGGGCCCGTTCGACATCCACCGTGGCGACGGTCCCGTCGGTCACCACCCGCTCGCCCCCGACCCACACGTCGGTGACCAGGCGGCTCGACGCCGACCAGACCAGGTGCTCCACGAGCATGCCGTCGTCGAGCAGCGGCACGAAGGCCGGATCGTCGAGGGAGACCGCCATCATGTCGGCCTTGGCCCCCGGGGCCAGGACCCCGAGGTCCGGGCGCCCGAGGGCGAGGCCGGCCCCGCGGGTGGCGAGGTCCAGGGCCCGCGCCGCGGGGAGCGCGCCGGCGTCGCCCTGGCGCAGCCGGGCCAGCAGGGCCGCGAGGCGCAGCTCCTCCCACAGGTCGAGGTCGTTGTTGGACGCAGGCCCGTCGGTGCCGAGGCCGACGCGCACCCCGGCCGCCAGCAGGTCGACCACCGGGGCGATGCCGGATGCGAGCTTGGCGTTCGACTGGGGGCAGTGGGCCACGGCGACGTCGTGGGCGGCGTAGACGGCGATGTCCTCCGGCGACAGCCAGATGCTGTGGGCGGCGAGGACCCGTCCGTCGAACACCCCGGCCTCGGCCAGCACCCGGGGGACCGTCCCGCCGTGCTCGGCGGTGAACGCGTCCCCCTCGCCGGCGGTCTCGGCCAGGTGGAGGTGGAACAGGGCATCCCGGTCACGCGCCGCCGAGGCGATGGCGACCAGTGCCGGCAGCGGCACGGTGTAGGCGGCGTGGGCGGCGAAGCCGACCTCGAGTCGCCCGGCCTCGCCGTGGCGGCGTGCGTGGAAGTCGGCGAAGCGGTCGAGGCTGGCCGTCCACCACTCGCCGCCCGCCTCCGAGCCCGGCAGCTGCAGCAGCGCCGGGGTGAGCACGGCGCGTGACCCGGCGTCGACGACGGCGTCGGCATGGGCGTCCTCGTGGAAGTACATGTCGCACGTGGTCGTGACCCCGAAGGCGAGCAGCTCGGCCGCCGCCAGCGTCATCCCCCAGTACACGTCGTCCGGACGGAGGTGCGCCTCGCGTGGCCACAGGACCTCGTGCAGCCAGCGCTGGAGCGGCAGGTTCTCGCCCGTCCCCCGGAAGAGCGTCATGGGCGAGTGGCAGTGCGTGTTGACGAACCCGGGCAGGAGGGCCCCGTCGACCACGACCTCCCGGGTGCCGACGGCGCCGGTCGTACGCAGGTCCGCCGGGGTGCCGACCCGGGTCACGAGGTCCCCGGACACCTCGACGGCCCCGGGCCGGAGCACCGCCGTGTCGCCGGTGCAGGCCACCACGGCATCGGCCACGTAGCGCACGGTCGTCGGACCGGGTGTGTTCGGCGTGGCGCTCGGCACGCGGTCACCCTACGGCGGACGGCCAGGTGCAGCGCGCGGCGCGCTCGGGGCGCACCGCGCCGGACTCGACGAACCAGCGCGCCGCCCGCTCGAGCGCCTCGGCCGGGGAGCGCGACGTGTAGCCCAGCTCGGACCGGGCCCGGGCGTCGTCGAACGCCATGTGCGTGGTCGACATGCGCGCCCCCTCGAGCGGGACGGTCGGCTCCCGGCGCAGGATCCGGCCCTCCACCGCGTCCGAGACGTGCGCGGCGGCCAGGGCCAGGGCACTCGGGAAGCGTCGGGTGGGCGCCGGCAGCCCGGTGACCTCCGCCAGGGTGCCGAGCACGTCGCGCAGCAGGAGGTTGCGGCCCCCGAGGATGTAGCTGCGCCCCTGCGCGCCGTGGTCGGCGGCGAGGAGGTGGCCGGCCGCCACATCCTCCACGTCCACGATGTTGAGCGTGGTGTCGACGTAGCCGGGGATCCGCCCGTTGAGGAAGTCGAGCACCGTCCGGCCGGTCGGGGTGGGCCCCCGGTCGCGCGGTCCCACCGGGGTGGTCGGTTGGACGAGGACGGCGGGCAGGCCCTCCGCCGCCGCCCGCAGGACCTCGTGCTCGGCCACGTACTTGGACTGCTTGTAGCGGCCGAAGAGGTGGTCGACGCGCGCGAACGACCGCTCGTCGACCGCCGCCTCCGTCGTCGCCCCGTCGAGCCCGAGGGTGCCGACCGTCGAGGTGTAGACGACCCGGCGGCAGCCGTGGGCCCGCGCCGCGTCGAGCACGTTGCGGGTGCCGCCCACGTTGATGTCGTAGAAGGCGGCCGGGTCGGGCGCCCAGAACCGGTAGAGGGCGGCGATGTGGAACACCACCGCACAGCCGGCCACGGCGGCGGCGACCGGACCCGGGTCGCGGAGGTCGCCCTCGACCACGTCCACGTCCAGCCCGTCCAGGTTCGCGGTGTCCCCCCCGGGCTCGACCAGGGCCAGGACCCGGGAGCCCCGGTCGAGGAGGGCGCGCACCACCGAGGAGCCGACGAACCCTGCGCCGCCGGTGACCAGCACGCGCTCCCCGGGTCGGGGCCCCGGTCCGACGGCGTCCCCGTGGCCCGATGTGACGGAAGCCACGCTCACGCCCCGTCGCCGCCGGCCGCCGCCCGGGGCCGGTCGCGTCTCCACGAGTTGCGGGCCATGGTGGTGCCCACCTCGACGAGCAGGGCCGCGCTCCTCGTCGCGTCGGCCAGCACGTCGTCGAGGGCGGCCACGAAGGCGTCGATCTCCTCGTCACCGATGATCAGCGGCGGCAGCAGCTTGACGATGTTGACGTTGTCGGCGGCCACCTGGGTCAGGATCCGGTGGCGGTGGAAGAGCGGCACCACGATGAGCTGGGAGAAGAGTCCCTTGCGGGCCAGTTCCATCATGCGGAACCGGGCCCGTCCGCGACGCGACCGGGGCGGCCCGAACACCAGCCCGATCATCAGCCCCATGCCGCGGACCTCGTGGAGGAGCTCGTAGCGGTCGACCAGTGGGGCGAGCGCGGCCATCAGCTGGTCGCCGCGGGCGCCGGCCCGGGCCACGATGTCCTCGTCGTCCATCACCTGGAGGGTGGCGAGACCGGCCACCATGGCCAGCTGGTTCCGCGAGAAGGTCGACGAGTGGACCACGGCGCGGTCCAGGGAGCTGTAGACGGCGTCGAACACGGCGGACGTGGTGAGGAGGGCCCCGACGGGCACGTACCCACCGGACAGCGCCTTGGACAGCGCGATCATGTCGGGCTCGAGGCCCCAGTGCTGGTGGCAGAAGAACCGGCCGGTGCGGCCCATGCCGGTCTGGACCTCGTCCAGGACCAGCAGTGTGCCGAAGCGCCGGCACAGGGCCTGGGCCTTGCGCCAGTAGGCCTCGGGCGCCAGGTAGACGCCCTTGCCCTGGATGGGCTCGACCACCAGCGCGGCCACGTCCCCCCGGGCCAGCTGGCGCTCGAGCGCGTCGGCGTCGCCGAAGGGGACCGGGTCGCAGCCGGGCAGGAGCGGTCCGAACCCCTCACGGAACTCCTTGCCGCCGTTGAGCGACAGGGCGCCGTTGGTGAGGCCGTGGAACGCGTGGTCGCAGTAGAGGACGCGGGTGCGCCCGGTGGCGCAGCGCGCGAACTTGATCGCCGCCTCCACCGTCTCGGCCCCCGAGTTGGTGAACACCGCCCGTTCGATCCCGGGGTGGGCGCGCTCCACCAGTGCCCGGCCGAGCAGTCCGGGGAGCAGGGCGCAGTCGAGCTGCGCGAGGTTCGGAAGGTCGGCGTCCAGGGCCTGGCGCAGCGCGTCCTTGACCACGGGGTGGCTGCGGCCGAGTGCGAACACCCCGAACCCGGACAGGAAGTCGAGCGTCCGTCCGCCCCGGTCGTCGATCAGATAGGACCCCTCGCCCCGGACATAGGTGCGGTCGAACCCGAGGGTCGTGAGCACCTTGGCCAGCTGGGGGTTCAGGTACCGGCCGTGCAGTTCGTACGCCTCACCCCGGTGGGCGGCCAGCAGTGCGTCGAGGTCGAAGGACACGGTCACGCTCCGGTCGGGTCGGGTCGGATCCCCGGCCGCCGGGCCGATCGCCGGCTGCCGCTGCCTCACCGTACCGGGGACACGCCGGTCGGGGCACGCCGGACGGCCGACGGCGCCTCAGCCGGAGTGGGTGGCGGCCTGTCCCGGGCCGAGCTTGTCGGCCACGCTCCAGCCGGTCGAGGCCCAGAAGGCGCACTGCGACGCCTTCAGGGCGGTGGCCACCGACGTCGGGGTGTCGAGGACGAGGTAGGGGCCGGTGGACGTGGTCAGCCTCGGCCAGGCCAGCCCGCCGCCCGACGGGCTGCCGGTCGCGGCGAACCGGGCCCAGGCGGAACTCACCGTGGCCGCCAGGCGCTGCTCTGCCGGGGTGAACGCGAAGTTGCCGCTCGACTGCGTCGGTCCCTGGAACACGTAGGGCAGCTCGGCCGAGTGGAACGCGCCGAGGTCGATGCCCGCGGTGGGGAGGATGAACGGGTCGGGCACGTGGGCGAACTCGTACTCGTAGACGGGCACCCAGCGCCGCAGCACCTGGGCCGACCGGACGGCGGGGCACGCCAGGACGGCGTCCCCGATCGCCTGGCCCAGGGCGGCGCCGGCGTCCGGGTAGTCCGCCAGCGGGTACCGCGCCAGCACCTTCGGGCCGACCGTCGGGCCGAAGTAGGCGTCCACCGCCGGCGCCCACTGGGCCGCGGTGAGGGGGCTGCCCAATTCGAGCTGGTGCAGGGCCACGAAGAGGCGTCCCTCGTCGCGGTTGACCCCGACAATGACCGGCACCCGGTGGAACCTCCCCGACGCCAGCCGGGCGGCGGCGTCGGTCGGCACGGTCACCCCGTCGGCCACCGGGCCCCACTGGGCGCCCTGGCCGAAGAGGAACGTCGGGTCGGGGGGCAGCGCCTCGATGACCTGCCGGGCGGGCCGGGACCGCATGCAGGCGAGCTGCGCGGGCGGGGGCGGGCAGCCGAGCGCGGTCCCGAGCGCCGCCCCCTGGGTCTCGGCCGCGGCCAGGGGCTGTTCGGGCAGGACACAGGGTCCGCTCTCGGTGATGGCCCGCTCGAACAGGCCCGCGGACGCCGGCGAGACCAGCTGGGCGCAGACGCTCACCCCTCCGGCGGACTCGCCGTAGATCGTCACCTGGCCCGGGTCGCCCCCGTAGGCCGCGATGTTCGCCCGCACCCACCGGAGGGCGGCCTGCTGGTCGAGCAGGCCCAGGTTCCCCGTCCCACGCCCCGGGTTCTCGGCGGCCAGTGCCGGGAGGGCCAGGAACCCGAGGGACCCGAGGCGGTAGTTGAAGCTGACCGACACCATGCCGTGCGACGCCGCGTAGTTGGCCACGGTGTCGTCCGTCGAGCTGCCGACCTGGAACCCGCCGCCGTAGATCCACACCATGACGGGCCGGGGCCGGGCCGGCACCGCCGGAGGGACGTAGACGTTGGCGTAGAGGCAGTCCTCGCTGCCCTCGAAGGTGTTGACAATGGGCACGATCTGCGGGCAGGGGGCGGAGACGTGGGTGGCCTGCAGCGTCGACGTCCACCGCGCGGCCGGCTGCGGCGCCCTCCACCGCAGCGGGCCGACCGGGGGGGCGGCGAAGGGCACGCCGAGGAACGCGCGGGTGCCGGCGGTGGTGGTCCCGTGCACCACGCCATGCGGGGTGCGGAGCGTGAGGGGGTCACCCCCCACCACTGCGGCGGACGGAGACGGCACGACCGCGGTGGTCGCCGTCGTGGAGGTGGAGGCGGCCGACGACCCGCAGGCGGACAGCGCCAGTGCCGTCACGACGCCCGCCAGTGCCGCGCTCCCCCGTCGCATGGGGCAGACCGTAGCAACCGACCGCCGGCCCGGAAGGACGCAGCACCCGGGGGCCCTTCGGCGCAGCGGGCCCGTGCCGGCCCGGAGGTCAGCCGGCTGCGGCCTCGAGTCCGACCGCGACCAGGTCGGCCGGGTGGATCCACTGGTCGGCCAGTGCGATGCCACCGGCATCGACGATGGCGTCCCGCAGCGGGATGGCCCAGAGGTGCTCGAGCAGCACGACCGCCGCCGCCGACCCGGCGGGGATGGTGTCGGCGACGAACCACATGTCCTCGTCGGGGATCACGTGGCCGTCCGAACCCTCGAGGGCACCGGCGACCGCGCCGGCCTCGACGTCGCCGTCGCCCAGGCCGATGAGGGCACCGGCGATGGCACCCAGCTCCATGGCCTCGTCGGACGTGAGGTCGCTCACCTGCACCGCGGTGATCTCGCCGTCCTCGGCCTTGCGCACCACGAGAGCGTCGAGGATGCGGACGAACTCGTGCTCACGGAGCCGGTCGAGCTCCCCGGCGATCTTGCCGGTGAACTCGGGCTCGGCGAAGCCGAGCACCAGCATCTGGACCGGTCCGATCGTCATGGGCATGCTCCTCCTCCGGACTGGTGGGTGCGCTCCTCCTCAGGAGTTGGCGAGGATCTTCTGCTTCTGGGCGTCGAACTCCGCCTGGGTCAGGACGCCCTCGTCCAGGAGCTTCTTGAGGTTCTGGAGCTGGGTCACCATGTCGTCGCTGGACATCGCCGGAGCGGGTTCGGGAGCAGGTGCGGTCTGCTGGTTGGCCTGCGCGGCCTGGGCCTCCCCGGCGTTCTTGCCGGCGTGGTGGGCGACCGCCGCCACACCGCCGACCACTGCTGCACGCCTCAACGGCCGTCTTCTCATCATCTCGGGGACCTCCGTCCTCTCCACCGCCGGCGCGGACCGGCCGTGCTCTCACGGTAGCCCGCCTCCGCTCCGCGGGAACCGGCGCGACCGCCGGGGATAGCGTGACCGGATCGCCCCACCGCTCGAGTACCCCGACCCGCCGCTGCGCGGCACCGGCTTCGTGCTCCGCCCGTTCCGGCCCGGGGACTTCGACGCCGCCGGGGCCTTCGCCGGGGACCCGACGACGGCCCCGTGGGTGCCGCCGCGCTGCGCCTCCTCGTCCGCTGGTGCGCCGACGGACTCGGCGTCCGGCGGATCCAGGCACTCGTGGCCGTCGAGAACGCTCCCGGCCGGGAGCTCGCCCGGGCGGCGGGCTTCCGTCCGGAGGGGGTGCTCCGCTCCTGCTGGAGCTCGGGCGACCGGCGGGTGGACGTGGTCATGCATTCGCTGCTGCCCGACGAGGTACCGCCCCCGTAAGACCGGCGCCGCACCGGCGGCCGACGCCGGGGGGCGCTCAGGCGACGGGCCCGGTGCCGTCGAACCCGGTGGACAGGAGCCGGAAGGCCCGGTCCACCTCGGCCACCAGGTCGCCCGCGTCGTCCCGGGCCCAGCACGCGAAGGCGGCCATGGCGGCACCCAGTGCGGCCCGGGCCACGGTCTGGGGGGCCAGGTCGTCGGGCGATCCGCCGAGCCGCGACGCGGCGAACCCGGCCACCACGTCGCACCACTCCTCGTAGCGCACCGCCGAGTGGGCGACCAGCGTCGGGACGGTCCCGATCAGGACCATCCGGATCCGGAGTTCGTCGAGCTCCCCGGCCCCGAACCGGTTGGTGGCCATCACCGAACGGCGCAGGACGTCCAGGAGGGGCTCGTCGGCCGGGGCCTCGGCCAGGCGGTCGCGCAGGCGGCCGAGCTCGACGTCGAACTCGCCCCACACGACGTCGGGCTTCGACTCGAAGTACCGGAAGAAGGTCCGCCTCGAGATCCCGACGGCCGCGGCGATCTCGTCGACCGTCGTCTCGTCGTAGCCCTGGCGGGCGAAGAGGTCGAGCGCGGCACGGGCCACGTCCGGGCGCGAGGTGCTCGCCGGACGGCCGCGGGCCGGCTCCGGGGACCCGCCGCCGTCGTCGTCGGCCACCGCCGTCACCGCTCCCCGGTCGTCACGTTTCCATTTTGGCATCGAGTGCACTAAATTGCAGCCACCGAGCGAGTCCCGGCACCGGCCGGCCGACCACGGGAGGACCCAATGACCGTCACCACGACCGAGGAGACCACCCCGGCCACCGCCGCCGAGCAGGCCCCGCCCGTGTCGGACGGCAGCCCGGCGACCCCGCTGGTCACCGCCGACCTGCTGGTGGAGGACGTCTCCATCGACGGGATGTGCGGCGTCTACTAGGCCGCCGCCCTCCCCCACGCTCGACGCCCGCACGCCATGCCCCCGACCACGACGGCCGCCGCCTACGACCCGGCGCTCCCCTGGACGCTCCATCCCCAGGTGTCGCTCCGGCCCGAGTCGTTCGGTGCGCTGGCGTACCACTTCGGCACCCGCCGGCTCTCCTTCCTGAAGAGCCGCACGCTGCTCGCCGTGGTCGAGGCACTGGCCGACCAGCCCTCCGGCCTCGACGCGTGCCGGGCGGCCGGCGTCCCGGCCGGTGAGCTGGCCGCCTACGAGCAGGCCCTCGCCACCCTGGCCGAGACCGGCATGATCTGCGAGCGGGCGGCGTGACAACCGCCCCGACCGACCCGGGGATCCGGCTCGTCGACCGGTTCGAGCAGGGACTCGGCGCGCCCATCTGCCTCACCTGGGAGCTCACCTACGCCTGCAACCTGGCCTGCGTGCACTGCCTGTCCAGCTCGGGACGGCGCGACCCGCACGAGCTCTCGACCGACGAGTCCAAGGCGCTGATCGACGAGTTCGAGCGCATGCAGATCTTCTACGTGAACATCGGCGGGGGCGAGCCGACGATCCGCGCCGACTTCTGGGAGCTGGTCGACTACGCCACCGCCCACCACGTCGGGGTGAAGTTCTCCACCAACGGCTCCCGGATCACCGACGGGGTCGCCGCCCGGCTGGCGGCGAGCGACTACGTCGACGTGCAGCTCTCGCTCGACGGCGCCACGGCCGAGGTCAACGACGCCGTCCGGGGGCCGGGCTCCTACGCCACCGCCGTCGCGGCCATGGAGCGCCTGGCCGCCGCCGGCTTCGTCGGATTCAAGCTGTCGGTGGTGGTCACCCGGCACAACGTCGGCCAGCTCGACGGGTTCAAGGCGCTGGCCGACCGGTACGGGGCCCAGCTGCGGCTGACCCGGCTGCGGCCGGCGGGCCGGGGTGCCGACGTGTGGGACGACCTCCACCCGACCGCGGCGCAGCAGCGCGAGCTCTACGACTGGCTGGTCGCCCGGGGCGAGGACGTCCTGACCGGTGACTCCTTCTTCCACCTGGCCGCCTACGGGGACGCCCTCCCCGGCCTCAACCTGTGCGGAGCCGGCCGCGTCGTCTGCCTGGTCGACCCGGTGGGCGACGTCTACGCGTGCCCCTTCGCCATCCACGACGAATTCCTGGCCGGGAACGTCCGGTCGGCCGGCGGCTTCGCCTCCGTGTGGCGGGAGTCGGAGCTGTTCGCCGAGCTCCGTGCCCCGCAGAGTGCGGGCGCCTGCTCGTCGTGCGGTCACTACGACGCCTGCCGGGGCGGGTGCATGGCGGCCAAGTTCTTCACCGGGCTGCCGCTCGACGGGCCGGATCCCGAGTGCGTCCTCGGGCACGGCGAGCACGCCCTCGGCGCCCTCGGCGACCGGGAGGCGCCCCGCCCGTCGCCGGACCACTCGGCACGGCCGCGGCGGGTACCGGTGGCGCTGACCCCGGCGCGGCCACCCGACCGGCGGTGCGACGAGAGCCCGCTGGCCGGGGCCGCCGACCTGCGTCCCCGATGACGGCGCCGGCACCGACCGACCCGGTCGTGCTCCGTACCCGTGAGGCCCCGTCCCGCGTGGTCTTCGGACCCCACGAGACGAACCTCGGCTCCGGTCGGGCGATCGGGGCGCGGCACGTGGCCTACTACGCCGCCCGGGCCGCCGGCGGCGCCGGCGTCGTGATCACCGAGACGGCCTCCGTGCACCCGTCGGACTGGCCCTACGAGCGGGCCCCGCTCGCCACCGAGTGCGGGCCGGGCTGGCGGGCCGTGGCCGACGCGTGCCGGCCGCACGGCACGGTGGTGCTCGCCGGTCTGGGCCACGCCGGTGGCCAGGGGTCGAGTGCCTACTCCCAGTCGGCCCTGTGGGCGCCGTCGCCGGTGGCCGACGCGGCCAGCCGCGAGATGCCGATGGAGATGGGTCGGGTCGAGCTGGCCGCGCTCGTCGACGGGTTCGCCGCCGGGGCCCGCACGGCGGCCGACGCCGGACTGGACGGGGTCGAGGTCGACGCCGGAGCGCTGTCGCTGCTCCGCCAGTTCCACTCGGGGCTGACCAACCAGCGCGGCGACGCCCACGGTGCGGACCGGCTCCTCCTGACCCGCCAGGTCCTGGACGCGGTGCGGGCCGCCGTCGGACCGGACCTGGTGGTGGCCCTCCGGCTGTCGTGCGACGAGCTGGCCCCGTGGGCGGGGGTGACCCCCGAACACGCGGCCGTCCAGGTCGACGGGCTGGCCGACCGGGTCGATCTGCTGACCGTGGTCCGCGGCGGGCCCTACTCCTCGACCGCCTACCGCCCCGACGCCCACACGCCCGCCGGGTTCAACCTCGAGCTGAGCACCGCCATGCGCCAGGCCGCGTCCGGTCGGTGCCCGGTGGTCCTGCAGGGCAGCGTGGTCGACCTCGGGCGGGCCGCCGCCGCCCTGGCCGACGGCGCCGCCGACCTGGTCGAGATGACCCGGGCCCAGATCGCGGAGCCCGGACTGGTGGCCCTCGCCCGGTCGGGCCGCACGGACGAGATCCGGCCCTGCATCCTGTGCAACCAGGCCTGCCGGGTCCGCGACAACCGCAACCCGATCCTCAGCTGCGTCGGCGAGCCGCGCTCGGGCCACGAGACGGTGGACGTGGACCCCGCCACCGCACCGGGCGACACCCGCGGCGCCGGACCGGCTGCGGTGCTGGTCGTGGGCGCAGGGCCCGCCGGGCTCGAGTGCGCGCGCGTGCTGCGCCTGCGGGGCCACGAGGTGACGGTCGTCGACCGGGCCCCGGTGACCGGGGGGGCGCTGCGCGCCGCCGCGGTGGGCCCCGGGCGCGAGCGCCTGGCCGACCTGACCGGGTGGCTGGCCGCCGAGTGCGCCCGTCTGGGCGCCACGGTGGAGCTGGGCCGCGAGGTGACGGCCGTCGACCTCGACGCCGCCCGGGCGGACGGGACCACGGTGGTGCTGGCGACGGGCGGCCGCCCGGCGCCGTGGGCCCATCCGACCGACGGCTCGGTCGCCGTGGTGGACGCCGCCGCGGCCGTGGCCGGCGACGCTGCGTCCCTGCCCGAGGGCCCGGTCGTGGTCCACGACCCCGTCGGCGGACCGGTCGGGGTCGGGGTGGCCGAGTGGCTGGCGGGCACCGGCCGCGACGTCGCCCTGGTGACGCCCGACCAGATCGCCGGGACCCTCCTGTCGCTCACCGGCGACCTGGCCGACGCCAACACCCGGCTGCAGCGGGCCGGCGTGCGGCGCGAGCTGCGCGCCGTCGTCCGGCGTATCGCAGAGGGCCGCGTCCACGTCGAGGACGTCTGGACCGGGGAGGGCCGCGACCTGCCCGCCGCCGTCGTGGTCGACTGCGGCCACCGCCTGCCCGACGAGGCCCTCTACGAGCTGCACCCCGGGACCCTGCGGGCCGGGGACTGCGTCGCCCCCCGCACCGTGCTCGAGGCCGTGCTGGAAGGTCGCCGCCGGGCCCTCGAGATCGGCGGAGCGGTACCCGCCGCCCGCATCCCCACCACGACAGGAGCCACACCGTGACCGACACCGACGTCCGCACCGACACCGACCGCGCCCGGGGCCGGGTGGCCGGCAAGGTGGCCCTCGTGACCGGTGCGGCCCGGGGCCAGGGCCGCAGCCACGCCCTCCGGCTCGCCGCCGAGGGCGCCGACATCGTCGCCGTCGACGTCTGCGCCCCGATCGACCACCTGGACTACGCCCTGGCCACGACCGAGGACCTCGCCACCACGGCCCGCCTCGTCGAGGAGTCGGGGGCACGGGTGGTCACCGCCGCCGTCGACGTACGCGACGCGGCCGCGCTGGCCGGCGCGGTCGCCGAGGGCGCCGCCGCACTGGGCGGTCTCGACATCGCCGTGGCCAACGCCGGCGTCTGCTCGATCCAGCGGTGGGACGAGGTGACCCCCGAGCTCTGGGACACGGTGATCGGCATCAACCTCACCGGCGTGTGGAACACCTGCACCGCCGCCATCCCCCACCTGCTGGAGCGCGGTGGGGGCTCGATGGTCCTGATCAGCTCGACCGCCGGGCTGAAGGGACAGCCCTTCCTCACCCCGTACGTGGCCTCGAAGCACGGGCTGGTGGGGATCATGCGCAGCCTGGCCAACGAGCTCGCCTCCCGGCACGTCCGGGTCAACTCGCTGCACCCGACCGGGGTGGACACCCCGATGCTGATGGGGATGACCGGGCTGACCGAGCGCATCGAGGCCAGCCCCGACGTCGGCTCGCTCTTCCTCAACTCGCTCCCCGTCGACCTCGTGCGGGCCGAGGACATCTCCAACGCCGTCCTGTTCCTGGCCTCGGACGAGGCGCGCTACGTGACCGGTCTCACCATGACCGTCGACGCCGGGGCGTCGGCACGGTGAGCGCGCGGTGCCACGGGGCGACCCGGTGAGCTCGTCGGGCCGCTACCGGCACCTCTTCACCCCGCTGCGCCTCGGGCCGGTGACCGTGGCCAACCGGATCGTGTTCTCCGCGCACCTGACGAACTACGCCACCGACGGGATGCCCACCGAGCAGCACGCCGCCTACTACGCGGCCCGTGCCGCCGGCGGCGCCGGCCTGATCATCACCGAGGAGCACTCGACCCATCCCACCGACTGGCCCTACGAGAAGCTCATCCACGGCTTCCACCCCCGGGTGGTCGACGGGTACCGGTGGATCACCGACGCCGTCCACGCCCACGGGGTGCCCGTCTTCGCCCAGCTCAACCACAACGGAGGGCAGGCCTCCTCGATGTACTCGCGGCTGCCGGTGTGGGCACCGAGCCCGGTCCCCGACCCGCTCTTCCGCGAGGTCCCGAAGGCCGTCGAACACCACGAGATCGCCGAGATCGTCGACGGGTACGCCACCGTCGCCGGCCACTGCGCGGCCGGGGGGTTCGACGGCGTCGAGCTCCAGTGCTCCCACTCCTCCATCGTCCGCGGCTTCCTCTCCCCCGCCACCAACCGACGGACGGACGAGTACGGCGGCAGCCTGGCCGACCGGGCCCGCCTGCTGCTCGAGATCGTCGATGCCGTGCGGTCCACCATCGGGTCGGACCGGGCGCTGGGCGTGCGCATCTGCGGCGACGAGCTCATCGAGGGCGGCACCGGCATCGACGACGCCGTCGAGGTGGCCCGGATGGTCGAGGCCACCGGCCAGGTCGACTACATCAACACCTCGATCGGCGTGGCCACCGCCACCCTCTACATGATCGAGGCCAGCATGCAGATCCCGCCGGGCTACGCGCTCTTCGTCCCGAGTGCCATCCGGGCCGCCGTCGACCTGCCGGTCGTCGGTGTGGGCCGGTTCAAGGATCCGCTCCAGGCCGACCGGGCCCTGGCCGACGGGGTGTGCGACCTGGTCGGTGTGGTCCGGGGCCAGATCGCCGACGCCGACTTCGCGGCCAAGGCCCGCTCGGGCCACGCCACCGACATCCGCACCTGCCTGTCGTGCAACCAGGAGTGCGTGGGGCGCATGGGGCTCAACCGGTGGCTCGGCTGCATCGAAAACCCGAGGACCGGCCGCGAGGCGCTCCCGGTCCCCGCGCCGCGGCGGCGTCGCAAGGTCGTCGTGGTCGGCGGCGGCCCGGGCGGGCTCCAGGCGGCGGTGACGGCCGCCGAGCGCGGCCACCAGGTGGTCCTCTTCGAACGCCACGACCGCCTGGGCGGGCAGGCCCACGTGGCCGCGGCCGTGCCCAGCCGTGCCGAATTCTTCGACATCGCCCGCAACCTGATCGTGGCCGCCCGACGCGAGGGCGTGGACCTGCGCACGGGGGTGGAGGCGACGGCCGAGACCGTCCGCGCCGAGTCGCCCGACGCTGTCGTCGTCGCCACCGGCGCCCGTCCGGCCCGGCCGTGGTGGGCCGGCGACGAGCCCCGGGTGGTCGACGTCCGCGACGTGCTCGAGGACCGGGTCCGTCCCGAGGGGCGGGTCGTGGTCGTCGACGAGCTCGGCTTCCACCAGGCGACCTCGACCGCCGAGCTCCTGGCCGACCGGGGGTGCGCGGTCGAAATCGTCACCAACGGCATGGTCGTGGCCCAGGACCTCGGCATCACGCTCGACATGGAGACGTGGAACGTGAAGGCGCACGCCGCGGGCATCGTCCAGAGCGTCGACCTCGTGCCGATGGGCGTGTCGGCGGCGGGCGACGGCTCCGGGTCCCTCGAGCTCCTGCTCCAGCACCACCCCACCGGCACCGACCAGGTCCGCGCCTGCGACTGGGTCGTGTGCGCCGTGCACCAGCGCCCCGACGACGACCTCTGGCACGCCCTCGACGGCTCGCCGTTCGAGGTGCACCGCATCGGCGACTGCCTCGCCCCCCGCCGGGCCCACGCCGCCGTCATCGAGGGCAACCGCGTGGCGGTGGCGCTGTGACCCCGGGCCTTCCGGACGGCGCGCTGGCCGTGGTGGTGGCCCGCGACGGCCGGCTCCCCGTCGGCGCCGTCGAGACCGTGGCCGAGGCGGGCGGTCGGGCCGTCGTGGTGGGATCCGGCGCCGAGGCCGCCGCCCGGTCCCTGCCCGGGGCCGTCCGTGCCCGGTGGGCCGAGACCGGTCCGGGGCTCCGACCGGCCGCGCTGGCCGCCGCGCTGGCGCCCGTCGTCGCCGGTGCGGCCCTGGTGGTCCTGCCGGCGTCGCCCGACGGCCGCGACCTGGCACCCCGGCTGGCGGCTGCCACCGGGCGGCCGCTCGTGGCCCGGGTGCTCGAGGCGGCCGCCGGTGTGGCCGACGACGGGTCGCCGCTCGTCCGGGCCCGGGCGGGCCGGGTCGACGACCGGGTGCTCCTCCCCGTCGAGGTACACGGACCGGCCGTCGTGACCCTGGCGGTGGGCGGCCGGGCCGGCGCGCACGGCCCGACCGACGGGACGGGTACCCCGGTGGAGGAGCTGCAGCTCGACCTGCCCGCCGGGGACGGGCCCGGCGGTCCCGACCCGGAGCTGGTCGAGCTGCTGGCCCCCGACCTCCACACCATGGACCTGTCCGACGCCACCCGGGTGCTGGCCGGCGGCGCCGGACTGGTGGCGGGCCTGGACGACACCCGGGCGACGGCGACCTTCGCGCTGCTCACCCGGGTGGCCGCCGCGCTGGGCGGCTCGGCCGGGGCCACCCGGGTGGCCACCGATGCCGGCTGGACCGGCTACGAGCGCCAGATCGGGACCACGGGGGTGACGGTCGACCCCGACCTCTACATCGCCCTGGGCGTGTCCGGCGCGGCGCAGCACACGGGCGGCATCGGCGCTCCCCGCCACGTGGTCAGCGTCAACACCGACCCCTCGTGCCCGATGACGGCCATGGCCGACCTCGGCCTGGTGGCCGACGCCGGGGCACTGCTCGTCGAGCTCGCCGGCCGCCTCGGCGTCGTCGACGGTGCCGATGGTGCCGGTCCCGTGCCGGCCGGTGCACCGGGGCGGGCCACCGGGGGCGGGGGATGACGGAGGCGGCCGTGCCGGAGCACGCCGAGTTCGACGCCGTCGTCGTCGGGGCGGGGCCCGCCGGCGCCTCGGCCGCGCTGGCCCTGGCCCGGGCCGGACGCCGGGTCGTCCTGGTCGAGCGCGGCCCGTTCCCCGGCTCCAAGAACGTCTACGGGGGTGTGGTGTACGGCCGCGTGCTCGACGACATCGTCCCCGGGTGGTGGGAGGAGGTCCCGGTCGAGCGGTGGATCGTCCGGCGGTCCACGATGATGATGACCGGCACGCAGTCGCTGTCGGTCGACTTCCGGACCGACGCGTGGGGCAGTGCGCCCTACAACGGGATGACCACCCTCCGCTGCCACTTCGACACGTGGCTGGCGTCCAAGGCCACCGACGCCGGCGCCCACCTCCTGACCTCGACGGTGGCCACCGGCCTGGTGCGCGACGGCGCCGGCCGGGTCGTCGGCGTCGTCACCGACCGCGCCGGGGCCGAGCTGCGCGCCCCGGTGGTGATCGCCTGCGACGGGGTGAACTCGTTCCTGGCCAAGGAGGCCGGGCTCCTGCCCCGGGCCGAGGCGTCGCACCACACGCTCGGGGTCAAGGAGGTGCTCGACCTCCCGCCCGCGACCATCAACGAGCGCTTCGGCGTGCAGGACCACGAGGGGGTCGACATGGAGATCCTCGGCTGCACCCGGGAGATCCCCGGCGGGGGCTTCCTCTACACGAATGCGGACTCGGTGAGCATCGGGGTCGTGCTGTCGCTGCCGGAGCTGGCGTCGTCCGGTGTGCGACCCGAGGCGCTGATCGCCGACCTCAAGGCCCACCCGGCGATCGCGCCCCTCCTGCGGGGGTCGGCGCTGCGCGAGTACGCGGCCCACCTGATCCCCGAGGGCGGGTACGACACCATGCCGGCCCTGGCCGCCGACGGGCTGCTGATCGCCGGCGACGCCGGGGCGATGACCCTGGCCGCCGGGCTCTGGCTCGAGGGCGTGAACTTCGCCATCGGGTCGGGCTACGCGGCCGGCCGGGCGGCCGACCGGGCGCTCGCCCGCGGCGACTGCTCGGCGGCGGGGCTCGCCTCCTACCGGGCGGACCTCGAGGGCCAGTTCGTGCTCGCCGACCACAAGCGCCTGCGCCGGGCGCCGGCGCTCGTCCTGTCCGACCGCGTCCAGCGGCGGTACCCGGGCCTGCTGTGCGACCTGGCCGAAGGGATGTTCACCGTGACCAACCCGACCCCCAAGCCCGGCGGCCTCGCCCTCACCCGGTCCGTGGCCGCCCGCCACGGCGTGAAGCTCCGCCAGCTGGCCGGCGACACCCTCCGCGGCCTGAGGATCTTCGGATGAGCCCGGCGCCGCCGGACCCCCGCCGGTGGGACGGGATCTCGTTCGAGGAGCGGATGGCCACCGTCGACTTCCGCGTCGGCGCCCGGGCGCACATCGCCGTCGACGCCGACGTCTGCCGTTCGTGCACCACCAAGGCGTGCGTCAGCGCCTGTCCCGCCGACCTCTTCGCACCGACCTCGGACGGCGGCATCCTGTTCAACTACGAGGAGTGCTTCGAGTGCGGGACCTGCTACATGGTCTGCAACTCGGAAGGGGCGATCACCTGGACCTACCCCGACGGCGGCCACGGCGTCGTCTTCCACCACGGATGACCACGACCCCGGCACCGTCCCCGGTCGCGACCCCCGGCGGCCCCCTCGTCGTGGCCTGCCTGCGCATCGGCGACCTGCGACCGGACGTCGACCCCCTCGACGGCACCGTCTCCCGCGACCGGCTGGGCGTCGGCCTGTCGCCGGCCGACGGCGCCGCGCTCGAGCACGCCCTGCGCCTGGCGGAGGCCTGGTCCGGTCGGGTGGTGGCCGTCTGCGCCGGACCGGCGTCGGTCGAGCCCGTCCTGCGCGACGTCGCCGCCCTCGGCGTGGACGTCGTCCGGGTCCCGCTCGGTGACGAGGGCGACGGGCACCGCTACCTGGGCGAGCTGGGCGAGGACGAGCGCGGCCTGGCCCGGACCCTGGTCGCCGCCCTCGTCCCCTTCGGCCGCCCCGACCTGGTGCTGTGCGGCGACCGGTCGGTCGACCGCGGGACCGGCGCGCTCCCCGCCTACCTGGCCCACGAGCTCGGCGCCGCCCAGGCGCTCGGCCTCGTGCGCCTGGCGCCGCTCGACCCCCGGAGCACCGGCGGCTCCGGCGACCCCGACCGGGCGCTGCTGGTCGAACGGCGCCTCGACGGCGGGTGGCGCGAACGGCTGCGGGTGGCGCTCCCCGCCGTCTGCTCGGTGGAGGGCGCCGGCGTGCGCCTGCGCCGGGCCCCGCTGGCCGGGGCGCTGGCCGCCGCGGGCCGGCCCGTGCCCGTCGACCGGTCACCGGCCGTGGCCGCCGCGTCCGGGCCGGCCGCGTGCCACGTCGGCGCCCCCCGCCCGTTCCGGCCGCGGACCCGGAAGGTCCCCGCCCCGCACGACGCCGACCCGCGCCTGCGGCTGCTGGCACTCACGGGGGCGCTCGTCGCCCACGACCCGCCGACGGTGGTCCACCCGGCGGACGCCGCCGAGGCGGCCGACGCGCTGCTGGCCTACCTGGCCCGCCACGGCTACCTCGACGACACCGGGGCGGACGCCCCGCGGGGCGCCGGCACGTGACCCGCCTGTCCGACACCGCGTGGCCCGAGGTGGCCCGACTCGCCGACCGGGGTGCCGTGCTGGTGATCCCGGTCGGCGCCTGCGAGCAGCACGGGCCGCACCTCCCGGTCACCACCGACGCCGACCTGGCCGTGGCCGTGGCCGAGGCGGCGGCCGGGGACGACCCCCTGCTCGTGGTCGCCCCCGTGGTCGCCTACGGGTCCTCGGGCGAGCACGACGGGTTCGCCGGCACGCTCTCCCTCGGCCGGGACGCCACCGAGCAGCTGCTGGTCGAGCTCGGCCGCTCGGCCGCGGACACGTTCGCCCACGTCGTCCTCGCCTGCACCCACGGGGGCAACGCCGCTCCGTTCGGTCGCGCCCTGGTCCGCCTGCGCGACGAGGGACGTCCGGTGACCGGCTGGTGGCCCCGCTGGGACGGCGACCTCCACGCCGGACGGACCGAGACGTCGCTGATGCTGGCGATCGCCTCCGACCGGGTCCGGCTGTCCGAGGCCACACCCGGCGACACCCGGCCGCTCGGGCAGCTCCTCCCCCTGCTGGAGGCGGGAGGGGTCCGGGCGGTGAGCCCGTCCGGCGTCCTCGGCGACCCGGCCGGTGCCGGCGCGGACGAGGGCCGGGCGCTGCTGCGCGAGGCGGCGGCCGACCTGGCCCGCACGGTCGCCGCGCTCCGTGCCGGGGCGGACAGCGCCGGGGGCACGACGGGAACCGGGTCGGACGAGACGAGTGAGGTGCGCACATGAGCCGAGTAGCCGTGGTCACCGGGGCGGCCCGGGGCATCGGAGCCGCCACCGCCTGCGCACTGGCCGCCACCGGATGGTCGGTGGTCGCCGTGGACCGGGCCGGGGACGACCCCCGGATCCCCTACCCGCTGGGCACCCGCGCCGAGCTCGACGCCGTCGTGGCCCGTGCCGGCGCGCTCGGCGCCGGGCCCGGTTCCGTCCTGGCCCACGTGGCCGACACGACCGACGCCGGGGCGCTCGGCGCGGCCGTGGCACTCGCCGAGGAGCGCTTCGGCGGCCTGGACGCCGTGATCGCCGTGGCCGGCGTGATCGCCGGCGGCACCCCCCTGTGGGAGATGCCCGAGGCGCAGCTCGACGCCGTCCTGGACGTCGACCTGGGGGGACCGATCACCGCCGCCCGGGTGGGCGTCCCCGCGCTCCTCCGGCGCCACGCGCCCCGCCAGGGCCGGTTCCTGGCCGTGGCCTCGGCCGCCGCCACCCGGGGCCTGCCGATGCTCGCCGCCTACGGTGCGGCCAAGGCCGGGGTGGCCGGACTCGTGCGGGGCCTGGCCGCCGACCTGGCCGGCACCGGCGTGACCGCCAACGCCGTCTGCCCCGGATCGACCGATACGGCCATGCTGGCGGAGAGCGCCCGGATCTACCACCTGGACGGGACGGCGCCGTTCGCCGACCAGCAGGCGGTCCGCCGGCTGCTCGAGCCCGAGGAGGTGGCCGCCGCGCTCGTCTGGCTGGCCGGCGAGGCCAGCAGCGGACTGACCGGGGCCGTGATCCCGGTGGACGGCGGCTTCGGCCTGTGACCGGCTGATGGACGCGTTGCCGCACGGGTTCGGGCTCGTCCTCGACCGGTCGCTGCGGCGGTTCCGGAACGGCACGGTCCTGGCCGGCGGACATCCCGGTCGGGTGGTCACCCTCACGCCGGCGGGGTCGGCGGCGCTCGACGGGCTCCTGTCCACCGGCCATCGCGACGCGGCGACCGCCGAACTGGCGGGACGGCTGGTCCGGGCCGGCATGGCCCACCCCCGGCCGGCGACCCCGAACGGCGTCGGGGGGGAGCCGGGCGGCGGGCGGCCGGTCCCCTCCGTGACCGTGGTGGTGCCGGTCCTCGACCGTCCCGACGCCCTCGACCGCTGCCTGGCCTCCCTCGGGGACCGCCACCCCGTCGTCGTCGTCGACGACGCCTCCCGCGACCCGGCCCCGGTGGCCGCGGTGTGCGCCGCCCGGGGGGCGCGGCTGGTGCGACGGGACCGCAACGGCGGCCCGGGTGCGGCCCGCAACGACGCACTCGGCGCCATCGACACCGAGCTGGTCGCCTTCGTCGACAGCGACTGCACCACCGGCAACGGGTGGCTCGACGGACTGACCTGGCTGTTCGACGATCCCGGGATCGGGGCGGTGGCCCCGCGGGTGGCCGCCGCCCCCCGGGCCGGCGGCCCGTCCCGGCGGGCGATCGACCGCTTCGACGCCGCGCACTCGCCGCTCGACCTCGGGCCCGACGGCGGCGAGGTGGGACCCCACCGGTCCGTCCGCTACGTGCCCACGGCGGCGCTCGTCGTCCGCCGGGAGGCGCTCGCCGCGGTGGGCGGCTTCGCCCCCGGACTCCGGGTCGGCGAGGACGTCGACCTGGTGTGGCGACTCGCCGATGCCGGGTGGCGCGTCCGCTACGAGCCGTCGGTCACCGTGTTCCACACCGAGCCCGAGCGGTGGCGCGGTCTCCTCGCCCGGCGCTTCCGCTACGGGACCTCGGCCGGCCCCCTCGCGGCACGGCATCGCGGACGGCTGGCACCGGTGGAGCTGCGCCCGTGGCCGACCGCCGCCGCGGTGGCCGCGCTCGCCGGGCGGCCCCGGACGGCAGCAGCCGCGGTGGCCGCGTCCGCCCTCCTGTTCACCCGTGCCGTCCGGCCCCACGGGATCCCGGCCCGGCAGGCCTGGACGTGGAGCATCCAGGGCGCGGGCTGGACGGTGGTCGGGATCGGTCGGGCGGCCACCATGCTGGCGGCCCCGGGCCTGGCCGTCCTGGCCACGCGGGGCCGGCGCGGGGCCCGGGCCGCCCTCGTGCTGGTCGCCGTCCCCCCGATCGTGGAGTGGGTGCGGCGGCGGCCCGACCTGGACCTGCCGCGGTGGGTGGCGGCCTCGGTGGCCGACGACCTGGCCTACGGCGCCGGGGTGTGGACAGGCTGCGTACGGGCGCGCTCGTTCGGCCCCCTCCTGCCCGCGACCGGGAGTCGCGACGACGAATCCTGAGGACACGGCACCGAAAATCTGACGGGTCGTTCACCGGTCGAATTCGTCCCTTGGGACCAGCGGGTATCGGTCATTCTGATACCAGTCATCGCCCAGCAGGGGCGCCTGGATTCCGCTTGCGGAGCAGAACGCAACTCCGAGTATCGGGCCAGGAGAATGGCGCTCGATACCGGTGGAAACTATGTGGACAAATGAAATGGAGGTCGTCTGCCCGGTTTCGAACGGGTGATCCGACGGATCCCGGGGATTCCGATTTCATCGACCCTGGTCAGTGCCCATAATTGACAAGCGGCCCCATTCGCTTGTCCCGGCCGCTATAGTTCTTCGAGCGTACTCCTGCCGACACGGTTTCCTGTCACCAGGCAGCCACATCGGATGGTCGACAACTCGACTTCCGTCGGTAGTGCGGGACGGGCCGACAGAACCACCAGGCCCGTTCTGTCACACCGGTGGTGCAGGATACGGCACGGCGCAAAACGCCCGGGCGAACCTTCGAGAAATGAGTGATGTCCCCACGACGCAATCCTGGGCATAACAACACCGGCCGCACACCCTGAGGCATCACGCCAGGACGAACGGAGCCTGCCCGCTCGTCGTCCGGGGACCGCATGCAGAGGCCGTTGCCCGCCAACACCAATCAGAGGAAGGCGCCCCGTGCGCCCTACGAAGGGAGGTGCCATGCGGACCCGCATTGCACTCGTGGCGATCACCTCGATCGCCGTCATCACCGTTTCGCTCCTGAGCCAGCTCGTCTCCGTGCAGCCGGCCCGGGCGGCAGTC
>DATLRE010000131.1:0-4193 GCA_035534835.1 Acidimicrobiales bacterium
TGCCCGTCCGTCCGTAGTCGTCCTCGAGGCGGACGATGTCGTCCTCCCCGAAGTAGTCGCCGTGCTGGACCTCGACGAAGACGACCGGCGCGTCCGAGGCGTTCTCGATGCGGTGGTCGGTGCCCACCGGGACGTCCACCGCGTCGCCGGCCACCACCACGCGCCGCTCGCCGTCGAGGGTCACCACCGCGGTCCCGTGGACGATGAACCAGTGCTCCGACCGGCGGGCGTGGCGCTGGTAGCTGAGCCGCTTGCCCGGAAGGACCTCGATCCGCTTGACCTTGAACGTCGGCTCGTCGTCGAGCACCGTGTAGCTGCCCCAGGGGCGACGGTCGGTCTCCTGGCCCGCGGCGTTGCGCGTCACCTCGGTCACGACGCACGCTCCGCGGCCCGCACGGCGTTGCGCAGCAGCATGGCCCGGGTCATCGGGCCCACACCGCCGATCCTCGGGGTGATCCACCCTGCCACCTCGGCCACCCCTTCGTCGACGTCCGACAGCAACTTCCTCCCCTCCCACGACGTACCGGCGCCGACCACCGCGGCCCCCGGCTTGATCATGTCGGCCGTCACCAGGCCGGCCCGGCCGGCGGCGGCGACGACCACGTCACCCTGGCGGACCAGACCGGCCAGGTCCTCCACCCCGGTGTGGACGACCGTCACGGCCGCGTTGCAACCGGGGCGCTTCAGGGCCAGCAGGAGCGCCAGCGGTCGCCCGATGGTCAGGCCCCGGCCGATCACCACCACGTGCTTTCCCTCGACGGGCACGTCGTTGGCGTGGAGGAGTTCGACGATGCCGGCCGGCGTGCACGGCAGCGGGCCGTTGGCGCCCATCACGAGCCGACCGAGGTTCACGGGATGCAGCCCGTCGACGTCCTTCTCGGGATCGACGGCCAGGAGGGTCCGCTCCTCGTCGAGCCCGGCGGGCAGCGGGAGCTGCACGAGGTAGGCGTGGACGGCCGGGTCGGCGTTGAACCGGGCGACCACCGCGTCGAGCTCCTCCTGGGACACGTCGGCCGGCAGGTGCTCGTGGGCGGACGTGATGCCCACCTCGGCGCAGTCCGCGTGCTTCATGGCCACGTAGCGGGCGCTCGGGCCGTCGTCGCCCACCAGGATCGTCCCGAGGCCCACCGTGACCCCGGCGCTCCGGAGCCGGGCCACGCGGTCGGTCACCTCGGCGCGCACCCGTGCGGCGAGCAGCTCGCCGTCCAGCACGGTCGCCGTCATGTTCTCTCCCTCACAGCTGGTCCCATCGCTCGTGCGTGCTGTCGGCGGGCACCGCCCGCCGGTCGTGGCGGGGCCCGGCGGCGGCGCGGCTCAGTGCCGGAAGTGGCGTTCCCCGCCCGCCATGACCATAGCGATCCCGGCCTCGTCCGCTGCGGCAATCACCACGTCGTCCCGAATCGACCCGCCGGGCTGGACGACGGCGGCGACCCCGGCGTCGGCCAGCACCGCCAGCCCGTCCGGGAACGGGAAGAACGCGTCCGATGCCGCGGCGCCGCCCCGGGCCCGCTCCCCCGCCTTGCCCACGGCGATCTCGGCGGCGACCACCCGCGACTGCTGGCCGGCGCCGATCCCGACCGCCTGGGCGCCGGTCACCACGGCGATGGCGTTGGAGGTCGTGCGCGCACACACCTTCCAGGCCACCGCCAGGTCCCGCCACTCCTCGTCGGTCGGCCGGCGCTCGGTCACCACGTCCCAGGTCGAGGGCTCGACCAGGAAGCGGTCGGCCTCCTGGACCAGCACGGTGGCCCCGAGGAACCGGTACTGGCGTGCCAGGGGCTCAGGCGCGGGGGCCGACAGCAGCCGGGTCGCCTTCCGCTTGGAGGACAGCTGTTCGAGTGCGTCGTCGTCGTAGGCGGGGGCGATGATCACGTCCGCCTGCGGTCCCGCGGCGATGGCCTCGGCCACCTGTGCGGTGACCCGGCCGCCGATGGCCACGATGCCGCCGAAGGCCGACTGCGGGTCGCACTCGAGGGCCCGCTCGTAGGCGCGTGCCAGACCGGGGTCGAGGGCCGCGCCGCACGGGTTGGCGTGCTTGATGATGGCCACGGCCCGTTCGTCCCCGCCCGACGGGAGCTCGTGCACGAGGCGCCACGCGGCGTCGGCGTCGAACACGTTGAGGTAGGAGAGCTCCTTGCCCCCGAACTGGACCACCTCGTCCCACCACGAGCGCTGCCCGGCGACCCGGTAGCGGGCACCGTGCTGGTGGGGGTTCTCGCCGTAGCGCAGCGTGGCCGCCCGCTCGAGCGTGAGGTGGATCGACTCGGGCAGGAGGACCCCCACGTCGAGGACCGCGCCCGCGGCGTCCCCGGCCCGGGACGCCTGTTCGCGTTCGTCGAGCCACGCCACGATGGCCGCGTCGTAGCCGGCCGTGTGGGCGAAGGCCTGACGGGCCAGTCGGCGCCGGGTGCCGAGCGAGATCGCCCCGTCGGTGCGGAGCTCCTCGAGCACCGGCCGGTAGTCGGCGGGGTCGACCAGGACGGCGACGTGGTCGTGGTTCTTGGCCGCGGCCCGGACCATGGTGGGACCGCCGACATCGATGAGCTCGATCGACGGGTCCGACGAGAACGGGTAGAGGTTGCACACCACGAGGTCGATGAGGCCGATGCCCAGCCGGTCGAGCGCATCGAGGTGGTCGGGCTTGGACCGGTCGGCCAGGATCCCGCCGTGGATCACCGGGTGGAGGGTCTTCACCCGGCCCCCCAGCATCTCGGGGGCACCCGTGAGGTCGGCGACCTCCACGTGGTCGATCCCCGCCGCCTTCAGCGCGGCCGAGGTGCCGCCGCTCGAGACGAGCTCCCAACCGAGCGCGGACAGGCCCCGCGCCAGCTCCTCGATGCCGGTCTTGTCGTAGACGGACAGCAGTGCCTTCATTCGGTGGTCTCCTCCGGTGCGTGGGGCTGGGTCGATCGTCCCCCGCCGACGGCCCGGGGCGCCAGGTCGTCGACGAAGGTGCGGATGGTGGCCGGGTAGAGCACGCGCTCGACGGCCTTGATGCGTTCGTGCAGCGTCTCCTCGGTGTCGCCCGGCAGGATCGCCACCGTGGCCTGGGCCAGGATCGGACCGGTGTCCATCTCCAGCTCGGCCACGTGGACGGTGGTGCCCGTCTCGGGGACCCCGGCCGCCAGGGCGTCGCGTACGGCGTGCCACCCCGGGAACGCCGGGAGCAGCGCCGGGTGGGTGTTCAGGATGCGCCCGGGGAAGGCGTCGTGGACCGGCTGGTCCAGGACCGTCCCGAAGCCCGCCATGACCACGACGTCGACGCCCACCGCCACCAGGGCCTCGGCCACGGCCCGCGTGTAGGCACCGCGGTCGAATCCGGCGCCGAAGCCGCCGTACCCGCGCCGGTCGACGAGGACGGCCGGGATCCCGGACCCCGAAGCCACGTCGAGGGCCCGGCACGGGCGGTCGGCGGCGACCAGCCGGACGGGGAGGTCGGCGCCCAGGATCGCCTCGAGGATGGTGCCGCTCCCCGAGACCAGCACGCCGATCCCGACGGGCGACGACTCGGCAGCTGGTGTCGATCCGGGGGCCACGGGCGCACGCTACCAGCGCCCTCGGGGGCGGGGTCCCGGGCGCGGGCCCGGTCCCGGCCCTGTTCCCCTCCCTGGCGGCGGTCCCGGCGGCGGGACCCTCCGGACGGGAACGGTGGTCAGTTCGGGAGTCGCCGTCGACACCGGGGCGAGGTGCCCGGGCGATGCGTCCCGTTCGGCCTGCCCGCCGAACAGGGACCGACATCGCCCGGTCCCCCCTGCCCCGGGGACTGCCCCTCGTGAAGATGCATCGGCTCGCGCGTGGCGTAACCAAAGGGTTCCGGGGACGCTGAAACGATCTTGCAACCAACGACCCGAATGGGTGGGACCATCGTCCCGAGTGGCTACAGGCCCGGTCCCGGCATGCCGAGGGGGCCCGTCACCGGACCGGCGGGCCTCAAGTCCACCGGATGCCCGAGCGAGGCGAGTGCGGCTCCGTCGAACGCCTCGAGCGTGGCCAGCACCAGGTCGCAGAAGCCCCACCGGGGCGAGTCGAGGGCGGCGGGCTCGGGAACGGCCACCACCCGCATCCGGGCGGCCTTGGCCGAGATCGCACCGTTGAACGAGTCCTCGAAGGCGAGGCACGCCGTGGGGTCGACGCCGAGTTTGGCCGCCGTCGACAGGTAGGCGCCGGGGTGGGGCTTGCCGAGCGGCTCCCAC
>DATLRE010000132.1:0-22374 GCA_035534835.1 Acidimicrobiales bacterium
CAACGCCATTCTCGTCACCTCGACCGGTCAGCCGGTCCCGACGTGCTGCACCGCCCAGACCCTCACCTTCACCGGTGCCGAGCTGGGGCTCTACCAGGACGCCGCGTTCGGCACGCCACGGTGGGAGTCCCTCTGGAACCCCCGCAATCGGGTGGAGGGCTCGTACGGGTCGATGAAGGGGCTGTCATTGGTGAACTGGGGCCACGACTACCACCACTTCACCGGGCTGGCCCGGGAGACCTTGGTGGCGACCTTCGCGGTGATGTCCTACAACTTCCACATCCAGCGCACCCACGCCGCCAAGCTCCGCCTCACCGAGGCCCCGCCGGCTCGTCCCGGCAGCCTGCCATCCGCGCAGCCGACCGAGACGCTCCCGGACTCCGTCGCCATCGCCGAGCACGCGGCAGCGGCAGCCGACCGAGAGGCATCGCCCCGGGGGCCCAAGGGCCTCGAACTGCTCGGCACTCCGCGCCGCTCCGGACCGTAGGAACGCAACACCTCCACTGAACCACAGGGGCCCTCGGGTCCTGTTTTGTCGCGTCCTGACCCGGTCGTCTGATGTCCTCAGACACCGGGGATGGGCGCTTCGTCGCGTCCGGGGGCCAACCCATCCACCCGGGCGGGGGGTTGAGAGAGCGATCCTGGCTCGAGAAGCCGAAAATCCCGGCCTCCTGGCCCTGGGGGCCGGGAAACCGGGACTTCCGTAACTGCATGGGTGTCACTTCCGTGAACACCTGATAGTGGCGGGGGCAGGATTTGAACCTGCGACCTTCGGGTTATGAGCCCGACGAGCTACCAGACTGCTCCACCCCGCGTCGGTGGAAGACGAGGTTACCACTTCCTCCGCTGCCCCCGTCCAGCAGCCAGCGACCCGTCGCCCCGTGACAAACCCTCCGACAAGGGTGAGCGCGCTGTCCCGGCCCTTGCTCCCCTACCGGGCTCGCGAGCGCCCGGCGCCAGGGGTCATCCGGGGCCCCGGCTCCACTGCCGTGTCCGCTCAGCTGCCGAGTCCGGCGATCGCCGCGGATGCCGGGTTGGTGGTGGTGGTCGTGGTCGTGCTGGCCACCGGGCCGCCCGTCAGCGACTGCACCTGCTGGAGGGCCGACTCCATGTTGTTGATGTCGGTCTGGTAGGCGCCGAGATTGCCGCTCTTCAGGTCCGTCTGCGCCTGGTCGTAGGCCTGTTGGGCCTGGGCCAGCAATGCCTTGGCCTGCGGCGACAAGGACGCCGACGTGCCGGTCCCGACCGGTCCCCCGCCGGACGCCGTCGACACCGGGGCGGAGAACAGCTTCGTCAGCGCGTCGGACAGCGAGGTCCCGATGGAGGCCGGCTGGTTGCCGTAGACGGCGATGATCCGCTGGAACTCGGGGAAGGCGTTGCGCGACGACTCGACGTACAGCGGCTGGATGTAGAGCAACGCGTTGGCCACCGGGATCATGAGCACGTTCCCGAGCAGCACCGACGAGCCGTTCTGGTTCAGCAGCGAGATCTGCCCGGACACCGCAGGGGTTGCGTCGATCTTGGCGGCCACGATCGCCGGTCCGTTGACCGGGTTGTCGCGTGGTGTGACGAACATCTTGAGCTGCCCGTAATGACCCGGGTCGGATCCCGCCAACATGAACCCGGACAGCGTCTGGATCTGACTGCCGGCCGACACCGGGACGAACGCGTCGATGAGGTTGAACGACTGTCCCGACTCGCCCGGGATGCGCATGACCTGGTAGATCGGCGACATCCGCACCAGCTGGCCGGTCGAGACCACCTGGCCCTGGGCGTTGACGGTCTGGGTGGTGGCGAGCGCCTGTGCCGGCTGGCCGGCGCCCGGGTCGGGCGACAGCGTCCACGCGTCGGCTGCGCTGTAGAAGCTCTGTGCCTTGGTGATGTGGTACTTGCCGTACATGGTCGCCTGGACCGTGAAGATGTCCTCGGGATACCGCAGGTGGGACCGCAGCTCGGCGCTCATCTTGGAGGCCGGGGTGAACATGCCGGGGAACGCCTTCTCGTAGGTCCGGATGATCGGGTCGTTCGGGTCCATCACGTAGAAGGTCATCTTGCCCGTGTAGGCGTCGATGACGACCTTGACCGAGTTGCGCACGTAGTTGAATGTGCCGGACAGTCCGCTGCCCGAGGCCACCGCCCCCGTGTCGGCGTTCTGGGCGTACGGGTAGTTGTCGGTCGTCGTGTACGCGTCCTGGACCCAGTCGATGTGCCCGTTGAGGAGCACCGGGTACGGGTCGGCGTCCAGGTTGAGGAACGGCGCCGCCTTGGACACCCGTGCCTGGACACCGCGGTCGAACATGAGGCGCGAGTCGTTGGTGATCTGATTCGAGATCAGCAGGTTGATGTCGTTGAACCGGACGGCGAACATCACCTGGTCGAAGAAGGACGACAGCTGGACCCCGCCGTCGCCCTTGTAGTGCGTCTCGACGTTCTGGCCGTTGGCCAGCTGGTAGTCGATCTCGGGCTGCTTGGTGTTGGCCACCACGTAGCCGGTGTTGTTGAGGCCGAAGTAGACCGACGGCTGGGTGACGTTGGGTAGGCCGCTGTTCGACACCGGCGGTAGGGCGCCCACCGCGAACTCGGGATCGCCGTTGGAGGTGGCCACGTTGGCCGGCGACACGATCATCCCGTAGCCGTGCGTGTACTGGAGCGTGGTGTTCACCCACGAGGACGACGGCAGGTCCTGGTCGTTGACCTCGCGCACGCCCACGATCGTCGGCGTCTCGCGGCCGTTGACCGGGTACCGGTCGACCGCCAGCGTGTTGAACTGGTAGTAGGACCGGATGTCCTGGAGCTTGTCGAAGGTGGGCTGGGTCTGCAGCGGATCCCACAGGCGGACGTTGCCCAGCGTGTCGGCGTTGGCCGACAGTTCGTTGGCCGTCACCGAGTTCGAGGCCGGGTACGGGGTGGAGACCACATGGGTGATCCCCATGGCGGCACGCGTGGCGTCGATGTTCCGCTGGATGTAGGGGCGCTCGAGCGTGTTCTGCGCCGGGTTGACCTTGAGTGCCTGCACCGCGGCCGGGTAGATGGTCCCGGCGGTGAGGGCGACGAGGAACCACAACCCGACCCCCAGGATCGGCAGGGCCCATCCCTGCCGTCGGATGTTGTAGATGAGAAGGGCCGCCGCGGCCACCGACACGAGCATCAGCAGCTCGAGGGCGGGGATCCGGGCGTGGACGTCGGTGTATCCGGCGCCCTGCACGTACCCGTTCGACGAGAGGTCGAGGTTGAACCGGGCCAGGAAGTAGCCCACCGCCTTGGTCAGCGCGATCAGGCCGAGGATGACCGACAGGTGGGCCTTGACCGCCGGGCGCACCCGGGGCCGTGGACCCTGCATGCGGATGCCGCCGTTGAGGTAGTGGCTGAGCGTGGTGACCAGGAGCACCATGATCAGGGCGACCAGGGTCCAGTGGATCACGAACTGCTGGAACGGCAGGGTGAACACGAAGTAGGCGACGTTGCGGTGGAACTGCGGGTCCGTGGCCGCGAACGGCGTGCTGTTGCGGAACAGGATCCAGTTCTGCCACTGGCCGATCGCCTGCGAGCCGACGATGAGCGACAGCACGACGACGACGCCGGCCCGAAGCCAGCGGGCGTAGGGACCGACGACCTCGCGGTAGCGCTTGACGAACTCGTCCTCGACGTCCACGGACGGGCCCTTGGGGGCCAGGCGCTCGGCGACGACCAGGCTCACCAGGAGCATGACGGCGAAGATCGCGCTGAACACCAGCATCAGGCCGATCTTGATCTCGAGCAGCTTCGCCCAGACCGAGTGCAGCTGCACCGACGAGAACCACAGTGCGTCCGTATAGAAGACGGCGAACGTATGGAGGAACACCACCACCAGCACCAGCAAGATCGCGCCGATGATGACCCACCGGCGGCCACGGTGGCTCGTCGGCTTCGTGGCCGACGGGAGGTCGCTCGGAGTTCGCACGGCAGCAGCCTAGGTGGTGCCGGGCACGAGCAGGCAGCGACAGCCCGGGTGGGCGGGCGGATGCGCGTGCCCCGTCGGGAACTCCTCGCCGGCGGCCTGGGCGCCGTTCAGCCCGTTGTCCTCGCAGTCCGGGCACGGCGCCTCGTCGGGGGCGGCGACGGCGACCCACTCGAGGGGGGTGCCGGCGGAGCCGGCCGCGGCCAGGGATCCCAGCGAGAAGGCTGCCACCACGTGGTCGCCGGCCAGGCGCTCGACACGCTCGCCCTTCCACTCGCGGAACGCGGAGCCCACGTGCTCGGTGACGACCGACTCCTCCGCCGACTCCAGGCCCTCGCCTCCGGACAGGCGCTTGCGCAGCGGCCCGACGACCGCTTCGGCCAGGTCGTGGGCGATGGCGACGAGCGCGTCGCCTTCGGGGCGCGGGCCGGAGGACTCGAGGAACGTGACCCCGGCGTCGGCCGCCTCCTCGAGGAGCGGCAGTGCGGCGGTGGCGATGGCGTCCACCTGCTCGGTCTCCTCGGGGAGCAGATCGGTCGACCAGGTGGTCCCCTTGTCCCGCAGGCGGTCGAGCAGGTCGTTCTGATCGTCCTGGAGCGAGCGCTTCAGCCGGCGGGCCAGTCCGGTGACGATCGGCGCCAGCAGCTCGTCCCGGCGGACCGCCCGGGGTTCGCGGGCCACGGGGGGACCGTCGTCCCCTCCGGCGTCCGTGGCCCCACCGCCGGCCGGTCCCTGTCCGCTCTCCTCGCTGCCGGCCGGTTCGCCCTCCGCCGCGGCACCGGATGCATCCGCGTCGGGGGCCTCCGGGCCCTCGTGCACGTCGCCGGACCCGCCGTCCTGGGCTGCCCGCAACCGGGCGAAGAGCGCGTCCACCTGCTCGACGGGCGGCGGGGCGGCCGTCGAGTCGTCCTCGTCCACCACTGCGGTGTCCGCCGCAACGTCGTCGCCGTCGGCCCCCGCATCCAGTGCGGCCGGCGCTTCCGCCCCGGGCCCGGGCTCGGCCCCGGCCCCGGGCTCGGCCCCCTCCCCGGTCTCGGCCCCCTCCCCGGTCGCCTCGGCGTGGCCCCCGGCCTCCGCCTCCTCGGCCAGCAGCAGGGCGGCGAGCTCCTCCGGCGTCCCCTCGTCGGGCCTGGCCGCCGCCTCGCGCCCGGCGACCTCGGCGGCCAGCCGGGCCTCGTTCTCCGCGTGGAACACGTCCTCGGCGATGGCCTCGACGGCACGCCGCACGTCGTTGACCGTCTCGGCGAGGCGCTCCCGTCCGGCGCGGAGCTGGTCGATCTGAGCGTGGAGCACCTTGCGCCGACGCGACAGGTCGGCCAGGACCCGGGCCCGGAGTGCCTGGGCCTCCTCCACCATGACGCGCCCCTCGGCACGGGCCCGCTCGGTCAATTGCTCTGCATCCGTCCGCACCTTGTCGAGTGCGGCGGACACCTGCTGCTCGGTCCGGACCTGCAGGGCCGTCGACGCCGCCTCGGCCTCGGCCAGGCGCTCGGCCAGCAACGCGTCGGCCCGGGTCTGGGCCTGCTCGGACACCTCGGTCGCCTCGGTGACCAGGCGCTCCGAGGTCTCGGTGGCCTCGGCCAGCATCCGGGACGCCTCGGCCTCGGCGTTGGCGACCATCTCCGATGCCGCGTCGTGGGCGCTCTGCAGGACACGGGCCGTCTCCTTGCCCACCGCCGCCGTCAGCGTCGACTCGTCGATGACCGGGTTCGCGGCCCGGTGCTCGGCATCGGCCAGTGCGGCCAGCAGCTCCTGCTCGCGCTCGGCCATGCCCCGCAACCCGGTGGCGATCGACTCGAGGTAGTCCCGGACCTCGGCGGGGTCGAACCCCCGACGGACCGAGGCGAACGTGTGCCGGGCCACGTCGTCGGGGGTCAGGTGGGGGGACGAGGTGATGGTCATCCGGCGTTCCTCGGGCATGCCGGAGAGCCTACGACTGCGCGTCGTCCGAACGGCTCATCCTGCGGAACGACTGGGCCCGGCGTCGAGCGTGGTGGCCGTGGCGTGACCACCGTTCGCCTCCAGGACGCGGAGCGCCTGGTCCAGGGTGGACACCGCGTAGATCTTGAGCCCGGGCCGGTCCTTGGACAGGGCCGCCCGGTACTCCTGGGGTGGCACCAGGAAGATGCTGGCGCCGGCGTTCTCGACGGCGACCGTCTTCTGGGGCACGCCGCCGACGTCGCCGACGTTGCCGGACGCGTCCATGGTGCCGGTGGCGGCGACCGTGTGCCCGCCGGTGACCGAACCGCTGCTGAGGGCGTCGATGACACCGAGGGTCATCGCCAGACCGGCCGAGGGACCACCGATGTCCGTCACGTTGATCGAGATCGGGAACGGGTAGGTGTAGTCGACCTGGTCCTGGGGCTCGATCCCGACGGTGACGTAGACGGTCTGGCCACCCAGCTCGACCTTGGTGCGCTTCAGGGTCAGCGCAACCGGGCCGGGCGCACCGGTCCCGTGCCTCCGGACCGTGAAGGTGACCGTCTCCCCCGAGTGGTGCGCGGCGATCGCCTGCGAGAGTGCTTCGGCCGTCAGGGTCGGCGTGCCGTCGAGGGCGGTCACCACGTCGCCGACGTCGAGCACCCCGTACGCGGGCGTCCCGGCGAACGTGCCGGCGATCACGGCACCGGCCGGGGTGGCGGGCACGGAGTAGCCGAGGTGACGGAGCGCCGAGGTCTTGGCCGCCGCTTCCGCCTGGTCCATCTGGAGCGCCCCCTGGGCGTCGAGCTCGTCCGGCGGTGTGCCGCCGGTGACCGAAGGGAGGGAGTACAGCGCGGTGTCGGGCTCCAGCTTGAAGAAGAGGTAGGTCAGCGCGTTCACCCGCGCCTCACGCACATCGGTCAGGAGGACCGGATGAGTCACCGGGTGGTTCTTGGCCGGCGGGACGGTGATGAAGGTCTGCACCGACTGTGCCGTTCCCGGCTGGATCGCGTAGTAGTCCAGATTGATCCGGCTGGCCACGAGGGCGGCCAGGGCCAGGACGCCCAGGATCCCCCAGATCCAGACCCACACCTTGCGGCGTCGTCGGGCGGCGCGCGGCGGGCGCATCGCCACCGGCCGGAAGCCGTCGGGCGGACCCGGCGGAGGAGGCGGCGGTGCCGGCGTCGACAGCGGCGGCGGGACCGTGGGGGGCGGGACCGTGGGGGGCGGAACCGTCGGGATCGCCGCCGGGCCCGGGACACCGTCCGGCGCCATCGGGTCCCGGTCCGAGGGGACACCCGGCGTGGTCGGCTGCTCGTCGTCGGTCATAGTGGTGAGGTGCAGCCTGCCACGGAACACGGTGCCGCCGCCGTCACCGCCAGGCGACGCGACGTGGCCCGGGCCGGGCACGTCGGCGATGTCGGCCGGGCACGAGCCGGACTGTCGGATCCCGCTCCGGCTGTGCGGTCGACCGCCCTCGGCGCCCTCGACCGGCTGGGTGACCTCGCCGACGCCGAACTCGCGGACGGCCTGTCCGACCCGGATCCGGCGGTGCGCCGCCGGGCGGCGGAGCTGGCCGCGACCCGCCCCGAGGTCGACCTCCTGCCCGCGCTCGACGACCCCGACCCGTCGGTGGTCGAGATGGCGGCCTATGCGATGGGCGAGCGGGCGGAGACCGACGCGGTGCAACCGCTGTCCCATCTGTCGGACGCCGCCGACGGGCACGACGATCCACTGTGCCGCGAGGCGGCCGTGGCCGCGCTCGGTGCCATCGGCGACCCGTCCGGCCTGCACGCCGTGCTGGCCGCACTGGACGACAAGCCGGCCATCCGGCGCCGGGCCGCCGTCGCACTCGCCGCGTTCGAGGGGCCCGAGGTCGAGGCGGCGCTGCGCCGGTGCCTGGACGACCGGGACTGGCAGGTCCGCCAGGTGGCCGAGGACCTGCTGGCCGTCGACTGACGCACGGGCCCGTCGGGTGGGCCGCGTCGGCGTCGCCCGCGACCTCGCCGACGACGGACTCAGGTCTCGGCTGCCGCGAAGATCGGCCGGAGGCTGTCGAAGGAGTCGAGGCACAGTCCCGCCCCTCGCACGACGCACTCGACCGGGTCGTCGACGATGTGGACCGGCACCTCGGTCTCCTGGGCCAGGAGCTCGGCCAGGCCGCGGAGCCGCGATCCCCCGCCCAACAGGTGGATCCCCTCGTAGATGATGTCCTGGGCCAGTTCGGGGGGCGAGTCGGAGAGGCAGCCGAGCACCGTGTCGACGATCAGGTCCACCTGGTCGCGCACGGCGTAGCGGATCTCGTCCGGCGTGAGGACGACCGTCCGGGGTCGGCCGGTCGTGACCTCGCGCCCCCGGGCTTCGGCCTGCATCTCCCCTTCGTACGGGAGCGCCGAGCCGATGGCGAGCTTCAGCTCCTCGCCGGTCCGTTCGCTGATGGCGACGCCGTACTTCTGGCGCACGTACTCCTGGATGGCCGCGTCCATGTCGAAGCCCCCGCATCGGACGGCCCGATAGGCGACGATCCCGCCCAGTGAGATGACCGCCGTCTCGGTCGTGCCGCCGCCCACGTCGACGACCATGCTCCCCACCGGCTCGTGGACGTCGAGGCCGGCGCCGATGGCGGCCGCCATGGGCTGCTCGATCAGGTGGGCGGCCGACGCGCCCGCCCGCCGGGCCGCCTCCTTGACGGCGCGGCGCTCGACCGAGGTGATGGCGGACGGAACGCAGATCAGCAGGCGGGGCCGGTTGAGCTTGGTCACCCCGGCCCGCTTCAGCAGCAGGCGGATCGTGCGCTCGGTGATGTCGAAGTCGGTGATGGCCCCTTCGCGCAGCGGGCGCACGGCGACGATGTACCCGGGCGTGCGCCCGATGAGCTGCCAGGCCTCGTCACCGACGGCCAGCACCTCGTGGGTGCGGGTGTTGAGGGCGATCACCGTCGGCTCCTCGAGGATGACCCCCCGGCCCCGGGCGAAGACCTGGGTCGTGGAGGTCCCGAGGTCGATTGCGAGGTCCCGGGCCACCGGACCATCGTAGGTGGTCGGGTGCAGGAGCGGACCCGCCCCCCGGACGTCCGAAGGGACGGCGCCGGCGCACGCGGTGGCGCCGTCCCTTCGGACCCCGGTGTCGGTAACCTTCGACACGTGCGCGACGAGGACCACGACGGCTTCGGCACGTCGGGCGACGAGGACGACGGGGGTGACGACGGCCCCATGCGCGGCTGGGTCCCACCGGACGACCGGCTCTGGCTCCATCCTTCCGAGCGGTCGGCGGCGGGGACCGTCCCCCTCACGCGGACCGGGTCCGCCCGTCCCGGCCAACGCGGTCCGTGGGCCGTCGGGGGGCTCGCCGCCTGCGTCGTGGTCGCGCTCGTCCTGACCGGCATGGTCGTCGTCGTCGGCGACGGTGCGCGGCCGGCGTCGACCGGCGTCGTGTTCGCCGGCGTCCCCACGACCGAGGCCGACCTGAGCCGCCTCACGACGCCCCACCGGATGGTGACGCTGGCCTCCTCGGTGCGGGACTCCACCGTCGCCCTGGTCGTCACCACCGGCCACGGCACCCGGGTCGGGACCGGCCTCGTGGCCGAGGCCGGCGGGATCGTGGTCGCCCTCCGTCCTACGGTCGACGGAGCCCGCACCATCACCGCGATCGAGACCGACGGAACCCGGCAACCGGCCGTCGAAGTGGGGAGTGACCCGACGACGGGCATCGTCGTGCTCCGCATCGCCGACGACCTGCCCGCCGCCGCCTTCACCACCAGCGACCCGAAGACCGGGTCGCTGGCCGTGGCGATGGCCGAGGAGGCCCCGGCGGGCGGCGGCGTGCCCACGGCGCGCCTCTACGCCGGGACCGTCCTCTACGCCGGGATCGCCACGGGCGTGGGCGGGACGGGCGACTTCTGCGGGACGGCGATCGCCGCCCCCCTGACCGCTGACGACATCGGAAGCCCGCTCGTCGAGCCGTCCGGGGCCGTCGCCGGGGTGCTCGACTCGGTCTCGGGGGCTGGCGGATCCCGCACCGCGGTGTTCCTCCCGGCGGAGCTCGTCCGCGACGTGGCCGAGCAGATCGTGTCGCACGGCTCGGTCGACCACGGCGTGCTGGGGGCGGACGTGGTGGACCCGCCCGGGACCGGCACGCCGGGGACGGGAACCGGGGCCCTGGTCACCGACGTCGCCGCCGGTGGTTCGGCGGCCCAGGCCGGCCTCGTGCGCGGGGACCGGATCGTGTCCGTGGACGGCGCCGAGGTCCGCTCGGTGGCCGAGCTCACCACCCGGATCTACGCCGACCCGCCCGGCACCGAGCTCCCGGTCACCTTCGTGCGCGACGGCACCACCGTCAACACCACCGCCGTCCTCGCCGACTCGTAGCCGGCGTCCGGCCGGCGTCGCCTTTCGGCGACCGGGCGACGCACCGGTGGCGGGACCGTGGCCGTAGCATGCAGGCATGGCACCGTCCGACCCGACCGACCCGGGGAACCCCTTCCAGTCGCTCCTCGGCGACCTCATGAACATGCTCGGGTCGAACGGCCCGGACTCGTGGGAGATGACCCGGGCCTTCGCCCTCAACGTGGCCACCGGCGGCACGCCCGAGGCGAACGTCGAGCCGCTGCAGCGCATCCAGGTGGAGCAGCTGTCCCGCGTGGCGGAACTGAATGTGGCCGAGGCCACCGGGATGCCCGTGACCCCCGACGGCCGCCGGCTCACGTGCGTCCCGGTCGGACGGGGCGACTGGACCGTGCGCGCCCTCGAGTCGTGGCGTCCGGTGCTGGCCGAGATGGCCGCGCCGCCACCCGCGGACACGGCGGTCCCGGTCACCGGTGCAGGCGAGCTCGATCCCGCGCTCGACCCGTCCGGCGGGATGGCCGCCATGCTCGGGCAGTGGGCGTCCGCCATCGGCCCCATGTTCTTCGGGCTCCAGGTGGGCTCCGTGGTCGGCCACCTTTCGCAGCGGACGCTCGGGCAGTACCCGCTCGCGCTCCCCTGGGCGCCGTCGGACGAGCTGTTGCTGGTGACCCCCAACATCGCCGAGTTCGCCCGCGATTGGAGCCTCCCCGAGGAGGAGGCCCTGCTGTGGGTGTGCGCCCGGGAGATCGCCACGAACTCGGTGCTCACCCGCCCCGTCGTTCGGGCCCGGATGGAGGAGCTGCTCCACGGCTATGCCGAGTCCCAGGCCGCCGCGCAGCAGGACCTTGCCGGCCGGCTCCGCGGCATCACCGGTGGCGACGCCTCCGGTGCGGGCATGGACCTCGAGGCGCTCCAGGGGATGTTCGGCGACCCCGAGGCGCTCCTCGGCGACCTCCTCACCCCCGAGACCCGACGGACCTCGGTCCAGCTGACCGCCCTGGCCGTCGTGATCGACGCCTACGCCGACCACATCGCGACCTCGGTCGGGGCCAGGCTCGTCGGTGCCCACACCCAGCTGGCGGAGGCCTGGTACCGGCGCCGCACCGAGCGCGGCAAGGGCGAGGAGGCGGCCGGGGCGCTGTTCGGTCTCGACCTGGACCAGGGCCAGGTCGACCGGGGCCGTGCCTTCGTGGCCGGGGTGGTCGAACGGGCGGGCGAGGAGAGCCTGGGCCGGCTCTGGAACTCGGCCCGCAACCTGCCCACGCCGGCCGAGGTCGACGCACCCGGCCTGTGGCTCGAGCGGATCGACCTCCCCGAACTCGACGCTCCGGACGGGAGCTGAGCGGGGCCGTGGGAACCGGCGCCGGGCGCGGCCCGGCCGGGGTCTCAGGCCGGGGTGTCCGCCGGCGGCTCCGCTGCGGCCGTGGCCGGCTCCTCCTCGGGGATGCCGAGGTCCCATTCGAGCAGGATGTTCTCGCGCTCGGCGTCGCGGATGACCCGTTCACGGTTGCGGCGGTACTGCGGGTCGTGCGGCGGGAGCAGGACGAGGCGGGCGTTGGTCCGGCGACGGAACTCCTCGATCAGCGCCGGGTCGCCGAAGTCGGACCGGACGTCCCAGTGGGGCGCGACCGGGCCGAGGTAGACGATCCGCACGTGGCCGACCGGCGGCTGCGGCTCGGCGTCCTCCTCGGGGAGGGTCGGATCATCGGTGACCGGGGTCATGGCAGTGGTTCCTCCTGGGACGTCAGTGCGCCGATCCTACCGCCGCACGGACGGGACGCCGTCCCCTCGCGGCCGGAGGCCGCGCCCGGGCCGACCCCGGCGGCAAACATAAGAAGCCCCAGGTGACACATAAGAATCCGGTGAGGAAAGCCGCAGAACCCCCCGATTCCGCACCGTCGCCCGACCCGGGGCGCGACACTGGCCAGGTAACGGATGCCAGCGCACCAGCGGCCGGACTGGCCCACGGCGGCGGCGGGACATCCCCGAGGATCACGGAGGATCCATGGACACGGACTGGATGGAAGTAGGGAAGTGCAAGGAGCTGTCGCCGTCCATCTTCTTCCCGAGTGACGGCGTCGGCGTGCAGGAGGCCCAGCGCATCTGCGCCGAGTGCCCCGTCGCCGAGCAGTGCCTGGAGTACGCCCTTGCCGAGCGCGTCGACCACGGCGTGTGGGGCGGGAAGTCCGAGCGGGAACGGCGCAGGATCCTGCGCCGGCGCCGGGTCGGACTGAGCGTCGTCGGCGCACGCTCCTGACCCGGCGGTGACGCCGGGCGGCGGTCCCGGCAACGCGCCGGCTGAGTGCGTCGTCAACATCAGCGAGGGGCGTGACGCCGGGGTCGTCGCGGCCGTCGCGGCCGCGGGCGGGCCGCTGGTGCTCGACGTCCACACCGATGCCGAGCACCACCGTTCGGTCCTGACCCTCGCCGGCCCGCTGGCCGACGTCGAGGCGGCGACCCGCAGCGTGGCGGCCGTCGCCGTCGAGCGCATCGACCTCCGCCGGCATGCCGGCGTACACCCCCGGCGGGGATCGGTCGACGTCGTCCCGTTCGTACCGCTGCGGGCACCGGACGGATCGACGACGCCGTGGGATTCGGTGCTGGGGGCCCGGAACGCCTACGCCCGCTGGTCGGGCGACGAGCTCGGAGTCCCCTGCTTCCTCTACGGGCCCGAGCGCAGCCTCCCCGACGTCCGACGGGACGCGTTCGTCGCACTCGCACCGGACACCGGCCCACCGGTGGCGCATCCCACGGCCGGAGCCACCGCCGTCGGCGCCCGGACGGTGCTGATCGCCTACAACGTGTGGATCTCGGCGGCCGGGAGCGACGGGGCACACCGGGAGGACGTGGTGGCGGTGGCCCGGGGCCTGGCTTCGGGCATGCGCCGACCCGGGTTGCGGACCCTCGGGCTCGCCGTAGGAGGCGGCGCCCAGGTCAGCTGCAACGTGGTCGACCCGGAACGGGTGACGTTGACCGAGGTGTACGACACCGTGGCGCGGGGAGCGGCGGCACAGGGGTACGAGGTGTGCCGCGGCGAACTCGTCGGGCTGCTGCCCCACGCCGCACTGTCGGCGGTGCCGGGGCGACGACGGGCCGAACTCGGCCTACGCGCCGAGGACACCATCGAATTCCGCCTGGACGCCCAGCGGGGCTGACGGCCGCCCGGCCCCGCCCCGTGCGCGCCGGTTACGAGGCGGTCGCCGCCCGCCGCTGCATGGCGCGTTGCCGACGCAGGCGCCGACGCTCGCGTTCCGACAGACCGCCCCAGATTCCGAACTTCTCGCCGTTGGCCAACGCATACTCGAGGCAGTCCTCGCGCACCACGCACCCGCGGCAGACCTCCTTCGCCTCGCGGGTGGACGCACCCCGCTCGGGGAAGAAGAGATCGGGATCGACCCCCATGCAATTCGCCCTGGTCTGCCATGTCCGTTCTTGGGGCCCGTACATCAAAGACACCATGTCCATCGCCAGACCTCCCTCCCACTCATCCATGCGGTTTCGCGAGAAGCCGCATAGCACGGATGTAACTACAGGTATGTAATCCTTCCCCATAACCGGCGGAAACGCAAGAAAAATGTAGGCGCGCGCCCGGCGCCTCCGGACAGGGGACCGTGGGTGCCGTGCGGCATCGGCCCAGGCAGTCCCCCGGTCGACGGGCGCGCCGGCCACTGCACCCGGGAGGCAACCGACCGGCAACCGACCGGCAATTCCGGGCCCCTCATCGACCCCGACCTGCACGCCCCATTTGCCGGTTCTATCGTTGGGAGCGGGCCGGGGCAGGCCCGTCCGGGAACCTGTGGCAATTCCGTCGGGATCCGGGCCGGAGAACAGGGGCAGGAGCATGGAGCACATCGCGACGAGACCGCCGACACTGGGCGACCGCCTCGACGAGCTGATGTGGGAGCGAGACGAGACGTGTGAGGACGTGGCGCTGGCGGTCGGCGCGACCGCCGCGGCCGTCGGGCGGTGGGCGGCGGACCGGCTGGCACCGGAGCCCGGGCAGTTCGAGGCCCTCGGCCGCTACCTCGATGTCGACGTGGACGAGGTCCGGCGACTGGTGCTGCGCTCCCAGATGCGCAAGGTGCAGCGCGAGATCCGCGACGGCGTGGGCCCGGCCAGCACCCGGCCCTGACGGCCCGGCGCCCGGCCACCGGGTCAGCCGGCCCGGCGTCCCCGCGACCGGACGGTCGTCTTGTGGTTGAGGAAGTCGACGAGGACGTAGTCGCCGAGTTCCCCGGGCGTGGTGGCGAACGTGCGGCCCTTGTTGATCCGTGACAGCTGGTCGACGAAGCCCCACAGGCCCCGGTCGGGGTCGAGCAGGAACGTGTTGATGGTGATCTGCGCCTTGGTGCAGCGCAGGACCTCGGCCAGGGTGAGCTCGAGCGTCTCGGGTACGGGCGGGTAGTTGAAGAAGACGTCGTAACCGAGTCCGCCGTCGTAGGGGATGATGTGCGCCGTCGGCTCCCCGTCGGTCACCAGGATGATCTGCTTGGTCCCCTGCTGATGGGCGAGCATCTTGCGGGCGAGGATCAGGCCGTGCTGGAGGTTGGTCCCGTACACGTAGTCCCAGCTGACCGTGGGCAGGTCCTCGGGCTCGATCTCGCGGGCCACCTCGGAGAACCCGACCAGCCCGAGGTAGTCCCGGGGGAACCGCGACGAGATGAGCGTGTGCAGGGCCAGGGCCATCTTCTTCGCGGGTACGAAGTTGTCGCGCATCGGCATCGACAGCGACAGGTCGAGCAGGAGCACGGTGGCCGACCGGGTGAGCGCCTCGGTCTCGATCACCTCGAAGTCGTCGGGGTGGAGCCGCACCGGGACGCCGCTGCCGGCCCGGCGCACGGCGTTGTGGACGGTGCGCGACAGGTCGAGGTTGAACGGATCGCCGTACTCGTAGGGCTTGGTGGTCTCCTCGCGGTCGTGGCCGGTGCCGGTCCACGTGGTGGCGTGGTTCCCCACCCGGTCCTTGGTCAGCTGGGAGAACAGGTCCGACAGCGCCTGCTGGCCGATCCGGCGGGTGCCCTTCGGCGTCAGCTCGTAGCGCCCCTCGCGCTGGTCGATGAGCCCGGCCTCCTCGAGCTGCTTGGCCAGCTTCGCCAAGCGGTCGAGGGAGTCGGCGGCGGCGTCGCCGAGGCTCCGGCGTACCTTGTCCAGATCGACCTCGGACAGTGAGGCCGGCGAGTTGGCCGATCGTAGGTAGCCCTCGAGCTCGTCGAGGTCGCGCAGACGGCCGGCGGCGTCGGTCCCCTCGCCCATACCCATCGGGTCGTCGCCGCGGAACCGGAACCGCTGCTCCCAACCCGCATCCGGAAACGCCTTCTGGAGGTTGCCGGCCAGCCGGTCGACCTGCCACCGCAGGTCCATGTCCTCGAGGAGGGACTCGGCCAGCCCCTGGAGCTGTGCCCGCTGCTCCGGCGACATGGAGTTCCACATGGCCTGGGCCGCCGCCATGCGGGCGGCCAGCTGCTCGAGCAGTTCGTCGAGGTCCTTCGGGTTCCCCGGGAAGAGGTCGCCGAACTCCTCCATGAACGAGGCGAAGCTCGGATCGATCGGATCGCCCGCCTCGCGCTGCTCGATCATCCGGTTGAGGGCGTCGAACCCCTGGCGCATGTGCTCGAGCTGGGCCGGGTCGGGGTTCGCCAGGGCCTCGGACACCTGGTCGAAGTAGGTCTTCGCGACCTCCTCGCGCAGTCGCTCCAGGAGCGCCTCGAAGTGCTCGCGGGCCTCGGAGGACACGAATTCGTAGTGCTGCAGCGAACGCACCTGGCCGGCCAGGTCGTTGGGCAGCAGGTCGAGCTCCATCCGGCGCTCGGTGGCGACCTGGTCGGTGACCTCCTGGCGGCGCCGGTCGCCGGAGTCGCGGGCATCGGACTCGAGGCGCTCGATCCCGAGCCGCTCCTCGCGCAGCACCTCCTGGAGTTCCTCGGCGATCTCGGTGAAGGCGCCCCCGAGGTCCCCCTGCTCGAGCAGCTCCTCGCGCTCGGCGCGCAGCCGGTCGAGCAGGTCGCGCAGGCCCTGCACCTGGTCGCCGTCGGGGGTCTGCCAGCCCCGGTTCAGCATCCGCTGCAGTGCCTCCTGCAGGTCACCGTTGGCGAGCAGGTCGTCCGTCAGCTGCCGGAGGACGGCGTCGGCGTCGTCGGCCGCCGACTCCTGGGACCCGTCCCACCGCCGGTAGTCGTACCGCCAGGTCATCCCCGGCCCCGATAGGTCGCACGGGGGCCGGCGGCCTCCTTGTTGAGGCGCTTGGTGAGGTGGAGCCCCTCGAGGATGAACTCGGTGGCGCTCGCCACCATGGCCGGGTCCTCGGATCCGCCGGTCAGGGCCAGCACCGGCGCCGACAGCGCCGGCACCCGCTCGAGCGTCTCGGCGTATGCGGTGGACGGCAGGTCGTCACCGGCGTGGACCACGGTGTCCTCGGTGAACGCCCCCACGACCGCCTGGGGTTCCGCCAGGTGCACCCGCCGCCGGAACACCAGGAGCACGGCTCCGTTGAGCAGCTGCGACAGGATCGCCTCCTCGCGTCCCTCCTCGAGCGACTCGATCTCGACCTTGCCCTGCGTCGAGGAGAGGAGAGACTGGAGGTCCGACACCCGAGGCACGGCCTCGGCCTCGCCGTTGCGGAGCGCCCGGCGGGTGGCGTTGGCCACCAGCGTCTCGTAGTTGGCGATCGTGAGGCGCACCGACACCCCCGAGCGCTGGTTCAGGTGCGGGCTCTGGCGGGCCAGCTGGCTGAGCTCCGCCACCACCTCGGCCATGAACGCGGGAACCGCCACCCGCGGGGCGCCCACCGTGCCGGGCCCGCCGGCGTCGCCGCGGCCGGGGAGGTCGGCCTCGAGCTCGGCGATGCGGAGCTCGGTGGCCGCGTCGGGCGGGTAGTGGGTCCGGATCTGGGCCCCGAACCGGTCCTTCAACGGCGTGATGATGCGCCCGCGGTTCGTGTAGTCCTCGGGATTGGCGGTGGCCACCAGCACGATGTCGAGCGGGAGGCGGACCCGGTGCCCGCGGATCTGGACGTCGCGCTCCTCGAGCACGTTGAGCAGGCCCACCTGGATGCGCTCGGCCAGGTCGGGGAGCTCGTTGACGGCGAAGATCCCCCGGTTGAGCCGGGGGACGAGGCCGTAGTGGATGGTGAGCTCGTCGGACAGGTAGCGGCCCTCGGCCACCCGGATGGGGTCGACCTCGCCGATCAGGTCGGCGATGGACGTGTCGGGGGTAGCGAGCTTCTCCCCGTAGCGCTCGCTGCGGTGCACCCAGGCCACGGGCAGGTCGTCGCCCGCTTCGGCCAGCAGGTCCTTGGCGAACCGCGAGATCGGGTGGAACGGGTCGTCGTTGATCTCCGAGTGGGCCACGATCGGGAGCCACTCGTCGAGCAGGCCGACGAGCGAACGGATGATCCGCGTCTTGGCCTGTCCGCGCTCGCCCAGCAGGATCAGGTCGTGGCCGGCGAGGACGGCGTTCTCGAGCTGGGGGAGGACGGTGTCCTCGAACCCGAGCACGCCACTGACGAGGGGCTGGCCGGCGGCGATGCGGGCCGAGGCGTTCCGGCGGATCTCGTCCGCCACGGACATCGGGGACCACCCGGCCTGACGGAGCGCGCCCAGCGTGGTGATGTCCGGAGGCGGTGTGAGCCGGGCGGCGAGGTCGATGGGCGTTCCGGCGTCGTCGGTGCGGCGGGAGGGCTCCGGGGTAGTCATGGGGACGAGCCTACGCGGGGCGTCGGCGGTGCGGTGCGGCGGCACCTCGGCGCCCGCCGGACACGATTCCGGCGGTCCCGGCCCCGGACGGGGACACCGGGTTTCGCACGCCGTGCCCAGGGGTGGAATGATGAGGGCCTGCCAGCTCGCAGACCCCTGGGACTGCGCGCGTCGTGGCGCAACGCGCCACGCGGACCACGGCCCGGAACGGCCGCACTATTCGGCCGGACACGGCCCGATGAGGGAGATGAGCGTTGACGACGTTGGAGGACCCATCAGTGAGCCCGGCGGTCACCCCGGTCGTCCTGGGCGGGGCACGGGGCGGGCCGGATGTGGCCACCCTCCGGACCGACCGCTACTGGGTCCAACCCGTGGTGACGTTCGCCGTGCTCACGTCCTTCGTGGCCTACGCCAGCTGGGCCGCCTTCGTGAACAAGAACTACTACGTCGGCGCCCCGTTCAACCGGGACCTGATCTCCCCCTTCTACTCCCCCTGCCTCACGGCGAGCTGCGTCCCCGGCAGCCACCCGTCGACGGTCATCACCTGGTGGACGATCTCGCCGGCGTTGCTCATCCTCATCTTCCCGCTCGGCTTCCGGATGACCTGCTACTACTACCGCAAGGCGTACTACCGGTCGTTCTGGCTGGCGCCCCCGGCCTGCGCGGTGTCCGACGGGCACGGCAGCTACACCGGTGAGTCCCGGTTCCCGCTGCTCCTCCAGAACGCCCACCGGTACTTCTTCTACTTCGGCCTCGTCTTCAACGTGATCCTCACCATCGACGCCGTCGTGGCCTTCCGCCAGCCCGGCCTCGGCTGGGGCGTCAGCGTCGGCACCGTGGTCCTCTGCATCAACGCCACGCTGCTGTGGCTCTACTCCCTCAGCTGCCACGCCTGTCGGCACCTGTGCGGCGGCGGGGTCAAGCAGTTCTCCAAGGCGCCCATCCGGCACAAGCTCTGGAAGGCGCTCACACCGCTGAACGGGAAGCACATGCTGTTCGCCTGGATGAGCCTCGTCTTCGTGGCCCTGACCGACCTGTACGTGCGCCTGGTGGCCAGCGGGGCCATCCACGACGCCGGCTTCCACTTCTGAGAGCGACGAACACATGACCGACTACGAGACCCACGAATTCGACGTCATCATCATCGGGGCCGGCGGTGCCGGCCTGCGTGCGGCCGTCGAGGCCCAGGCCATGGGCCTGCGCACCGCGGTGGTGTGCAAGTCGCTGCTGGGCAAGGCGCACACCGTCATGGCCGAGGGCGGCATGGCCGCGGCCATGGGCAACGTCTACGCCGAGGACAACTGGAAGGTGCACTTCCGCGACACGATGCGGGGCGGGAAGCTCCTCAACAACTGGCGCATGGCGCAGCTGCACGCCCAGGAGGCCCCGGACCGGGTCCGCGAGCTCGAGGCGTGGGGCGCCCTGTTCGACCGGACCGAGGACGGACTGATCCTCCAGCGGGACTTCGGCGGCCACCGGTACGCCCGGCTGGCCCACGTGGGCGACCGGACGGGCCTCGAGCTGATCCGCACCATGCAGCAGAAGGCCGTGGCCGACGGCATGGAGGTCTTCATGGAGCTGAAGGTGCTCCGCCTGCTGCACGACGCCCAGGGCGCGGTGTCCGGCCTCGTCGGCTACTGGCGGCCCACCGGAGGATTCGTCGTGCTGAAGGCCAAGGCGGTGGTGCTCGCCACCGGCGGCGTCGGCAAGAGCTGGATGTATACGTCCAACTCCTGGGAGTCGACCGGCGACGGCCACGCCATGGCGCTGTGGGCCGGGGCCGACCTCATCGACATGGAGTGCGTCCAGTTCCACCCGACCGGGATGGTCTGGCCGCTGTCGGTCCGGGGCATCCTGGTGACCGAGGGCGTCCGGGGCGACGGCGGCGTGCTGCGCAACTCGGAGGGCGACCGGTTCATGTTCGACTACGTGCCCGACATGTTCCGGGCCGAGACGGCCGACTCCGAGGACGAGGCCGACAAGTGGTACGACGACCACACCGCCGGCCGCCGGCCTCCCGAGCTCCTCCCCCGCGACGAGGTCGCCCGCTCGATCAACTCCGAGGTGAAGGCCGGCCGGGGCAGCCCCCACGGTGGCGTCTTCCTCGACATCGCCACCCGGCGGACGGCGGAGGACATCCGTCGTCGCCTGCCGTCCATGTACCACCAGTTCAAGGAGCTGGCCGGCGTGGACATCACGGCCGAGGCGATGGAGGTGGGCCCGACCTGCCACTACATCATGGGTGGGGTCCGGGTCGATGCCGACTCGACCGCCGCCACCGTTCCGGGCCTGTTCGCCGCCGGCGAGGTGGCCGGGGGCATGCACGGCGCCAACCGCCTCGGTGGCAACTCGCTCTCCGACCTGTTGGTGTTCGGGCGCAGGGCCGGGATCGGCGCCGCCGAGTTCGCCTCGGGCCGCACCGGCGAGGTCACCCTGGACGAGGGGCAGATCCAGGAGGCCATCGACGCCGCCGTCGCCCCGTTCACCCGCGAGGGCGGCGAGAACCCGTACGACATCCAGCAGGACCTCCAGGAGACGATGCAGAGCCTCGTCGGGATCATCCGCACCGGGTCCGAGCTCGAGGAGGCCCTCGGCAAGATCGAGGTGCTCGAGGAACGGGCCGCCAACATCTCGCTGACGGGCGGCACCAAGTACAACCCGGGGTGGAACCTCACCACCGACCTCCCGTCGATGCTCACCGTCTCGAAGTGCACGGCGCTCGGGGCCCTCAACCGCAAGGAGAGCCGTGGCGGCCAGACCCGCGACGACTTCCCGACGGCCGACCCCGAGATGGGCAAGGTCAACTTCGTCGAGCGCATCCCGGACCCGTCGGCCGCCCCGCGCGGCGTCGGCGGCACCCCGTCGGTGCGGTCGATCACCAGCCAGCCCGAACCGGTGCCGGTGATGCCGGACGACCTGAAGGCACTACTCGAGGAGGCGAACTGATGGCCGAGGAGATCGTCCGGAGCGACCAGAGCGGCGAGGTCACCATGCGCATCTGGCGCGGCGACGACCAGGGCGGCGAGTTCGCCGAGTACGTGATGCCGGCCCAGGAGGGCGAGGTCGTCCTCGACGTGATCCACCGCGTCCAGGCCACCGAGGCCCCCGACCTGGCGTGCCGGTGGAACTGCAAGGCCGGCAAGTGCGGCTCGTGCTCCGCGGAGATCAACGGCCGTCCGTCGCTCATGTGCATGACCCGGATGGACACGCTGCCCGTCGGCGAGACGGTGACCGTCGCGCCCATGCGCGCGTTCCCCGTGATCCGGGACCTCGTCACCGACGTCTCGTACAACTACGAGGTGGCGAAGCGGATCCCGCCGCTCAGCGCCCGGCCGAAGACGGCCGACGAGGAGGAGGCCGGCGGCTACCGGATGGCCCAGATCGACGTGGAGCGGAGCCAGGAGTTCCGCAAGTGCATCGAGTGCTTCCTGTGCCAGGACGTCTGCCACGTGGTCCGCGACCACGAGGAGAACAAGACGGCCTACGCCGGTCCCCGGTTCTTCATCCGCTCGGCCGAGCTGGAGATGCACCCGCTCGACACCAACGACCGTCGCCAGCTCCTCCAGGAGGAGCAGGGCCTCGGAAAGTGCAACATCACCAAGTGCTGCACCGAGGTCTGCCCGGAGCACATCAAGATCACCGACAACGCCATCATCCCGCTGAAGGAGCGGGTCGTCGACGCCAAGTACGACCCGGTGGCGTGGCTCGGCCGCAAGATCCGCAAGCGGACCAAGCGCACCGCCGACGAGGCCGCTACCGAGGCGCCGTCGTCCGGGCCGGCCGCGGTGCTGCCGGCGGGCGGTGTCCACGGCGTGCCCCAGCCCGGCGCCTTCGACGAGCCCGTGCTGGCCACGGCCACGGCCCCGGTGACGTCGGCCCCGTCGGACACCGCGCCGCACGACGACCCCCCGGCGTGAGCCGGTCCCCGGCTCCCGTCACGTGCCCCGCTTCCTGACCGAGGACTGGGTCGAGGCGTTCAACGAGGCGCTGGCCGGCGTGCTCCTGCCCGCCCCCGGCCCGGACGCCGGACTGGCGGCGGCCGACGGCCGGTTCAGCGTGGCCCAGGAGGTACGTGGCGGGCCCGACGGCGACGTGCGGCTGGTGCTGCGGGCCGGGGAGGGAACGCTGGTGCTGGAGATCGGGCCGCTCGAGCCGGCGGGCGCAGGCGCTCCGGACGCCGACGTGACCATTGCCCTCCGGTACGCCGACGCGGCGGCGCTCGCCCAGGGCCGGCACTCCCCGGCCGAGGCGCTCAACGCCGGACGGATCCGCGTCCGGGGCGACCTGTCCGTGCTGGCGGCCGGCCAGGAGCTCCTGCAGGCCGCCCGGGACCACACCCGGGACCTCGACGCCGACACCACCTACTGACCGGTCGCCGGCGGTGCCCGAGCCGGTGTTGTAGACAGGGGCCGTCGCACCGACCGGGAGGCGCACCGTGGACATCCTGAGCAGCCGCATCCTCCTCCGCCCCGCCGACCTCGGG